>JAJFTY010000089.1 GCA_021372695.1 Deltaproteobacteria bacterium
GGGCCATGCCGAATCGATCGAGATCGCCTACGATCCGGCCGTCATCAGCTACTCCAGGCTGCTCGAGGTCTTCTGGCGCAATATCGATCCCACGGTGAAAGACCGGCAGTTCTGCGATGCGGGCACCCAGTACCGGTCGGCAATCTTCTATCACGGCGAGGAGCAGAAGCGTCTGGCCGAGGCGTCCAAAAAGGCGCTCGAGCAGTCCCGGCGATTTCCCGGCCCGATCTACACCGAGATTGCCCCCGCGACGACGTTTTACCGCGCCGAGGAGTATCACCAGAACTACTACCGGAAGAATCCGGTCCGGTACAAATATTACAAGTACAGCTGCGGACGGGACCAGCGTCTCAAAGAGCTCTGGGGGAAACCGTGAACAGGCTGTGCAGCAGTGACCGGTGAAGAAGTGGCTGAGTGTCTAAGTGTATGAGTGAGGAAGTGATTAAGAAAAAGAAAAGAGCGGAGGGAAGAAAATAGCAGAAAGCAAGCAGCCGACATGAGGGTAGTCTTTTGGCAGGTGTTTTGACGGGTCAGGCAAGAATTGTCGCAGGACCTGATCGCGGATCGACGATATTGTCGATCCGGGGGAATGGCAGGGTTTCCATTCGGCCTGTTTCACCCCGTCATTCTGTTTTGTCTCTGGCGACTTAGAGGAACTTTGCCTGGGAATCACCCTGACGGCACCCATCCTGCAAGAAAAACGTTATCCCCATTCAACTCAACAGATCTGCCTCTGGTCGTACATCCACTGCCCGATCGCACTATCTCCAGCCTTGTATCATTGGGGATGCCCGGCTGAACAGCCGCAAGTACCATGTGGAAGGAGGAATCAACATGGACGCACTGGCCTTGGGCAATCTCTTTTCGGGCATCAAGAAGAAGAAGACAAAAGTCGTTGTCGTTTCCAACCGGCAGCCCTGGTTTCATGAACGGGTGGCTGACGGCATCCGTGCAATTCGCCCGGCAAGCGGGCTTGTGACAGCCCTGGAGCCGATCATCGAGGCCGTGGGCGGGACGTGGATCGCGCACGGTTCGGCCTCGGCGGACCGGCTTGTCGTGGACCGGAAAAATCGCGTTCGGCTTCCCGAGCAGAATCCGCGATTCACCCTTCGGCGGGTATGGCTCACGCCGAAAGAGGAAGAGGGATATTACTACGGCATCTCCAACAAGGCACTGTGGCCCCTGTGCCACATCGTCTACACGAAACCCCGGTTCTCGAGAAAGGACTGGGAGATCTACAGGGACGTCAACAGGCGGTTCAGCGACACGGTCCTCGACGAGGTGGGCGATTCGCCGGCGATCGTCTTCATCCAGGATTATCATCTGGCCCTTCTGCCCCGCTATTTGAGAAATGCAAGACCCGACCTGAAGCTGGTCCACTTCTGGCACATCCCGTGGCCCAATCGCGAAGCCTTCCGCATCTTCCCCTGGTCGGAGGAGATCCTCGACGGCCTGCTGGGCAACGACCTGCTGGGGTTCCACATCCAGTACCACTGCAACAATTTCCTGGACACCGTCGAGAAGACGATGGAGGCCATGGTGGATTACGAAAATTTCAGCATCTACCGGGGCGGACGGCCCACCTACATCAGGCCCTTCCCGATCAGCGTCGATTTCAAACAGATCGGCATCGATGCGCAATCGGCGGCCGTGCAGGATAAAAAGGAGAGCTTCATCCGGGAGCTGGGACCGGGCACCGAGGAAACAAAGATCTACGTCGGGGCCGACCGGATCGACTACACGAAGGGCATACCGGAGCGCCTGAGGGGATTCGATCTTCTCCTGCAGCGCAACCCCGACCTGAAGAAGAAAGTGACGATGCTGCAGCTTGCGGCCCCGAGCCGCACGCAGATCGAGGAATACGGCCGCATCGACCACGAGATCGAGAACCTGGTGGAAGAGATCAACCGGCGGCACGGGACGGATTCCTGGAGGCCCGTCCACTTCCTGCGGGCCCATCACGACTATTATGCCGTGATTGCGGCCTATCTCATGGCCGATGTGGTCATGGTCACCTCCATTCATGACGGCATGAACCTGGTGGCCAAGGAGTTCATCGCCGCGCGAACCGATGGCGACGGCGTCCTGCTGCTGTCCCGGTACACCGGGGCCGCCCGCGAGCTGACGGATGCCGTGCTCATCAACCCCTATGACGCCGATCAGGTGGCCGACGCGATGCTCCAGGCCTTCCGCATGCCGGAGAAGGAGCGCAGGCAGCGGATGGCGCGGATGAGGGCCCAGGTCGAGAAGGACAACATCTACGAGTGGGGCCGGAAGATCTTCGATGAGCTGCTGAGACGAGTACACTTCGGCAAAAGCAGAAGCGAAGCAAAGCGGGCATCCAGGGCGGGCAGTGTGATCCAGAGGCTGAACCCGCACCTGGCCGCCGTCAAGTTCCTGACGCTCCGGTGTTCCAGCGCAATTCTGAAGAAAGTGCACGCCCGCCTTACAGGGAACAGTGTGATGAGTTGAAAGAGGACGTCTTGATGAAGCCGGATCCGGGCAGAGCGACGCTTTGGTTTTTCGATTTTGACGGGACGATCTCGGAGTTTGTATCCCGCTCCGCCGAAGCGGAGATCCATCCGGCCTGCAGGGATCTGCTCGGGGATCTTGCGGCCCTGTCCCTGCAGCGTGTGGCGATCCTTTCGAGCCGCTCCCTGGACGACTTGATCTCGCGGGTGGATATTCCCGGAGTGTTCCTGGGGG
>JAJFTY010000095.1 GCA_021372695.1 Deltaproteobacteria bacterium
ACGCCTCCGCCCCCTGGACGCCCCTGGTCAAGCCCCTGGCGGAAAGCAGGCTTGCGCTGATCAGTTCGAGCGGGGCTTACCGCCGGGGCCAGATCCCGTTCAAACCGGACAAGAACGACCTCACCTTCCGGGAGATCGCCGTGGAGACGGCCCCGTTCGACCTCCTGATCAGCCACGACTACTACGACCACAAGGACGCGGAAAAAGACATCAACTGCGTCTTTCCCCTCGAACGGCTGCGGGAGCTCGCGGCCGAGGGGTTCATCGGCAGCCTGACCCCGTTCCATCTCACCTTCATGGGCCGCATCTTCCGCAAGACCCAGTTTTTGGACGAGATGATCCCCGCGATGATCGCCCGCCTCAAGGCCATGGAGGCGGATCTCGTGCTGCTGGTGCCGGCCTGACCGCTCTGCCATCAATCCGTGGGATTGATCGCCCGGGCCCTCGAAGAGGAAGGCATTCCAACCGTCTCCCTCTCCTGCGCCTACGACCTGACCGCGCTCGTCAAGCCGCCGCGGAGCTTTTTCGTGAACTACCCGCTCGGCCACACGTCGGGCAAACCCTTCGACCGCGAGAACCAGAGGGCCATCCTGAAGGCGGCCCTGGGCCGGGCCGGAGAGATCACGGTGCCCGGCACCATCCGGGCGCTTCCCTGCGAATGGGACGACCCGTCCTGGCTGGCCGGAGACTGACCAGCCAATGCACCATCAGCGCCGGGAGGAGAACCGGAAAGAAAGGCACGCGCACGGATGAAGCTCTTTAAGTCGCTCGAGGGAGAGAAATTTCGGAGGCTGTTCCTCTCATTCTTCGCCATTTCTTCCCTGCTGCCCCTACTCATCCTGATCTTCGTCAAAGAGAGCTACCTCCTTCCCGCCATCGTTGCGGACCGCAGCGGCACGCTGGCCACCATCCTGAACTTCAGCGCCCTGATCATGCTCGTCTTCTCGCTGCTGAGCCTATTTCTGATGTTCCGCTGGATCCGCTCGTTAGAAAAACTCACGGAGCAAATCCGGACCAAATCAGCGGAAGTCAGGAACGGGAAGAAGGAGTCTGCCGGCCAGGAGATCACGGTTTCGGACGCGATCCGTCCGCAGGCGGCCGATGCCGGCCGGAGCCCGCGGGAGGAAAGCGAGATCTGGAGTCTGGTCCGGTCGTTCAATGATATCTTCCATGTGGCAGCGGACCGGCTGGAGGAGAGCGAAGAGCTCAGGGAACTCATGGCCAACCTGATCGGGGTGGCCTCCGACTTCACCTCCGAACTGGAATTCAAACGCCTCTTTCCGAAGATCATCGGCCGGGTCACCGAGGTCATGGCGGTCGAACGCACCAGCCTTTACGTGATCGACTGGGACAACCGGCGCATCTGGACCAAGGTGGCCGAAGGGATCGACGCGATCACCCTGCCCCTGGGCAAGGGGATCAGCGGGCGTGTGGCCGAGACCGGGGAGACGATCAATGTGACGGACGCCTGGGAGCTTTCCTACTTCGACCGCTCCTTCGATGAGCGCAACGATTTCAGGACCCGCTCGGTTCTCTGCCTCCCCGTCTGGGGCCGTGCAGGGAAAAGCCTCGGCGTCATCGAGGTCATGAACAAGAAAGGCGACGACCATTTCACGAGCAAGGACGAGGTTCTTCTCCGGGGCCTCGCCGCGCAGGTGGGGATCGCGCTCGAAAACTCCATGCTCGTCGACGAGCTCAAGATCTCCTTCAACAGCTCGATCAGCACGCTCTCGACGATCGTCGATGCGCGGCATCCGCTGACCGCGGGCCACTCCCAGCGGGTGATGGAATACTCGATGCTCATCGCCGAAGAGATGCGGCTCGGCGAGAACGACGTCGAGGCGCTCCGGCTCGCCGCGCTTCTCCATGACATCGGCAAGATCGGGATCCGCGACGCGGTCCTGCTCAAGAATGGGCTTTTCACGACCGAGGAGCTGGAAGAGATGAAGAGCCATCCGGCCAAGACAAAATTGATTCTGGAGAAATTCCATTTTCCCCGACATCTCCGATCCGTTCCAGATATCGCCTGCCACCACCATGAAAAGATTGACGGCAGCGGGTATCCGGATCAGGCGAGCGGCAGCGACCTTCCCCTCGGCTCCCGGATCATCGCGGTGGCTGATATGTTCGATGCCCTGACTTCGCGCCGGGACTATCCCAAATACCGGGGTGAGCGGACTCTGGGGTGCGACCCCATGCCCATGAATGAGGTGATCTCCCTTCTCCGGGAGGAGGCGGGAAGCCATCTGGCGCCGGAGGTCGTGGACGCCTTTCTCCGCCGCCTTCCCGATGCCCTTCTGCTCTTTCGCGGAGAACACTTCCCGCCGGAATATGTCGATGAGACGCTCCACGATGCCGGCGCCGATGGCGCCCGGCTTCATCCCCCGGCCGACGGCGGAGTGGTCCGCGACAATCAGGGTTGATGAACTCGCAAAAAAGTTGTCACCCCGGCGAACGCCGGGCTCCAGTGCTTCTCTGGTTCCCGGCTTTCACCGGGACGACGTCTGGATGCCGGCTTTCGCCGGCATGACGTTCATGCGGGTTTGGGACTCTTGACGAGCCCGGCAGGGTCGGATAGATTGGATTTCATGCGAATGGACAGGAGAACCCACTATGACGTGGTCGTGATCGGCGGCGGAGCGGCAGGCGTCGCCGCTGCTGTCGGCGCCCACAGCCGCGGCGCGCGAACGCTCCTGGTCGAGCGCTACGGATTTCTCGGCGGTGCGGCCGCCAACGCCAACGTGCCCTCCTACTGCGGATTTTATACCCCCGGCGATGCCGGTCGGCCGGTGGTGGGCGGCGTCGGCGCCGGCGTGATCGCGGAGCTCGCGAAGCTCGGGTTCGAGGTCGCGCCGATTCTCGCCCCCAGCGGCAACTGGATCATCCTGTGCGATCCCGAGGGGGTCAAGGTCGCGTTCGACCGCATCGCGGCGGAGCATGCCTTCGACTGCCGCCTGCACTGCACCCTGATCGGCGCGCACCGCTCCGGGGCGGCCGTCGAGGCCGTGACGCTGTTTGACCACGCGGGCCGCTTCGACGTCGAGGCTGCGGCCTTTGTCGACGCCTCGGGTGAGGCTGACCTGGGCTTTGCCGCCGGGGTTCCGTCGATGCGGGATCTGAACCCGCAGCGCGGCCGCCAGCTCGCATCTTTCCCCGTGCGGATCGGCGGCGTATCCCCGCAGGTTGACGTACGCCGGGACGTGCCGGCGGAGGTGATGGCCCAGTTCCGGAACGACGATGCCGCGGGGGCCGTCCTTTCCCTCGGCGGCTATTTCCTGCGCCTGCCCCGTTCGAACGACCTGTGGTGGCGGGGCGTCGATCTCGCCACGGACGGCATCGACTCCGCCGACCTCGGAGTTGCCGAGCGCCGCGCGCGCGATCTCTCCTGGAGGTTTCTCGGACTCCTCAGGACCCGCGTTCCCGGTTTCGAAAACGCCTACATCGCCGGGACAGGGCCGCGGCTGGGCATCCGCGACAGCCGGCAGTTGCAGACGCGCTATCTGCTCACGGAAGACGACCTGCTCTCGGGCCGCACCCGCGACGACGGCATCGCCTGCGGCTCTTGGCCCGCCGAGCTCCACTCGGGCCTGGAGGAAGGTCCGGAGTTCAGGCCCGTGGGCGGGAGCGGCTTCTATCACATCCCCCTGCCGGCGCTCCGGGCCGCTCTCGTCGACAATCTCTGGCTCGGAGGCCGGGTGATCGGCTGCGACGAGCAGGTCTACGGCTCCCTGCGCGTGATGGGCACCGCCTTCGCCACCGGACAGGCGGCCGGCGTTGCCGCGGCCCACTGCGCCGAAGGCGGCGCGCCGGACGATGCGGCCGCCGTCCGTGCCGAGCTCCTCCGCCAGGGGGCGATCCTCGGCTGAAGTTCCGTCGCCGGCCAGAGGGCATTTTGACCCCGGTTGCACGGCGGACGAAAATGTGAGCGCCCCGCGTAACTCTCTGAATCACGCCGCATAGATAAGCCGGTTCGCCGCGGCGAACCGGAGCGAATTTTCGCCATATCCCTCAAGGGCCGGATCCCGGCTCCAAATCGACACCCGGATAGGCAATGCGGCTATGGTAGTAACTGCTGAGGGTTTCCAGGAAACTGCGGCCGATGCGATCCATCTCCAGAAACGTGATGTCGCAGTCGGAAAATTGCCCATCCTGCGTTGCATCCACGGTTATTTTCTTGATGAGAGTGGTCAGCTGGTCCGGAGAGTGGTCGTTCAGGGTCCGCGCGGCTGCCTCGATGCCGTCCGCAAGCATGAGGATCGCCGCCGCTTTGGTCTGAGGTTTCGGGCCGTCGTAGCGGAATGAATCCTCTTCAATTTTGATGTCTTTGTCGGATGCCTCCGCCTTGGCTTTCTCGTAGAAGAACCGCATCAGCCTTGTTCCGTGATGCTGGGGAATGAGATCGGCCAGGGAGGCCGGAAGTTTTGCCCGTCTTGCCAGGACGATTCCGTCCTCCACATGTCCCTTGAGGAACCGGACGCTTTCCTGAGGGTCGATTCGGTCATGGGGATTGGCCCCCCGCTGGTTCTCCACGAAATACTCGGGCCGGACGGCCTTGCCGATGTCGTGGTAGAGGGCGGCGATCCTCAGAAAAAGAGGGTTCAGGCCGATCGCCTTGGCGGCGCCCTCGCAGAGGGTTCCGACGGCGATGCTGTGGTTGTAGGTCCCGGGGGCCTTCAGGATGAGTTCTCGGATGAGCGGGAGATTGAGGCTGCCGAGTTCGGAGAGCCGGATCTCGGTCGTGATCATGAAGAGACGTTCACACAGGGGAATCGTAAATACCAGAAAGACGGCGTTCACGGGCCCTGATAGGAATGCCAGGGCGGCTCCGAATCCCCCGTTCATCAGATCCGGCTGTGCCTGTTTCATCAGCTGGAGGATGGCGAAAAAGACCACCGAGGCCAGCCCCAATTTGAATCCGGCTCCGATGATCCCGATCCGCTGCGTGACTTTTCGCATCACAAGGATTCCCGTGAGATTGGTCATCAGGATATAGAAAAAACCGGAATAGTCCGACCCGGCGAACTGAGCCGCAAGGACCGTGAAAAAAACGAGGAAGAGCCATGCGCATCTCGTTTCCGCCAGCAGGGTGATCAGCATCGAGCCGTACGCAAAAGGCAGCAGGTAGAAGAAAGAGGACCTGTCGTTGAACGGCGGAAAGGGGAAACTCTGGCTTACGGATTCGCAGACGAACCATGAGGCCTTCAGCAGCACGAGATTTGCGGTCAGGACGAGGACCAGGAATCCCGCCAACCGGAGATAACCCCATTGTTCCGCCGGAACCAGCCGTACGAAAAAGACGAACATGAACAGAAGGATGGCGACCAGTATCGCCATCCCCAGGGTTTGCCTGATCGAAGAGCCCTCCGGAGCCAATCTGCGCAGAGCCTCAATCTGGATCAGATGATCCGGTCCGACCTCATCGCCCTGGCGAAGGACAACCTTGCCCTTTTTCAACTGGCGCAGGACATGGTCCACATTGTTTGCGTCCTGCTCCTGCCTCATCTTTGTCCGCGTTTCATCGAATGCCAGATTGGGGGTGAGCAGGCCTTCTGCGAGGCGCAGGACGTGGGGTCGCCAAGCGGCAGAAACACCCGAATCCCCAATGACCTCATGGCGGAGATTGTCGCGCGCCTGTGCAAGCGTCGAGAGGGAGATCGCCGGCACGACCTCCAACTTTCCTGTCTGGATGTTCAACGCGAAGATATTCGTCTTTTTCGCCAGCATGCTGTCGTCGGCGACGATCATTGCCGAAAGACCGTCCTTCAGGAGGGCGACGAGCCGCTCCTCCAGGTCGGGATTGAACCTCTCCT
>JAJFTY010000103.1 GCA_021372695.1 Deltaproteobacteria bacterium
TCAAAGCACCCGCTGTCATCCTTTGGGGAGACCAGGATAAAGTCGTGGACATTTCCAGCGTCCCGGTTTTCGAAAAAGGATTAAAAAATCATAAAACGGTCATCATCAAGGATTGCGGTCATGTGCCCATGATGGAAAAGCCCCAGGAAACGGCAACGCAATACATTGGCTTCATTAAAGGAATTTGAAAGATCAGCCAACCGCCCGTTATCAACCACCCGGAGGATGGACAGTCCCGTCACGGGACCAAGGCGGGAGGCATCAACCCTATCTCATCCCGGCCAGTTCCTGCAGGATGGCCATGGCTTCCGGGAGGCCGATCCTGCCGTCTCCCTGCACGTCGACGTTCCGGTTGATCTCCTGCGAAGGGGTCATGCCGGCCATGACCTGGAGAGCCGCGATCGCATCGGACAGCGCCGCCCCGCCCGCCCTTGCCGCCTGGAGCATGTCGTAAGGGCCGGAAGTGCCTGCCGGCCGGTAGTCCGCGAGGACCACGGCGTGGAGCTTGTTCCAGTCGACGCCGGCCAGATCGGCCGTTTCCAGGGTGAAGGCCGTCGTGGCGCCGTCCGCCAGCCCGGAAGCGATGGCAGTCGACAGGGCTGCGCGGACATAGCGGTCGGTGTCGGCGACGTGCGCATCCTCATAGACGATCAGATGGATAGTCGCGCCGTTTGCGGCAGAGGAGAGCGTGACGCCGCTGAGGTTGGTGAGCTGGCCGGTGACGCGCATCCGGTTCCCCACGCGGCCACAGGAGGCGCGGATGTGCGCCTTGGCCGGGCGCGCGAGCTCCGCATCGACCATCCCCTGGTATACGTCGTGGAAGTTCAGGTAGCCGTTGCTGATCTGATGACCGCTGTCGACCATGATCATCGGCAGGGATGCCGAGCCTCCGCTGCCGAAGGCCGCCCACCACCGGTTGTAACGGCTTCCCAGCGGATGGTCGGCATCATGCTCCAGGAACACGACGGGTTGGGAGGCATACTCTTGGGCCAGTTGATCGACCGCCGGACCGGCGGCCGCGCAAATGCCTCAGGTGGGCCGGTAGAACCCCTCGAAGACGACCATACGGCTTGGCGGGTCCGCGGCGAGCGCCGGCTGCACCGTGCCCCCCAGGGCAGCGGCCGAAATGGAAAACCCCAGCCACACCAGCAAGGCGAGACTCTTCTTCCCCATATGCCCTCCGCTTTCGGTTGAGACCTGGTTTTCGTTATCTCCAGATCACTATGGACGATTCGTTGCTCTTCGGGTGAGCTTCGCAAAGCGCCATCGCATTGATGGTTTTTGAACATCAATTGATGGCCATATTACATCAATATTTTAAGGCCTGTATTGCAACCCGGAATTTTTCCTTGACGCATTCATGGGCCTTCAGCGCATCATGATGGACCCTGCATAATCTCACTCTGACCCCAATTTCACTTCCTTTTCCAGCCAGCGGACCCAATCTTCGATCCCGGAGCCGGTTTTGCAGGAGACCTCCAGGATGACGATGCGCGGGTTCAAGGCCAGCACCCGTTTGCGCAGGGCCGGCACGTCGAAATCGCTGAGGGGCAGGTAGTCGATCTTGTTGATGATGAGCAGATCGCAGATGGAGAACATCAGGGGATATTTGAGCGGCTTGTCGTCCCCCTCGGGGACGCTCAGGATCATGACGTTCTTGTGGGCGCCCGTGTCGAACTCGGCCGGACAGACCAGATTCCCCACGTTTTCGATGATGACGAGGTCGAGGTCGTCCACCCCCAGCGCATCGATGCCCTGGGCAACCATCGTGGCGTCGAGATGGCAGAGTCCTCCGGTCCGGAGCTGAACGGCACGGATGCCCCGACCGGCGACCTTGTCCGCGTCGACCGTGGATTCGATATCCGCCTCGATCACGCCCAGCCGCAGACTCTCCTTGATGTGTGCCGCCGTCTGGAGAATCAGGCTGGTTTTGCCCGAACCCGGCGAAGACATGAGATTCAGGAGCATGGTGTTTGTCTTTCGCAGACGCTCCCGCATCTCCCCGGCCACTCTGTTGTTGTCCGCCAGGATCTCCTCTTTGACCTCGATCAGCCTCACCTCCGGCATTACTCCACCTCCATCTCCTTGATGTAGTATTCCCTTCCGGAAACAAGCGTGCAGCCCTTCTCCCCGCAGGCGGGACAGGGCATATCCCCCAACCTGGCGGCCTCGGCTTCGTAGGAGGTGGAGCAGGCGGTGCACCGCACCATGATCGGCATCCGCTCGATCTTGAGTCTTGCCCCCTGGGCCAGGGTGCCCTTGCTCAGATGGTCGAAATAGCTCTGGAGCCACTCGTCCTGGAGATCGCTCATTTTCCCGATCCGCAGATGAATGGCCACGACCTGCCGCACGCTGTTCGCCTCCGCGTGTTTCAGCACGATCTTCAGGATCGCCTCTGTGACGGAAAGCTCATGCATGG
>JAJFTY010000117.1 GCA_021372695.1 Deltaproteobacteria bacterium
AATGAGTTGCATCGCCCGCTGGGAAACGGTAATATCCTTTCCCGTTTTTTTCAGAAAATGTTCAATAAGGGAAGGGATATCCTCCCGACGCTCCCGCAGTGGCGGAAGGTGGAGAGAAAAGACGTTCAGACGATAAAAGAGATCTTCTCTGAATGCCCCGGCTTGGATCAAATCCGTAAGGTTTTTGTTTGTGGCTGTGACGAAACGGACGTCCACTCGGATCGGTTGTGTGCCACCCACTCGCTCGAACTCCTTCTGCTGCAAGACCCTGAGAAGTTTTGCCTGGGTGACCGGCGGCATATCGCCGATTTCATCGAGGAAAATGGTCCCGCCATCGGCGAGCTCGAATTTCCCCTTCTTCTGTGCAACGGCACCGGTGAATGCCCCCCTCTCGTGCCCGAAGAGATCGCTCTCCAGGAGGCCTTCAGGAATAGCTACGCAGTTGATCTTGACAAAAGGTCTGCCCTTGCGGAGGCTGTGTTCGTACAGGCTCGTCGCGACAAGCTCCTTCCCCGTGCCGCTTTCTCCCGAGATCAGGACAGTCGAGTCGGTCGGGGCCACCTTCAGGATCTGTCCGAAGATCCCCCGCATGGCGCGACTCTGTCCGATGATCTCAGGGAAAAGTTCTCGTGCCTCGACCTTTCCGAGGAGACTGGAAACTTGTTCGAGCACTTTGTGGAGATGTTCGATGTCTTCCTCTCCTCCTCCGCTATCGGCGTTATCCGGAGATTTTGCCAGAACTGGAAGCTTTTCGGCCACCTGGACAAATTTTATGATCGGTTTGAGGATCAGCGCAAGGATGAAATAGCTGCAGGCCATGGAGAAAATTACGGTGGCAACGCCAAGATAGAAAAGCGGCATCACCGGCTCAATATTTTTCCCCTCATAACCGGAGGTGATCCGGTAGGTGATGATCACCGCCAGAAGCGGGATACCGCTGAATATCACCGGAATCAGAATATAGGGGCTGATGCGGACGTTTTTCCGTTTCACTTACCTGGCCATCTTGGTCATGTCCCACATGGGCATATAAATCGCGAGGGCGAAAAAACCAACGACAGCAGCCAGCCCCACGATCAGGATGGGACCGATGTTGTCCGAAAGCCGCTTGACCGCGTAGCCGACCTCGTCATCATAGTGAATGGCGATCTGCCGGAGCATATCTTCGATGTTTCCGGACTCCTCACCGATGGCGACCATGTCCACAACCATCGGCGTGAAGTATTTTGCCGAACCCAACGGTCCCGAGATTCCCTGGCCCTCCTTGATTTTATCCCGGACCCGGTCGAATTCGCGAGATATCGCCGTGTTGCCGATCGTTCCGGAGAGGACCTCCATCGACTGCATCACAGGGACACCACTCGCCTGCAGTATTGCAAAAATACTCGCAAATCTCGACATCGCCGCCTTTTGAAATAGGGGGCCGAAAAGGGGGGTCTTCAGCAAAAAAGCGTCCAGGGCTAAGCGCCCATTCGCAGTCTTGAAGTATGCGCGCAGAACGAGGATCAGACCTACCGTCCCCGCGATCAGGATGTACCAGTAATTGGCGATCCCCTGATACATGAGCATGGCGACTTTCGTGGGCCACGGCAACCCCAGTCCCGCCTTGGCAAAGATGGTAGTAAACTTGGGGATGACGAAGGTTAGCAGAACGAAAAACGCGACGCCCAAGGCGATCAGCACCATCATCGGGTACTGAAGCGCCGATTTGATGTCCGACTTGATCTTCGCCTCGTGTTCGATGATGTCGATCAGTCGCCCGAGGATGTCGGGAACCGTGCCGCTGATCTCACCCGCGTTGATCATGCTGAGGTAGAGGGGCGAGAAAATCGAGGGGTGCTTCTTCATCGCTTCGTGGAGCGTGGCACCTGCCCTGATATCCTGGCCGATGATCCCTACGGCGGCTTTCAGGATTTTGTTCTGGGTCTGATTTTCAAGAACCTGGAGGAGGCGGAGGATCGGAACCCCGGCCTGCATCATGGAACGAAACTGCTTGGTGAAGAGAATGAGGTCGGCGATATTCACCTTGCTCATGCTCTCCTTGATCCTCGTAAAGAGCGAACCGCCCTTGGCGGCGCGAGATGCCGCCGCGACCTCGGTTGGAATATAGCCCTTGGAAAGCAGGACATTTTGCGCCATTTCGATGGATTCGGCCTCGATGAGCCCAGAGACGTTCGCACCATTTTCGTTGATCGCCTGGTAGGAAAAATTCGCCATGCCTTACACCATGACCGCGGAGGCGGCCTCCTCCATGGTCGTGATCCCCCTGAGGACTTTGTCGGCCGCATCCTCCTTGAGGGTGCGGAGCTTTCCCTCCGCCACGGCGACCCGGGTGATTTCCTGGGAGGATCTCCTCTTCAGGATCATCTCCTGGACCATTTCGTCGTTGACCAGGACTTCGAAGATTCCGGTCCGCCCCTTGTAGCCGGTATTCATGCACTGGTAGCAGCCCTTTCCCCGCTTGAAATTGGGGTTCTCCGCCTTGTCCAATCCCCATGAGGCCAGGGAAGCGGCCGAAGGCATGTAGGATTCCTCGCAGTAGGGACAGATGGTCCGGACCAGCCGCTGGGCAAAGGAAACGAGCAAGGCAGAGGCAACGAGGAAGGGCTCGATCCCCATGTCGATGAAGCGGGTGATCGCCCCGGCCGCGTCGTTCGTGTGGATCGTGCTGAGCAGCCGGTGGCCTGTCTGGGCTGCCTGGATGGCGATCGCCGCCGTCTCTGGATCGCGGATCTCGCCCACCATGATGATGTCCGGGTCCTGACGCAGGATGGAGCGGAGGCCGCCCGCAAAGGTCATGCCCGCCTTGCGGTTGAGCTGAACCTGGCGGATGTTGTCGATCCGGTATTCGACCGGGTCCTCGAGGGTGATGATGTTCGTATCCGTGCTGTTGAGTTCGTTCAGGATGGAGTAGAGGCTTGTGCTCTTCCCGCTTCCCGTCGGTCCAGTGCTCAGGATCATTCCGTAGGCTTTGCGGATCATCAGTTCGATCTTGTCCCGGTCCGATTGAATCATCCCGAGGCGGTCGAGGGAATAGACCCCCGAGCTCATGTCGAGAAGGCGCAGGACCACGTTTTCGCCATGGATCGTGGGCATGGAAGAGACGCGGACATTGATCTCCCGCATGTCCATCTTGAGGGTGAAGCGGCCGTCCTGCGGGATCCGCGAGACGGTGATGTCCATGTTGGCGAGGATCTTGATGCGGGCGATGATGGGCAGGGCAAGGGACTTCGGCGGCGAGGGGACCTCATGAAGCTTGCCGTCCATCCGGAATCGCACCTGCATGCTGTTCTGCTGGGGGCTGATGTGGATGTCGCTCGCCCTCTCGCGGATCGCCTGGGCGAAGATGGAGTTGACCAGGCGGACCACTGGGGCCTCTCCCGCCATGTCCTGGAGGGACGAGACCTGGACCTCCTCGGGGGCCGGTTCCGGGGCAGCCTCCTCCTCGGGTTGGGCCTCGATTTCGAGGCCTTCCATGACACCGCCCAGGCCCGACTTCTGGCCGTAGAGGCCGTTGAGCAACTGGTTGACCTCCCGCTCGGTGCAGACGACCGGCTCTACCTCCGAATTGGTCATGATCTCGATCGAATCGAGGGTATTGATGTCGAGGGGGTCCGTGATGGCGATCGTCAGGAGCCTTCCCTTCTTCCGGAGGGGCGCTACCTGCATCTTCTGCGCCATCTCGAAGGGGACCATGCGGGCCAGATTCATGTCGATCGGATACTGGTCGGGGTGATACTTCTCGATTTTGAGCTGGCGGCTCAGGGTATCGACGATCTTGTTCTCGTTGACAACGCCCTGCCGGCTGAGGAACTGCCCCAGCTTGAGCCCCGCCTTCTTGTGCTCGGCAATCGCCTTCCGGAGCTGCTCTTCGTTGAGAATTCCGGCTTCAAGCAGCATCTCGCCCAAACGTTTTTTTACAGCCATTGTTTTACGACCTCTTCATTCTTCAGGAACTCGTAGGGAAACGCCCGTGTCACCCTGAGCCCGTCGAAGGGTGAACATAAATACTCGATTCCAGGGCATGCTTCGACAGGCTCAGCATGACAATAACAGTCAATTTTGACTTTTGCGTGTTCCTCACCGTTTCCCCGGATATATCCCTCTAATGGACCTTTTCCGCCTCAGCGGGCGTAAAATTCCGTCTCTTCGGACCACCGGGCGATCACGCGGGCGCCGGGCGGAAAGTCAGCCGGCAGACGCTGGATAAAGGCGCCGGCCGCCTTTTCATCGGGAAAACCGCTGCGGCTTAACAGCGCAAACACCATCCCTTCCTTGGGATTCCAGTAGGGAAAGAGACGGATGCCGCCCTCCACCTGGGGGTAGCTCCGAAGGGACTCATAAGCCTCTCCGAGGCTTCCCTTCATCGCCACGGCCACCCACGATTGATCCGGCGCCAGCGGGTTCGTCCGGACGGGAACGGCCGGAAGGGTGATGACGTCGCCCTTGCGGATCCGGTTGATGTCGGCGATGCGGTGGTTGGTCCGGACGAAGGCCTGCAATTGTTCCTCATCATAGGCGCCGTAGACGCGGCGAAGCAGGCCATAAACCGTCTCTCCGGGTTCGACGATCATGCGGCCCAGGACCTTCGGCTTCTTGGTGTTGAACACGGGAGGCGCAGGAGTAGCGACGGGGGCTGCCGGCGGAGACGCCGGCAAGACCGCAACCGGCGCGGGGGCTACCGGCGGCGCTGTTTTCTCCAAAGGCGCGATGGCGGCTTTACCGGATAGAGGCGATTCCTGGAAAAGGGGAGGCCCCCACTCCAGAATCCCGGCCGCGATCAGAAGGAGCGCCGCAAGGGCAGATGCCGCGATCAGGGCGCGGCGCCGTCCGGCAGCCTTCTCGGTGGAGACACGCTCGGAGCAGGAACGGACCAGGAACCATCCCGCGCGCTTCCGGTTCTGGATGATCATGGTCAGCATGCACTGATGGCAAAGGGTGATGATCCTCCGGGGATATCCGCCCGTGGCTTTGTAGACGGCCCGCAGTCCTGGCCAGGTAAAGAGGCGCACTGGCTTCTCCCCGCTGGCCTGGGCGATGCGGTAGGCGATCAGCTGCCGAGTCTCCCGGAAGTTCAGGGGTTCCAGGGCAATGAACTGGTTGACGCGGTCCGCGAAATTCGGGTGCTCCTTCAGGATTTCCTCGAATTCATTCTGGGCGAAGATGACGATCTGGAGGAGCTTGGCCTCATTCGTTTCATAGTTCAGAAACTCCCTCAGGATTTCGAGGCCGAAATCCGGCAGCTTCTGCCCTTCGTCGACGATCAGGACGACTGTCTTTTTTTCGTCCACCCCTTTTTGAAACAGGTGATGCTTGATGAGCTCCTTGAGCTGCCACTCGCTCTCCGCGGCTGCGGCATCCGGTATGCCGAAGGCGGTCGCAACGGTGGCCAGGAACTCACGGGGGGTACTGATCGCAGGGTCGAGCAGGAGATGGATCTCAACTTCGTTGCGGTCCTCTTCCGATTTGGCGAACCGGATGAGAAGCTCGCGGCAGAGGGTCGTCTTCCCGGTCCCCACGTTTCCCATGACCACATTGAGCCCGCGGTGGAGGCGGATGGCGAGTTCAAGCTTCTGCAGGCAGCCCAGATGCTGGGACGACTGGTAGAAGAACTCCGGCTCCGGTGAGTTGGAGAAGGGCTCCCTGGTCAGGTTGAGGATCTTGAAGTAATCCATGGCGGCCACTCAGCTCTGGAAGAGTGGGGGATAAAGACATCTTCATGCCTCCGGACCTCACTCCTCATATTTCTACACAGTTATGATTCGACCGGCTCACGGCTTCGGGGCCTTTTCGGCATCCTTCGCGGCCGGCTGCACGCCTCCCGCAGTCTTCGCCGCGGCGATTGCCGTGGGAAGGATCCTCGGCGTGATGAAGATGAGGACATCCTCCATCTTATCCTGCTTGTCCTCACCCTTGAAGAGCCAGCCGAGGAAGGGGACGTCCTTCAGCCCCGGGACGCCGCTTGTCCCCAGCCGGTTTGTCTGTTTCGTGAGGCCGGAGATGACGATGGTCTCGCCGTCCTGGACGATCAGCGTGGTTTCCGTCTGCTTCTTGATGATGAAGGGGTTGCCCTCGACGGTCCGGGTCGTATCCACCTCATCTTTTTTCACGAGGATCTTCATCGAGAGGTTCCGGCCGTCGATCACGTGCGGCGTGATCTCCAGGCGAAGGACCGCGTCCTCGAATTTCACCGTTCTGGTGGGCGGGGTCACGCTGGTATCGATCGTCGAATAGGGAATCCGCTCCCCGTTTTCCGTAAAGGCCTTCTGGTTGTCCATCGTCGTGATGGAGGGGCTGGAGAGGATGTTCAGCTTGCCGTCATCCTGGAGGGCATTGAGCTGGATGTCGAGGATGTTTCCACCCAGGGTCCCGAACAGCAGGCCCAGGGAGGCCACTCCTCCGGCGGCGCTCGCGGCCGTACTCGAGACGGGGAAGTTGACGCCGAACCCCTGTCCGGAGATGCCCGTGTTGCCGAAGACAGGCGTATAGCTGCCCGACAGGGGGTTGGTCGTCGTGCTGCCGTTGGTTCCGCCGGGCGTGACCCAGAGGTTATGGTCGCCGATCCGTGGGTTGTACATGCCCCCCCACTGGACCCCCAGGCTCCGGGCCGTATCCTTGGTGGTTTCCACGATATTCGCCTGGATCTTGATCTGGGGCGTCGGTTTGTCGATCTTCTCGATGATCGGCATCATCTTGACCAGGTCTTCCCGGATGGCTGAAATGATCAGGGAGTTGCTGTGTTCGTCCACCCGCACGGACCCGCGGGGCTTGTCGTCCTTGGTCCGGGTCAGGAACGCTTCGAGATTGTCCTTGAGGTCCTTCGGCTTGGCATAATCGATCGGGACAACCACGGTCATGAGCGGCGCGACCCACTTGATTCCCATTTCCTGGGTCTTGCGCTTCAGGTCCTGTTCCATGTCCTCCAGGGTGATGACCCGGATGATGTCTCCCTCCCAGACATAGGTCAGCCCATGGGTTCGCAGGATGCCGTTGAAAGCCTGGTTCCAGGGGACGTCCCGGAAGTCGATGGTCATCTCCCCCTTGATTTCGCTCTTCACGAGGACGTTCTTGTCCACGATCCGGGCCAGGGAGCGCAGCACGGTCTTGATGTCCGCCTGGCGGAATTTCAGGTTGACGAGCTGCGTCGGGAGCTCTTTGATGGGCGCGGCCTTCAGCTCCTCTGCGGGCGCCCCGCTTTCCTGGAGGAACTCCGGCGCGATGAGCGCGCTCCGGTCCCGCGGCGCGGGTGAGTTCCCCGTCTGCGTTTCCGCCATCGTGGACCACTTTTCAAAGACGGCATCCTTCTTGACGGTATCATTGGCGGCGCAGCCGAAGACGAGCATGGTGGACAGCAGAAGGACGCCAATCAACCCTCGCTTTTCTTTTTTTCCACGCCTTGCATCTGACCACTTTGGTGCAGCCTGCAGGAGCAGTCTGTTTTTCAACACCCTGTCAGAGTTGACGTAAGCCATCGGTGCCTCCCTTTTTATTCCAGCAGGGGCACATTGATCGATGCCCCGGTTCCGCGGTTTTCAATGACGACGTTCGATGGAGAAGCGCTTTTCAAGAAGTACCCCTTGATGTCGAGGCCATCGCCTTCGCTGTATTCCATGCCGTTGACGATGGCCATCTTCTTCTTTCCCACTTCGAGATAACCCGAATAGACGAACTCCACCTTCGGCGCCGCCGCTGCAACGACCGGCTCCTTGGCGGCGATCACCTTGGCCTGGGTCCACGACCTGTAGGACTTGTTGTCCAGAAAGGGATCCTGAGCCCATTCCCTCTCCGCGCGGCTGAAGACCAGGGTCCCCAGATCCTTGGAGGAGTCCTTGCCCATGCTCGCGGTCAGATTGCTCACGAAGGTCTGGAGCTCCGCGCTCTTCTGGGTCGTATCGATGCCTGCTGCCTTCTTCTTGGGCATCAGATAGTCGAAGGCCGCATAGAGGACCACGACCGCCAGCGCCCCCAGAATGATCATCTCCCGCTTTCCCAATTTAGCCATAGTCAACCTGCCCGTTTTATCCGACGGCCACCCAGATCTTCAGTTTGAACTCCTTGGTGTCCGGCTTCTGCTGAATCTCGATCTCCTCGATCTGCCTCACGTAGGGAATGCCGCCCAGATGGATCAGGAATTTCCGGAAGTTCATGAAATCTCCCCGGAGAACGACGTTCACCGACAGGGACTGCGCGTCGCCGGTCAAGGCTGTGAGGTTCGGAATCGCCGATGCCAGGGTCATCCCGCTCGCTTTGGCCGCGCTGCCGAAAACCATCGGAAGCGTGTTGATCCTGGCCTGCTCCAGGACCCCCTTTGCCGGAAGAGGCAGGACCTCCGACTCCTTCTTGACGGTCTTGGCCTGGAGCGTCTTCTGGAAGGGGCTCAAGGCCTGCTGCTCTTCGAGCAGGGAGCGGGTATCCACGATCCTGGCCGAAAGCTCCGCCATCGTGCTCATGTTCGGCAGGATCCCCGCAAGGATGAAGATGAGGATTCCGGCCAGACAGAGCAGGAGATAGGAGATGCTCTGTTTCGGGAATTTGGAGGCCATCTTTTGCTCAGCCATGGACCTGCTCCTCCACCTTGATGGTCAGGACAAAGTGGAGCGCCTCGCCCTTGAGGTAGGGCTCCACAGTGTTCTTCTGGATGGTGACCTGTTTGAAGAGCGGCGAAGCCTCCAGGGTCATCGTATAGCCTGCCAGGCTCGTTTCGAACAGCTCCCGCTCACCCAGAATCAACCCTTCCGCGATGATCTCCTCCACCCGCGGCTTCGCCGCCTCCTTCTTCTCGGCCTCGCTCTTCGCTGCCGCTGCCGCCGGCGGCCCCAGGGTGATCTTGAGGTCGGTGAAACGGATGTTCTTCGGGGTCAGCCCCGCGAGCTCGCTGATCAGCACCATCCCCAGATACCGGTCGGCATAGACCCGGGAGAGTTCGTTGCGCTGTTTCACCTTGGCCGCCAGCACCGTGAGCTTGTTCCGGTCCACGGGCGGGCCGAGGCCGGCGAACTTCGCTTCGAGGCCGGTGATTTCCGCCTTCTTCTGACTGATGAGATGGTTCTGATAGATGTAGACCACGGAGCAGATGAGCACGATGGCGATGAAACCCGCAAAGACCGCCCGGTTGATCCGCTGGATGCTGGTCTTCGCCTCTTTCTCCCGGTATGTGTAAATCAGATTCGGCGTATGGTCGCAGTCCGAGAGGGCAAGCCCCAGGGCCGGACCGAAGGCGATCCGCTCCGAAATGCAGTTGCTGTCGTCCACATCCGGGCAGGCGACGGAATGCTGTTCGCCCAGAGGATCCAGAATGGCGCTCGATATCCCCAGCTGGGACCCCACATATTCGACGATGGGTTTGTAGACGTTCATCGCGCTGGAAACGAAGATTCGGACGATCCGTTCCCCCGGCATCATCGTAGCGTAATGCTCGATGGTTCGCTCCACCTGTCGCGACAGCCGCTCCAGGGCGGGCTGGATGATCTCGAAGATCTCCTCTTTCCGGAGGCCGAATCCGGGGTCGGTCTCTCTCAAGGGGGCCGAATCCGGGCTGAGGCTGCGGATGATTTTCCGGCTCTGCTCGAGGGTCAGCGCGGGAGACGTCGGATCCGCCTTCTGCTCGTTCAGGCGGTCGACAAGCGCCTCCGCCATGCTGCTCAGACCCGCCTTGATGCCCCTCGTCATCACGAGATTGTCCGCTGAATAGACGTCGATGCGGGAAAAATCGTTTCCGATGAAAAGGTTCGCGATGGTGCCCTCGGGAGGGGGAATCCAGCCGGTCCGGAAGAGATTCTGCACGGCAAACGGGACGATGGAGATTCCGGCGAGCGGCCGGCCGATCCGGGAAAAGAGCGCCTTGAGATCCTCGATCTCCTGGCGCGGCGCCGTGTAGACCATCACGGCCGTCTTGGGAATCCCCTGATCGATGACCTCCCCCTGGACTTCGAAATCGAACACCGTCTCCGCTTCGTCGAAGGGGGTCTCCTTCTTTGCCGTCCAGTAGACGACGTTGCTGAGCTGTTTCTTGGCGACCTTGGGAATGCGGATATGGTGGACGTCGACCTTGCCCGAGGACATGTTCACCCAGAGATCGGGCGGCTTTCCCGAACCGCAGACGGAGGCCAGAGAGGATTTCAGGAAGGCCGCAAATTCCGGTCCGTCATGAGGCATCTTCGGCGGCACGGCGAAGCGTCTCCGGGCCAGGATTTCCAATTTGCCGCCTGCGGTCTCCTCGATCTGGACCAGGCGGAGGTAATCATGGCCGATGTCGATGCCGACGGTCGAGGATTTACCGAGTTTGATCAACCTGGGAAGGGGAATCTTGAGACGGCCGGTTTTCGGCGGTACGGGCTTGTCGGCGCGTACCGGGGTCGGCGAGGCCTCATCCTTCCTGCCGCGGATGACATCGAGGAGTTTTTCCGTCGATGTGGTGTCGCTGAGTCGAGCCACGTCAAAACCTCATTGTGAGTCTCAGGTCTCAAGCTTCGCTGATCTGTTGCACACCCTGTCCGGCGCCCGCCGGATTCAACCATCCGTCCTCATGCCATGGCGAAGCCCTTCAGACTACCCCTTGTTGTCTTTTTCCATCCGGTACTGATGGAGCTTTTTCTTTGCCGCAACCATGTAGTCCGCGGGAAAATGCATGACCGTCCGGTTGCCGAACTGAATTACGGGAGGTTCGGGGATAATTTTACTGGCGATGTAGTGGCGTACCGTCTTGGCCGATACTTCGAATGACTTTGCTGCATCGATGATGGTGGAGTAGGTCTGACCGCTGATGATAATCATGCATCCCTCACATCAGTTCACGCAAAACCAACATTCCGGAGCTCCGGACGACCCGCACGGTTCGCACCTACCAAACCGTCGGGACAATGTCAAGCTTTTTTTTATGACTGAAATCAGTCATCTCCCCCGCACTCCTTGACATTAGGATACTGCCCGGGTTAGATTCCGTTTCACGACACTCCGGAAAATGGGGACGGACGGATGATGGCGGGCTCTATTCCCCCTCCCCTTCATCCCCTCCCGCCGGGGGAGGGAAAAGTCTCTTTTTGCGAAGTCGTCAATGATGACGGGCTCGTAAAAAGTCCCTGCGATTGTCATGCTGAGCTTGTCGAAGCATGACGTGATATCAATGACTTCCGTCACCCTTCGACAGGCTCAGGGTGACTTGGGTGACGAAGGATGACCTTTTACGGGTTCCTCAATGATCAATGCCAGGAAGACGACGCAGGAGATCCTCCAGGAAGAGGTGCTTCGTGAAAGGGTAGGCACCCTGGTCCGCACGGCGGAAAGGCTGGCAGAGGCCCTGGAGAGGCTGCGTGAAATGGAGCGGGAAATCGCGGCGTTGATGGAGGGCGGGCAGGGTCGTGGAGTACCGGCCGGGGCCGGAGCAGAGGCAGGCCGCGGTCGACAGCGTTTCTTGCGGGAGTTCAACCGGAAAATCCAGGCGTACAACAGACAACGCGAGCACGCCCGGACGCGGTACCATTATCTCATCGTGACCCGCGAGGCCCTGGGCATCATCCATCACGAACGTCTCGAGGAGTTCTACCCGATTCCGCCGAAAGGAGAATGCCTGCCGGAGGAATGGGATTCCCAAACGGAGGACTGGCGGAAGACCGGCTGAAGGTTTCACGCGGATCCGGGGACTGGATCATGATCACCATCAACAGCTTTCTGCACCGCGATGCCCTGAATGACATCATCCGCCGCTGGATGTACGACGAGGCGCGGCCGTCGGATGCGGGCCTGATCACCCAGCTGGTCCATTTCAACCACATCTATGTCTCCCGCTACCTCGACCTCTTTGCCGAACGGATCTTCCGGGAGCTTCACACACAGTTTTCGTCCCGGCATGTCCAGCTCAAGGGCGACTTGAAGGATGCCCTCGTGGCGGACCCCCCCTACCGCAACGAGAGGATCGACGGACTGATCCGGGATTACCATCAGAACCCGGGGCGCTACTACCGGGAGACCCCTTTTCACGGAACCCTTTACTTCACCCGCCGGAACGGTTCCGAGGCCTACATCGGGTCGAGCCGGATCAAACGCTCCCGCCGCCTGGCGGAAAAAGCGGCCCGGCGGATCATCGACCGGATTTTCGACCAGATCAAAAGGCATGCCGATACCCTCGCCGACGAGAGGGCGCGGCTTCTGGGCATTCCCCGGGAGAACCTTCTGACGGCGCCTGCGGACATGACGGAGGAATTTCTGATCGCGGAGGAACGGCTTCTGAGTGATCTGCGCGAAAAGAGACCCATCGCGGGGGACGGCGAGCTTCTGGCGATCAACGACGTTGCCGGAGTGAAGGTCGTTCTGGAGGCACCCGAGCAGGGGAATCTGATCGAGCTGCTCGGCCGTTTCCCGGATTGCGATGTCGTGGAAGAGGAGACCCATGCCGGCCGGTACAATGCCACGAATCTGCTCATCCGCTTTCGGCCGCCCCGACAGGAGATCCTGTCCCGGCCGTTGGGCCCGGGAATCCTGAACGTCATGCAGGCGCGGGGACTCCGTGCCGGCGAGGCGAACCGGTCATTTGCCGAATTTGTCCGGTCCGGGGAAGAGGATGTTCTGGTGGAGATTATCTTCTCCAACTATCAGGAGATGCTGGAAAGTGAGATCGGCCGCTGCATCCACGAGGACCGGATCATCGAACAGAGGCTGTATCAGCCTTACCGGGGCCCGCTCGCGCGGAACATTCAGCACCTGCTGGAGTACCTGTTCTCTTTTCCCTCATCCGATCAGCGGGAACTGGGAGAGTTGCCGATCAAGATCTGGAACCGCTACCTGCCCGACTATTTCGACGAGGTGATGAAGCAGCTTTTCCGGATACCGACGAACATCTTTTCGGATCGGCCGGCCGATAGCCGGGAACGCAGCAGGCAAGCCGCGACCTGTCTGCCGGATGAGGGTGCCGGTCAGCCCCGCCGCGGCTGAGAATCTGCCCCGACCGTTGTGAACCCCTGATCCAGGAGCTTCGCCGCCTCCCTGGCCCGGATCCCCGGGGTCCTCGCCCCCATCACGACGGCGATCAGCCGGGTGTTTCCCCGTTTGGCCGTCGCGATGATATGGTATCCCCCCGCAACGACCCAGCCGGTCTTCAGGCCGTCCGCATCGGGATAGTGGCGCAGGAGGCTGTTGCGGTTGCGCTGGGTGATGTCGTGGTAGGTGAAGTACTGCTGGGAGTGGAGGTTCAGCGATTCCGGAAAGCGCTGAAGGTAGTGGCTGGCCAGGATCATCATGTCCCGCGCCGTCGAGTACTGTCCCCGGGCAGGCAGGCCGTTCGGGTTCTTGAAGACGCTGCGCTCCATTCCGAGTTCGCGTGCCTTCCGGTTCATCTGTTCCACGAACGTCTCGACATTGCCGCCGATGTATTCGGCAACGGCCACGGAAGCGTCATTGGCCGAAACGACAGCCATCCCCCTGAGCAACTCCTCGAGGGGGATTTCGCTCCCCGCCTGGATGAACATCCTCGATCCGCCGGTCTGCCCGGCCTTCCGGCTGATCTTCACGGTATCCGTCGGACGGACCCTCCCTTCGCGGATCGCCTCGTCAGCGAGATAGAGGGAGAGCACCTTCGTGATCGAGGCGGGGGGAAGGGGCTCGTCCGCGTTGTTGGAGTAGAGGACCCGTCCCGTCGTCATGTCCATCAGGATGGATGAATGGACGTCCGGGCGCGCCGGATGGACGGCTTGACGCTTGCTGACGGCCGCCAACGGGCCCGGCCAGAGCAAAAAGAGGACCCACAGGGCGACCATGATCAAGTGGACAGGAATTCGCGTGATGATCGGCCTTCCGCCTGCTGCCATACCTGACGACTCCGTGAAAAGTGTCTTTCCCCTGAATCTGTTCACGCTCTGCCGTTTCCGCGCCGGAGCGGGGACGGCCGCAACAACGCCAAAGCTCATTCGGTCTGATGGATGGCCGAGAGCTTCCAGGGATGATCCCCCACCGGACGGGTAAAAGTCCAATATTCTCTGAACTTGACCGGTTCCATCCGGCTGCCCGAGACAATCTGCCCCGTCCGTTCGTCGGTGGTGTAGTCGAGCAGATTGGCATAAATCTGCACGGTGATGAAATCTTCCCCCTTCTCCTGCCAGATCTCGGCGATCTCGACCGAGCGGACGGCGATGTTCTCCAGACGGTTGATCTGCCCGGCTGCGCGCAACCGGTCCGCCTCCCCCTGCAGAAGTTTGTTCATCTCGTCGGTCAGGAGATTCCTGACGCCGGACATATCCCTCGCGGCCCACGCCCCCTGGATCTGGAAAAACTGATCCATGCAGCCGTCGGTGAAGCTCTTTTCATCGAAACGCGGATCCATCTGCCGGATATGGCGGAGACCGGTCTCCACGTCACTTTCGCCCCTCTCGGGTTCGTACGCGGCCATCGGCACCGGGCTGGCCGTCTGACCGGCGCCGCCGGCCAGGGAGTCCCGGTAAGCGGTCCCCGCCGCGGGGGCTTCGCTCCGCCGCCGTTTTATGAACCAGTAGATGCCATACAGGAGCGCACCGATGAGGGCGATGTCCATGAGCCCCATCCCGCCTCCTGCGGCATCAGCACCGCCCGCGAACCCGAGGCTGCGGAAAAGCATGCCGCCGAGGATTCCGCCCATCAGTCCGCCGGCCATTCCCCGGAGAAAGCCTCCGCCCCCGAGAGGCGAAGGGGCCGGTGCAGCGGGGTTACTGAACTGCCCCGACCTTTGGGAGGGGCTGGACGGGGTGGGCGCGGGCGTCGAGCGGGGAACCGAGAAGGAGCGGGACCCCCGGCTGCCGAAGGACCCACCGCCGCCTACCCTGGCCCAGGCGTCGATCTCGAGAATGGACAATAGAAAAAACAGTGAAAAGAGGATAACACCGCTCCGGACCCAACGATTCGCCGACATGACTTTCTCCCTCAGCATCATATTTTCGCGGAAGATTAATGGTTGAACGAAATCTTGTCAATAGCTTTCTCTCCGACCGGGTTATGGATATTTGTTTCATCTTACTGTATAATCCGCGCCCTGTGGGCTCCACGGGAGCCGCAGAGAGAATCTTTCGAGGGAGTTTTCGCGAGGAGGTACAGGATTGGGCGATATGAATTCAAACATGGTCCTGGGGGGATTTCTGATCATGCTCATCTGCCAGGATATCGTGGCCTTCAAGGCCTTCAAGAAGAGTTATCGGGACGGAGCGCTCTGCGCCATGCTTCCCGGGTACATTCTCTACTATGCGAGCCGGGAGGAGAACCGACAGGTGAATCCCATCATCGGCTGGCTGGTCGGCCTCGGGCTCCTGCTGATGGGCTTCATGCGCTGAAGGTGCCCGTCCGCCAGACGCCGGGCCTTCGGAGGGGAGCCTCTCCGGCCGGCGGCGGATCCCAGATCGGGTTAAAGATAGTGAGGGGGGGAAAAATCTACTTTTTACGAGTTCGTCACCCCGGCGGAGGCCGGGGTCCTTTGGTTCATATTCCTGGTTCCCGGCGCCTGCCCCGGACTCGATCCGGGGTTCGCCGGGACGAAGCCTGGATACCGGCTTTCGTCGGTATGACGTTCGGGTGGATCGCAAAGCAGCATCACAGGAGGTGAGACCATGAAAGGGAAGGATGTCGATTATTTTGTTGCACTGTACGAAGTCGCGAAGGTGATCAATGCCTCCCTGGATCCATCGAAGGTCCTGGAGAAGATCGTCCAGTGCGTGGTCAGGGCCATGGGCGTCAAGGCCAGCAGCATCCGGCTCCTCGACTCCCGGCAGAAGCTTCTGGTGCTCGGTGCGGCAAGCGGCCTGTCAAAGGGATACCTGCACAAGGGACCAATTCAAATCGCAGAGAGCGGCCTCGATCGCAAGGTGCTGAAAGGCAAGACCATCTGGATCGAAAACGCCCAGACGGACAGAGATTTTCAGTACGGCGAGGAGGCGAAGGACGAGGGAATCAAGTCCGTCCTGGTCGTGCCGCTCATGCTGGAGAAAAAGGCGATCGGCGTCCTAAGGGTCTATGTGGACCGGGTGCACAAATTTCGGGATGAGGAGATCAAGTTCCTCATGGCGGTCGCAAACCTGAGCGCGATTTCTCTTGACAAGGCCCGCATGCACGAGACGCTTCAAACCCGCTGTGATCTCATGGCGGAGCACAAGTACCGCATCGACGACAACTGACGGCTACGAAAAAAGTCCGGATGCTGCGGCGCCTTGCCTGCGGAACTTTTTACGAAGCCTTTCACTGTTCGAGATGTTTAACGCTTTTTGAGGGTATTACAACTGAAAGGAGGCTTCCATGATTCGCCTGGGCATCAACGGTTTTGGCCGGATCGGACGCCAGGTTCTCAAGGCTGTCCTGACCCGGTACCCCGAATCCCTTCAGGTTGTGGCGGTCAATGATCTCTTCGACGTGGCGACGAATGCCCACCTGTTCAAGTACGACACCAACTACGGCCGCTATCCGGGGAAGGTCGGCATCAAGAAAGACCGGTTCATCATCGACGGGAAACCGATCAAAAGCTGGGCCTTCCGCGATCCCGCCTCCATCCCCTGGGATGATCAAGGGGTCGATATCGTGATCGAGAGCACGGGCCTGTTCCTGACCGGACCGAAGGCCGCCGCCCACCTCCAGGCGGGCGCGAAGAAGGTGATCATCACGGCCCCCGCCAAGGAAGAGGACCTGACGGTGGTCATGGGGGTGAACCACAAGAGCTACCGGCCCGAAAAGCACCACATCGTCTCCAACGCCTCGTGCACGACGAACTGTCTCGCACCGCCGGTCATGGTCATCCACGGGGCATTCGGCATCGAGAAGGGGATGATGACGACGGTCCACTCCTACACGAACGACCAGCGGATCCTCGACCTGTCCCACAAGGACCTCCGTCGCGCCCGGGCTGCGGCCCTGAACATCATCCCGACCTCGACCGGCGCGGCAAAGGCCCTCGCCCTGGTCATCCCGGACATGGCCGGCCGCTTCGACGGCTACTCGCTCCGGGTGCCGACCCCGACGGTCTCCGTCGTCGATTTCACGGCGGAGCTCAAGACGAAGACCACGACGGAAGAGCTGAGAGCGGTCCTCTGCGATGCCGCCCGCAAGAGGCTCAAGGGGATCATGGCCTGCGAGACGGCCAGCCTGGTCTCGATGGATTTCAAGGGAGACGACCGCTCCTCGGTCATCGATCTCGAGTTCACCCAGGTGCTGCGGGAGAACATGGCAAAGGTCGTGGCCTGGTATGACAACGAATGGGGCTACTCCTGCCGGGTCGCCGATCTGGCGCAGTACATGGGGGGAAAGGGGCTTGGGTAAGAACAGGGTGGTCCGGATCGTGGTGATCGACGACGACGCCGTGGCCTGCGAGTTCCTCCAGGAGGCGCTCCTGCGCTCCGGCTATGAAGTGGATGCCTTCACCTCGGCGAGGGATGCGCTCGAAGCCGATCTTGCGCGCTACGATCTGCTCCTCTCAGACATCCGGATGCCCGATATCGACGGCCTGGAATTCCTGAGCCAGGTCCATGGGAAATGGCCGCAACTGCCGGTAATCCTGATGACCGCCTTCGGGTCGCTGGAAACGACGATGGAGGCCCTGCGGCTGGGCGCGTGGGACTACATCAGCAAGCCCTTTTCGCCCGATGCGATCCGCGCCATGGTCAAAAAAGTCCTCGAGGTCCGGGAGTTCCAGCAGCACTGGATCCAGGGGCAGCCCGAGGATCAGCAGGAGCCCCAGTTCATCGGATCGTCCGCGGTCATGGTCGATTTCTACAAACAGATCGCTCGGGTGGCCGATGCTTCGGCGAGCGTCCTGATCAGCGGGGAGAGCGGCACGGGCAAGGAGCTGACGGCGCGCTCCCTCCACCAGTTGAGCAGCCGGCATGGCGAACCCTTCGTCGCGGTCAACTGTGGGGCCATTCCGGAGACCCTTCTCGAATCGGAACTCTTCGGATTCGAGAAGGGGGCCTTCACCGGGGCCGATCACATGCATATCGGACTGCTCGAGGCGGCCCAGCACGGGACGATCTTCCTCGACGAGATCACCGAGATGTCGCCGGCCCTCCAGGGAAAGCTGCTCAGGTTCATGCAGAGCGGAGAGGTCCGGCGCCTGGGCGGCCATGAAGCGAGGCATGTCGGGGTGCGGGTGGTTGCGGCGGCGAACCGCGATATCGACGAGGAGGCAAAGTCGGGCCGGTTCCGCTCCGACCTCCTTTACCGTTTCGTCGTCCGTCTCCAGGTGCCGCCCCTGCGCGCGCACCGGGAAGACCTTCCGCAGCTGATCGAATCTTTCCTGAAGAAATGGGGTTACCCCACGGTCCGTGTTTCCGATGAGGCCATGGAGCTCTTCCTGGCCTATTCCTGGCCCGGCAATGTCCGCGAGTTGGAGAACATCCTCCGGCAGACATTGCTTCTCACCCCGTTTGCCGTGATTCTGCCCGAAAATCTTCCGGAAAAGATGCGGATTGCACACCCGGTGCCCGCAACGCCGCTGCCGCAGCTCATGCCGCTCGAGACGGCGGAGCGGCAGCAGATTCTCCAGGCCCTGGAAAGCACAGCCTGGAACCAGAGCCAGGCTGCCCAGCGGCTGGGAATCGACCGGAAGACGCTGCGGACCAAGATCCTGCGGTACGGCCTCGCGAAAGACTGACCGGCAGGCTGTTGACCGGGAGCGCATCCCGCAATCCCCGCCTTTCGGGCGGGGATCGGGGGCGCGATGAATAAGACAGATGCCTTCCTTAACCGGGAAGCACCGCCCTTTGGGCGGGCTTCCAAAACAATCATCTGCTGCGTTGCGCTGCAAACCTCATCGCTCGACGTATTCTCTATACGACTCGCTCTTCGGTTTTTGCGTGCCTTGCATCTGACCGTTTTTGAACAGCCTGCCCTTCTGGTTACTTTTCGACACCCGGCTGCGGGACCTACTTTGCCTCGCCAGCGTTCCCTCCGACAGGAAAGCCGAGAACGATCTGCGTTCCCGCGCCCGGCACGCTCTTGATCTCCATGCGGCCTCCGTGCATCTTGACGATATCCTGTACGATGGCCAGCCCCAGCCCCCGCATGCCCTCCTCCTGGTGGGTGCTGAAGAACGGTTCGCAGATTCTCTCCATGAGCTCCGGCGGAATGCCGCTGCCGGTGTCGGCCACGGTGATCGTCACCTCCCGGCCGTCCATCGCCATCCCGGTGGAAACGGTGAGCCTGCCTCCCGAGGGCGTCGCCTCCAGGGCGTTCTGAATCAGGTTGAAAAGTGCGGTCTGGACCCGGTAACGGTCCGCAGGGATTCCCGGCAGATTCTCATCAAAATCGACCACCAGCTCGGTCCCCGCCTTGCTCATGAGGGGTTCCACCAGGGAGAGGGTTTCATTCAGAAGATCCCGGACGACGACGGTCTCGAAATGGGCCTCGGGCGGACGGGTCGCACGTCGGACATTCTGGATAACCGTGTTTAGGCGCTGGGTCTGCTGGACGATCAGGTCCAGTTTGCGGGCCACGTCCGGCGGCCAGCTCCCCCTCTCCTGAAGCAGGCTCGCGAGGCCCGCGATGGAGTGGAGCGGCGTCCCGAGGTCGTGGGCGATCGTCGCCGTCAGATAGCCCATCGCCGTGAGCTGCTGGAGCTGGCTGACCTGCTTCTGGAGTTCGACCACCTTCTGGGTCGCCTCACGGACACGATCCTCGAGGCTCCGGTTCAGCTCCTGGTTTCTCTTCAGAACCTGCTCGATTTCGTCGGCCATCGAGTTGAAATGCTCTCCCAGGAGTCCCCACTCATCCCGCCTCCTGATCGGAATCCGCTTCACATACTGTCCGGTCTGGAATGCATCGATGGCATGGATGATGACGTTGAGCGGCCGGCCGATGAGCCAGCGGTAGCTCGCTGCGAGGACCAGGAGAATGATGGCCAGGAGGCCGACCGTGCTGATGACGAGCAGTCGCTGCGCCCGGGCGAGGATCTCGGCATTGGCCCGGCTGAAGATGATCACCCCGACGACATACTGGGTATTCTGCGATTTCTCCGATGTGACCGGATAGAGCAGTCCGACGGCGGGCCCCTCGTCCATCTTCAGGCGTACATACTGGGGCTTGCGCGACGCAGCGACGGAGCTGACCAGGCTCTCCGGCCATTCGTAGCGGACGCGGCTCGACCCGGCGATGTATTCGATGTAGTCGATATCGTAGTTGACGACGGTGAAAATGTCGATGCGGGCAAGCCGGACATCGGTCTGGATCTGCTCCTTGAGGGTGGTGTCGAGCGTGGAGAGACCCTGCCGCGTCGGGAAATGGGCGTAGTAGGTGCTGACCGTTTCGGCGACGTTGGAAAGGCGCCTTCCCTGCTGTTCGACCAGGATCTGATCCAGCGCCCGGATCTGGACCCACCCCCAGACGGCCATCGTGAGAACCAGCCCCAGGACTGTAAGGATCATCAGACGTGTACGGACGGTCATGGATCACTCTCCGGGCATGGCGTTAAAAGAAATGAGCGCCCTTGGCGCGCATTATATGCAGGGCTGAGGGGAAATGCACGAAAATGCGCGCAAACCGGAACAGAGGGTCACAATAAAAACGGGGTGCGGGATTGAATCCCGCACCCCGCTCATCTGTTCGATGCCTTGGAAAAGAATTATTTGGCGGGAGCTGCCGGGGCGGCCGGGGCCTCTGCCTTCTTCTCGTCCTTCTTCTCTGCCTTCTTTTCCTTCTTCTCTGCCTTCTTCTTGTCTGCCTTCTTTTCCTTCTTCTCTGCCTTCATCTCCTTCTTCTCTGCCTTCTCGGCGGGAGCTGCCGGGGCGGCGGGCGCCTGGGCGAGAACGAGACCGGACGTGCAGAACAGGAACACCAACGCGATTGCCCATACCATGAAACGTTTCATCTTACTACCTCCTCATTTCTTTTTTTGTCAGTTCCCTACCGATCCGCCGACAATCGGCGATCCCGGGAATCTGCCCATAATTGCCTTCATCTTCGGATGAAGGGTAAAGCCTATTTTATGACCGGTCCGGCCGGGGGGGTGACCGGTTTCATCTCCTTGGGGAGATCCTTCTTGGCGGCCTTCTTTACCGCTGTCTTCTGGGCCGGTGCCACCCGGATCAGGATGTTCCGGCCATCCTTTTCGCGGTAGCTGACCTTGATCTGATCGCCCGCCACGATATCGGGAAATGGCTTTTCCAGGACGAATTCCATGATCTCCACTTTCCCCTTCAACGTGCGTTCTATCTTCAAGACCGTAGCGGACACTTCCACCACTTTCCCCGCAGTGTTCATCTCCGGGGTCCGGGGCGGAAGGGGTCGGGCGGGCTGAGGCTTCTCCGCAGCGAATACCCAAGTGAAACCGATCAAAATGAGAACGAACGACAATGTCAGAAAACGTTTCATCGGACAGCCTTTCCTCGGTTTCCTTTCCTTCCGGCAACCGAAGATAAGCAATGCATATGCCAGAAGCCCATCATCCCGCTGACAGACATATCCCATTAAATTATAAACACATTATCTGTGAATTCGGCGCTGCCCCTGGCGCTTCGGAGGGGAGGGTTGGTGAAATCTTACTCAATGGCTGGGGAATTATTCATCAGCTCATGGGGCAAATGACGGGTGGCGTGCCGGGATCAGCCCTTCATGATCATATTGAGGGCCCCGGGGAGAATCTCCAATTCGGCGGGAAGGGTTCCCGGCTGCTCCCCGTCGATGTCCAGAAGGACCCGCTGATCCGAAACGGCGGATACCCTCCTGCCCGTGGTCATGTAGACCTGGCGGATCTTTTTGATCTTTCCGGTGTAGAGCTTGGGGAGATGCCAGAAGACCAGCGGCAGAGACATGGACCCGATGACGGTAATATGGAACAGGCCATCATCGGTCAGGGCGTCCGGCGCGACCAGCATACCGCCGCCATGGTAGCGCCCGTTGGCAATGGCGATGTTGAAGATATCCACTGTCCGTTCATCGGCATCGTCTATCCTTAGGCGGACCTTTTTTTTCTGGTAGGCAAACAGGGAGACGATCGTGCCCCAGATGAAGGTGACGAACGGTCCGCAGGCCTTGCTCGTCCGGTTGACCCGGTCCACGACCTCGCCGCCGAGGCCGAAGCTTGCGATGTTGTGGAAGTATCGGCTGCTCATGGCACCCTGGTGATCCCGGAAGCGGATGCGTCCGAGATCGATCGTCCGGACATGTCCCCGGCGGATGGTCTCCAGGGAAGCCGCAATGCCGGACGGGATGGGCGAAGTCCGGCTGAAGTCGCAGCCGGTGCCGTTGGGCAGGAAACCGAGCACGGCGTCTTTCCGGAGAGGCGCGTCTTCGTCAAAGAAGCCGTTGACCACCTCGTTGAGCGTTCCGTCACCACCCACACAGATGATCCTGTCGGCGCCCTCGATGAGTTGCCTGCGAGTCATTCGGGTGGCATCGCCCGGCCCTGCCGTCAGGCAGGTTTCAAAGGGACCCAGAAATTCCTGGGCTGTTTTGCAGATTTGGGGCCATTCCCGACCTGTCGCCCCGTTGGCCGCATGAGGATTCACCACAAAGACGGTCTTTCCGGAATGCAATTCCTACCTCCCACGCCCAAGGCAGATTGTCAGGATTCTTCTGGAAAAGCAGCGGGAGTATAACACAGATCTTTCAATTCCGGTAGCCCAAAAGGCGCAACTCCAAAAGGCGCAAAAGGATTGCTTTTCGGACGGCTTTTTGGTATCCGTCTTCGAAAACGCGGAAGAAAGGTTTCCTGGGAATCTTCCTCCCGCGGGTAACCTCGATCAGGACCGGGTTTTCATGACACAGGATTGCAGCAGAATCAAATTTCTCTCCGCCTTCATATTTTTTCCGGTTCATTCCGCGCTTGGACGGATCGGCCTTCGCTACAACATCTCCGAGATCGCCAATGCCTATTATCGAAAGGCGTTCGACCGGATCCCGGCACCGGACAAAGCGGTCATCCTTCCCCACTGCCTGATCGGCGAGAAATGCAAGGCACATTTTTCAAAAGAGGACGGCGTTCTCTGCGTAAATTGCAAACAGTGCCGTTGCGGGGAGGTCCGCGCTCTCTGCGAGGAGCAAGGGTGGCGTTTCTTTATCTCTCCCAGCACCAACTTCACAAAAAGGCTTGTCGAGCGTAAGGGAATCCGTGCAGCAATCGGCGCCGCCTGCGATTTCGAGATCGAAAAGGGGATTCGTTCAACGCCCATCACGCTCAGGGGGGTTCATCTGGAGAAGAAGAAGGTGATCCCGCAGGTGATCCGGATGGAGCGGAATGACTGCATGGACAACGATATCGACTGGGAACTGCTCCGCAGGATGATCCGGAACGGTTCGGGCGCGACCCTGCCACCGGAGGCACCATAACGCCTCAGATCTGAGAAGGTTTGAAGTCTCCGCTGTTGATGCTCTTCAGGAAGAGCTCCAGCAGATCGGGGTTGAAAGACACCCCGCTTCCCAGGCGAAGTATTCTTTCGACCTCAGTGGGAGACATCGCCTCCCGATACGGCCGCTTCGTCCGAAGGGCATCGAATACATCCGCAATAGAGACGATCTGGCTGACGATGTTCGTCTGCCATTTCCCCTGAACGCGAGGATAGCCGCCGCCGTCGTACTTGAGATGATGTTCCAGGGCGACGATCAACGCCAGCCTGGGCAGGCCTTTGATCTTCATGAGCTGCCTGGCGCCGTTGATGGAATGGCTCTCCATGATTTCCCGTTCGCCTGAATCCAGCGCACCCTTTTTTTGCAGAATTTCTTCCGGTATTTGAATTTTCCCCACATCGTGCAGGAGAGCGGCGGTCCCGATATCTTTGAGTTGATTGCCGGCAAAACCCAGCGATTCGGCGAGGGACATGGTCAGAATACCGACATTCACCGCATGGGTGAACGTATATTCGTCGACGGATTTCAAAGAGGCCAGCATGGTCAGCGGCGATCCCCCCGCCTCGATCTGCTCCAGAAACACCGTGACGATCTCGGAGATCACGTCGGCCTGAATGGCGCCGTCCACGATGAGCTTCTGATAAAGATCCTTGACCATCCGGTTCGGTTCCAGCATGCCGAGGTCCAGGACGCTGTCGAAATCGTCCTCTTCTTTCCCGTAGTCCCCCAGTTCCTCTTTCTTGTCTTCCTCCTTGGCATCGACATTGCCGAATTTGACGTAGGCCGTTGAGGAAAGCCCCTCTTTTCGATCCGCCGCGAAGTCGAAGATGAAGTGCTCGAGATGATTCAATGGAAGTCCCGCATAGAAGGTTATCTGGTCGATCTTCTTCTTTCGCAATCCTTCGAGAAAAGCACGCCAGCTCGGCCCCTTGAACTTCAGCGGGACGCCGCCGCAGACGAGGATGTTTCTCACCAGGACGAATTTTATCTCCTTCCTTCCCTCCAGCAGTGCGGTCGCCTCCGAGAAAACCTCCGAGATGCCGGACTTGATGAACGGGTGATTCGCAGGATAGATGGCGATACTGGACGTCGTAGACGAAAGACCGAGACAGAATCGGTACAGATGCTCGCGAAATGCGATCAAGTTCATTCGCTCTCCCTCTTCATCAACTCCCCGCACAAGGTTTGCATCTCCTGATTCCCCGAACGAAAGCTTCTCCTCAGGAGTTGAACCGCACCCGGGGAGGCGTAAAGCTCTATCGCATCCAGGAGCGCCATCTTCGTCCGGGAAAGCCGGCCGGGGGAAAGGGACCACTTTGCTCCGGCCATCTTTTCGAGGTTCTGAATGATCTTCGGATCCCGCGTCTTTATGACCTCGGGAATGATGAATTCGTTGAAGACGAGATCCTTCTTGAAAATCAGGCCGGTTCTGATCCGGGAGATCAACCGCTCGCAAATATCCCCAATCTTGTATTCGCACGCCAGAGCCATCCCCTGCGTCGATTCGGAGCGATCCCGCGATGAAATGGCTCTCCGAAGAAGAGCCGGGGCGTCGTTGTCGTTGAACCTGAGCAGGGTGCGGATCGCTTCCACCCGGATCGCGACATCCGGATGATCCGCAAAGGGCCTGACATGAGGAATGGCGTCGGCATCCCCGATCAGCTGGAGCAGGATGAGCAGTTTCCCCGCGGCTTGAACGGCGGGGTCCGAGAGTTTTTCGTATACGCGGCTTGTGGCCTCTTCCCGAAAATGGCGCAGCACTTCGACGATCATGGCCTGCCCCTTTGGCGACCACGCCTCCAGGTAGAGATCCAGAAGCCATGGCACGTGCCCCGGGCCGCATGCCTCGACGAATCCGATCAGGGAGTTGATGGATATCCCATGCAGAAACAAATCCCTGAGGCACCGCGACAGCAGTTTCGTATCTTGGAAAGCGGCCGCTCCGGATTCGGCAAGCGCCCGGATCTTCTCCGAAGGCTTTTCCCGGCCATGTCTCTTGTAGGTTTCGATAATATCGATGAGAAAAGGAAAATTGCCGGTCAAGATCAATTCGGGTATGCTTCCGGTCACGTATACGGAAATCTCCCCGTACTCCCCTTCATCAACGTTCTCATCCATCAGCGCCAGGAAGAGCTTGCTGATCTGAAGATTCAAAGCCGTGTCTTCGAGGGTATGGATGTAATCTCCGGCAATGAGTTGACCCTTCGTCCTCCTGTCAACTTCGACTCCTTTTGATTTCCGTTTGAGAATCTCCTCATAATCTGCCGGCACATAATTTTCGTACTGTTCGCGTTCGAGGAGTTTTTCGATGTCGCTGGCGGATGTGGGGGTATCCCGCCCCGAAGAGGAGCTGTTCGCAAGAGCGCTCTCGGGACCGTCCGATCGATTGTGGGTTACCGACATCCTTTGAAAGAGAAGCGAGAGGGAGGGCGATATGCCCCGCTTTTCGTCGCTCGCGCTGCGGAGGATGCCTGCAATCGTCTCATAGTTGAAACAATTGATTTTGTTGTCTTTAACGGCGGAAGTCGGCAGCGTGCAAAGTTCATCTTCCGTGACTTTCAACATCTGCTGCTGAAGTTCGGGATGAAAATCTTTGACCAGGCTGTCAATCTTTAAAATGATATTTTCGAGTGTCGGTTTGTCCTCTTCGTTCTCCGAACGGAGATACTTGATGATAAGAGAACGGTAGTCCTTCAAGAAGACGTCCCAATTGATGGTTTCCTCGTTCAGATGCTTCACCAGATCCTGGGAGTCCACGTGGGAGTATTCCGCTGATCGCGATATTTGCGCGCCTTCATCCTGGCTCTGCGTGATCAAGGCGGATGTAAATTTTCGCCATAATGCGTCATCGGATCGCTTTTCTTCCCTGGACGTCCCGCCGGCGGCGCTCTCCCCCTCCATAGCACGGAAACCGCCGGCGTCCCCGCCTCTCGTCCTCGGCCCCTTCTCCCCCACGCTTTCACGATTCGCGATCGTGGCAGCGGGGGAGCCGGAAAAGCCTGAATCAGGACCTCTCGTCTGCGGACGCTTTTCTCCCGGACTCTCACGCGCGACGACCTTTCCGCCGGCAGATCCCGAATAGCCCGCATCGGGTCCCTGCATCGTCGGTTTCCGTTCTTTCAGGCTCCCGCGATCCATGATCGGTTCGCGCATAGAGCCGAGATGGTCCAGATCGATCCCCTTCACCTTGATATGCGGCATGCGGCTGTCGGCAAAGAATTTTTCGATGTCCCCCAGCACCAGGATATCGGAAGTTCTCATGACGAGGATCTTCTGGAGTATCAGCAACTCATCTTTCGTCAAGCCCCGGGAGAGCGTGATCGACGTGATGTACAGATCGTTCAGCCATTTGGCGAACTGCTTGTTGTTGCGGTTCTTGTCATCCAGAATTTCGTCGCCCACGTAGAGGACGTCATCCTCCACACGGATCACGATCTGCGGCTTGAAAATGAAAATATCTTTCAGGACATCCAGGACGCTTACGATACCCTGCGAGATCATGCTGTGGCCTTCGGGATACATTCCCGCCTGCATTTTGATGAAATTCAACGCATAGACAAGCTGCTCCGCAGACTTGGCATCTTGCTTCTTCTGGCCTTTGCCCTGCCCATCCATAGAGTCGGCACCGGTCTGCAGACGTTTCATTTCTTGAAATCGGCCTGATGAATTCCTGCGCGTTTCATCCAAAGGAGATGTTCATCTGTTCTGTTGGGATTGACAAAAAAGCACCCTTCAAGTCGTATGACCATAATGGAAAGGCCGCCGGGCGTCAAGAGGAATAGGGGAGCGAAAGGATGATGTTATTGCGATGGTTCGCTGCCCGGACGGGAAGCCGGGCCTCGGAAAAACTGATATACATCTTCAGCCCGATGCAGTAGAATGGCCGCACTTCGGAAGCAGGGGAGGACGACATGGGCAGCATCAATCTGGACGAGGCGAAAGTCCCGTATGACGGTCAGGACCTTCCGGCCGTCGAGTTGATCGGCAAACTGCAGGCACAGCTTCAGGAAGCGGCATCCCGGATGGCCGGTATCGCTTCCACCCTGGGGGATATACACGCGGCATTGCTCAATGCCAACATGATCGAGGTGAAGCTGACGCTTTCCAAGGAGGACTACGACCGCTTCAAGTCTCTGGGGGGTGGCGACGACGGGGAGCGAATCCGCAAAGCCGTCATGAACATGATTCATTGCGACGGATCAGAGCCTGCCCCCGGTCCCGCCGAATTTCGGCAGACGGTTTCGACTCCGAGAGCTGCGGAACCCATCGCGCCGCCTGCGCAAGCCGTGACGGCGCCTGAGCTCCCCCATAGTCAGGAGTGGCAGCCGGCTGAAAGGATCTCTCCCGCTGAGTTGGCAACGACAGAGCCACCCATCGAACGGCCATCGACCACCCGATGCCCCAGATGCCAGTCGCCGATCGAGCTGCCGGAGAGTTCCGACGGCTCCTGGTCCGTGGAGATCAAATGCGAAAACTGCGGGGTCAAGTATCTGGTCAAGTCCAGGCCCGACGACCTTGCATGAATCGGCGTGCGGCTTCCAAGACTTTTGGGCCGCCGATCCTTCCCAGGATGCCACCTGGGTTCAAATGGAGAAAAAATGGATTTCATCGACCTGGCCGCCCAGCAGCGGCGAATTTATGAAAAGGTGCAGACCAATATTGCGCGAGTGCTCTCCCATGGCCAGTACATTAACGGCCCCGAGGTTCGGGAGTTGGAGACGGCGCTCGCCGGTTACGTCGGAAGGAGGCACGCCGTCGGCTGCGCTTCGGGTACCGATGCGCTCCTCATGGCGCTGATGGCTCTCGACATCGGCCCGGGCGATGCCGTGTTTACGACCCCCTTTACCTTTGTCGCAACCGCCGAGGTGATCACCCTCCTCGGGGCGACGCCGGTCTTTGTCGACATCGATGCCGCGACCTTCAACATCGACCCCGCAAAGCTGGATCGGGCCATCGAGGCCGTCGAAAAGAATGACCCTACCATCCATCCGCTGCCCCGGGCCGCCGGCGAACGGCTCCGCCCCCGCGCCGTGATTCCGGTCGACCTCTTCGGCCTGCCGGCGGACTATGAGACGATCGAAGCGATCGCCGCCCGCCGCGGAATCGCCGTGATCGAGGACGCCGCCCAGTCCTTCGGTGGCGAATACAAAGGGAGAAAGGCTTGCTCCTTCGGAGAGATCGCCTGCACCTCTTTCTTCCCGGCAAAACCCCTCGGCTGCTACGGTGACGGCGGCATGATCTTCACCGACGACGGCCCGACAGCCGAAATCCTCCGTTCCATCCGGGTTCACGGCCAGGGGAGCGACAAGTACGAGAATGTCCGGATCGGAATCAACGGCCGCCTGGACACGCTCCAGGCCGCGGTCCTCATGGCGAAGTTCTCCATTTTCCCGGAAGAGATCGAGCTGCGCCAGAAGGTCGCGCGGGAATATGGCGATCTTCTCTCGCACGTCGTCACCGTACCCGGGATTCCCAAAGGGTACAAGAGCGCCTGGGCCCAGTACTCGATCTGCGCCCGGGACAGCGCCGAGCGGACCGCCCTGATGGTAAAACTGAAGGGGGCGGGCGTCCCCACGGCGATCTACTACCCGAAGCCCCTCCATCGGCAGACGGCCTTTGCCTGTTTGACCTACAGGCAGGGGGACTTCCCCGTGAGCGAGGCGTGCGCCGGCCGGATCTTCAGCCTCCCGATGCACCCGTACCTTGCCGCCGCCGAACAGCGCCGCATCGCCGGACTCTTTGCGTAGGCTGGCGAAACGGCTATCCCCTTTTCCATTTTCTTATTCCCTGCACCCCCTGCCCGGACAGGGGGCTGTTCAAGGAGCTGACATGGCTGAGCACTTCGAGGAAGTCACCGTTGAGTTGACGAATGATAAAGTGCAGTTTACGGGCGTCTCTCCCTCCAATCCCGATCGTCCGATCGCCTTCGACTACAAGCCGCCGATCGGGGACGGACAGGGCTACAACGGCCTGGAGCTGCTGCTCATGAGCTTTGCCGGATGTACCGGGACGGCCGTCGCCTTTTTGCTGAGGAAGATGGGGAAAACCGTTTCCGGATTGCGGGTCCATGCAAAGGGGCTGCGTCGGGACCAGCCTCCGATCAAGTTTGAAAAGATCTCTCTCGAATTCATCGTGGATTCCACCGATGCGCAGGATGAGGAGATCCAGCGGGCCATCCGCCTTGCCGAGGAGTCGGTCGGCCCCGTCTGGCAGATGATCAAGAACAATGTCGAGGTGACGGCGCAACACAGAATCAACGCCGCCTGATCGGGCGGATGACTGGCCTGATCCAGCGGACTCCGGGGGCTGATCTATGCGATCCGACGAAGAACGCGACAGAAGCATCGATCTGTTGATGGCGAAGGTCCAGGCCCTGGAGGAGGAGGTGGCCAGACTGAAGGGCCAGCCGTTCCAGGGGGAAGGCTCGCCGGCTCCGCTGCCTTTGGGTTCCGATGCCTCGCGGCCGGTCGTCCTCCCTGAGCCCGAACCGAGAATCCCATACGGCAAACCTGCCGATTCTTCGTTGGAGAGCGCGATCGGCACCCGCTGGATCGGGCGGATCGGGGTGATCGCCATCCTCTTCGGGGTCGCCTTTTTCCTCAAATACTCCTTCGACAACCGGCTGATCGGCGAAACGGGCCGGGTCATGCTGGGCATCTTCTGGGGAGCTGCGTTCATCGGCATCGGCGAGTACCTCCAGAAAAAGCGGAACATGGGGCTGTACGGGCAGATGCTGAGCGGCGGCGGCCTGGCCGTGCTCTACCTGGCGCTCTACGCGGGCTTCGCCCTCTACCACCTGATTCCCGCCCCGCTCGCGTCGGTCGGGATGCTGGCGGTCACGACCACGGGGATGACCCTCTCGATCCGGTATTCGACCTATTCGCTCGCAGCAATCGCCCTTCTCGGCGGTTTTCTGACGCCGGTCATGCTTTCCACCGGACAGAACCAGCCGCTGACCCTGTTCGGCTATGTTCTGCTCCTGGACGCGGGCACCCTGCTCCTCCTGCGCTTCCGCCGCTGGCCAACGCTCGCGGCCGCTTCCCTCTTCGGCACGGTCCTGCTCTACGCCGGCTGGCACTCGGAATTTTTCAGCGATCCGCAGCGGTGGCTCGCCTTCGGCGTCGTGGCGACGTTTTTTGTTTTCTACAACCTCTACATCCTGATCTCGCGCCTCTATTCTCAAGACACGGAATCGAAGGTCGACCAGTTCCTCATCTTCGGCTCCGCGGCCTTTCTCTTCCTGGCTTTTTTCGCTCAGCATCATGGGCACTCCGACTGGCCGGTCAAGGCCTGCGCACTGGCGCTGGCCGGCGTCGAGATCGGCATGGCGGCGCTCGTCCGGGCTCGCGCATCCGATGCCCGGCTGACGATTGCGGCCTACGGGGCCGCTTCCGTGATCATGACCGTGATCGCCACCTTCGTCGCCCTGGAACAGCGCTGGCTCATGCCGGCCCTGGCGGCCGAAATGGCGGCTCTGGGCTGGATGGCCTCCCGGCTGGATCTCCCCGAGCTGCGGCACGGGGCCTACCTGCTGGGGCTCGCAGTGCTTTTCCGGTTTGCCGATGACCTCATCCTCTACATCGAGCCGTTCGAGCGCTTCATCCCGGTCTTCAACAGCCGCTTCTGGGTCTGCACGGCAGCCATCGCGGGTTTTTACGTCCTGCTGTACTTTACGGCACGGAACCGGGATGAGCGGGGTCTCTACGGGGGACGGCATGCGCCGGCCATCATCTTTGTCATCACGCAGGCCCTCTCCCTGATGTTGCTCTCCACCGAGGTCCACGATTTCTTCGGCTTCCGCTCCCCCGGGCGCAATCTGCGATGGGGATCCTCCCACTACGCCTATCAGCTCTCGCTTTCGGTCCTGTGGGCCCTCTACGCGTCGCTCCTGACCGGGGTGGGGATCTTCAAGCGCATTCGCGGCGCGCGCATCATGGGAATCCTGCTTTTGGGCGCAACGGTGCTGAAGGTCTTCTGGATGGACCTCTCGGCACTCCAGACCTTCTACCGCATCGTCTCGTTCATCGTGCTGGGGCTCCTGCTGCTGGTGGTCTCCTACGGCTATAACCGTTTCAAGCACATCATCTTCGGAGAAGACGAACCATGAAACGATTCCTTTTCACGCTCGTGTGCTGCTCCGTTCTGCTGACCGGCGTGGCGGGCCATTGCACGGCATTCGACGAGCGGCTCTGGGAGAAGTATGCCGAAATCGAAATCCCTTCCGCCGGGGCGCAGGGCGGCCTGGCCGGGGTATACCTGGAGCCGCAGCACTTGGGCGATCTCGACGCGAAGCGACCCTTTGCCGATTTCCGGGTGGTGACCGACCTGAAGGAGGAACTCCCCTGCCAGATCGTTTCACGGAAACCGGAAAAGCGGGAGATCGCCCTGCCGCACCGTATGGAGAACCTCTCGCTGACCCCGAAGGGCGAAACGTGGCTGGAGCTCCGGATGGAACAGCCGGGGACCCGGTTCAACGCGGTGGAAATCGTCACACCCGACACCGATTTCTCCCGCCAGGTGCAGGTGTTCGGCAGTTCCGACGGCAAGGAGTGGAAGACGCTGCGTAAGGATGGCGTCATCTTCGATTTCCCGAAGAGAGAAAAGCTCCGGCGGACGCGCATCGCCTTCCCTCCGGCCGCTTTTCCGCGCATCGCGCTTAAAATCGAAAACATCGAGGCCCCGCCGCTGACGATAAGCGAAGTCAAGGTGTTGCAGGAGAGCGATTCACTGGGACAGACCTATACGATTCCGGGAACGGCCGAGAAGCCGGAGCTCGACGCCTCCCGCAGGGAAAGCAGCATCGTTGTCCGGATGAACACGCGGTTCCCGCTGGATCGGCTGGTGATCGCCACGCCGGAACGGAACTTCCAGCGGACGGTGGAGGTGCAGGTCAGACGGGGGACGGACGAGTGGCAGCGGTGGGCCCAGGGAACCCTCTTCAGCTTCGATACGCCAACGATGCGCGAGACGCAGCTGGCCGTCGACATGCCGGAGATTGCGGCGAAAGAATTCCGGCTTGTATTCAAAAACCTCGACAGCCCGCCGCTTTCCGTCACCGGTGTGACCGGCCGGGGCTATCGGAGACTCCTCGTCTTCAAACAGCAGCCGGACCGGAAGCTTTATCTCTTCTGGGGGAATCCGCCCGCGGAGCCGCCCCGCTACGATCTCGCGGGGGCCGTCGCCAAGCAAAACCTGGACGGGCTGCCCCTGGCCCGGCTCGGACCGGTGCGCGCAAACGGGAATTTTGCCGGAAACGACGCCAGGCTCCCCTTCACCGAGCGTTACAAGCACGTGCTCTTTATTTTGGTGATACTCTGCATTGCCGGGCTTGTCTTTATCCAGTACCGCGTTTTCCGGCACATGAAGCGGTAGACCCCGCGCAAGAAGTCGTCACCCCGGCGAAAGCCAGGGTCCCGTGTTTTTGTAACCAGTGGATGCTTCTGGATGCCGGCACCTGGTCCCCTGGATAGACACCTCCAGGATATACCGGGGGCACGCTTTTGAGACATAGACGTTCACGCCCACAGGAGGGGTCATTACGACGATCTCGTGCCGGTCTCCTCCCGGGGTTCGGGCACAGAAACACGGGTGGTCTTCTGCCAGATGGCGTCCACCATATCCCGGAATACCAACTGCGGCACCTGCGTCGATTCCAACGGTATCCTGGCAATCGCCGTGTTGGGTAAGCCGCCGGTCGTGAAGCACTCGGGCAGGCCAGCCTTCATCAGATCCACCCCGCGCGGGCTGCGGATCCTCACGCCCAGGCACGGGCGCCTCTGAAAATCCCTGACGACTTGCCCGACGATGACGGGTTTTTCCGACCAATCGCCGTGCTGCGTCAGATGCTCCGAGATCCAGTGGTAGAAATCCAGTTCGTTGTCTGCATTTCCGACGATGGGCGTCGGCGAAGCGACTTCGTCCCGGGTGAAAAAATGGCTGGCAAGGGCCCGGCCGCGATTTTCCAGGGTGATCCTCTCGACCAGGACCTGCACCCGCTCATTGAGAATACGGTAAGCCGCCATCAACCGCTCCCAAACTTCCTGCGTCTCCAGCTGATCGGGACGGTCGACCCCCAACAACGCGTGAACGGCCGTCAGATAACCGTTTGCACGCGTGATCATCCGCAGGGCCCGGGCCGCCTCCACCGTGCGGTCCGGATTGAACCGGCTATAAAACAGCCGCCATTCGCTCGTGGTTTCGATGGCCGCGTCCAGACAGCAGCCGACGGCAGCCTGCCAGGCGATCTGATTCAGCGCCTGTTCGTCGCGGATCAGCAGGGGAGCAATCTCCTCGAGGATCATCGCCGTGGAAAATCGGCCGGCGGGAAAGATCGATTTCAGCGTCTGCGGGGAGATATGCAAGATGCCCAGGACCGCGGGTTTCAGGAAGCCTCCTGCGTCAGGCTCCGGCGCGGCACCTGGATCCTGTTCAATGAGAGGCGCCGGCAGCTCATGATTGTTGACCAGCGTCACGCGGCATCGCTCCGCCACGCGGGCCACATAGGTCCGTCCCGGCTCGTCCACGGGAAATGCTCGGTCCAGCGCGAAGACCTGCCTCACCGGCCTGTCCGTTTCTTGAGTTTGCTCTATGAGATCCGGCACGATCGGCGAGCGGAAAGACTCGTTCAAATGGATGATCCTGTCTCCCGCCCCGGGATTCAGGCAGGAGATCATCCGGTGCATGATGGCGGCCGAGGCCGCGCCGTCTTCGTCATTGTCCGACATGATCAGCACCCGCTCCGCCGTGCCGATGCTCCGGATCCGTTCCCCGAGCTCCGCGGACAGGCTTTCCAGGTGTTCGCGGTAGATGGCCAGGTGGTGCATCCGCTCCAGGGCCAGAATGTCGGAAGCGGTGGCCAGATCCAGATCGAATCGCCGCGTTACGGTCCAGACATCCTCGTAGCTGCGCTCGATCTGCCGGTACAGATTCTCCTCCTCCAGCCGACGGTCCCACACCTGCCCCAGGCTGTTCTGGAGCATTTCCGAGAGGGAGACCAGCAATCCGCCGGAACTGGCCAGGTTATCCGGAATGACCTGAATGCCGCGCTCCCTGAGGATCTGTTTGGCATCTCCGGAGACGGCGGCGCCTGTCAATTCACAGATCACCTTGACGCGAAGTCCGCCGGCATTGTCCGCACGGATGGACGCGGGAATCGCCGTAAGCACCAGGATGTCGGTGGGGACCTTCTTGAGCTCCGCCGGATCCGGATGATAGGCCAGGGCGCCCGGCTGCTTCGAAGAGAGCATGCGGATCACGGGGCTTGCCAGAAACGTATCGAACCGTTTGCCCGAGTTCTTGTGTGCGACGATCGCGGCCAGCTCCTGGCGGGAGAAGCCGTCCCGGCTGATGAGCGCCCCCCGGCTGTCGCTGACCGCCAGAATCGTAGCGCCTTTCTGCACCATCAGGCTGGCCATGTTCTTCCCGGCATTGCCCAATCCTTCGATGGCGACGGTCATCCCTGCCAGGGGTTTTTCCCTGCCGGTCAGTTTTCTCAAAAGAATTTCGACCGCCATCATGGCCCCCTGCGCCATCGCTTCCGATCTCAGTTCAGAACCGCAAATCTCCGGGGGCTTGCGGGTGACCACGCCGAGTTTTGGCGTCGCACACGCGTAGGCCAGAGGCAGGGTAAAAAACGTGATCCTCTGAACGGTCGGCACGATCTCGCCAAGGGAGGTGATGGCTTGAATCGCCCGCTCCAGCACCTCAGCCCGGGCCCGCCGATAGGCATCGGGCATGTGATCCGCCGCTCGGTCCCGGGCGTCGCACAGCAGACTGACCACACCCCAGAATTTTTCCTTGAGATCCTCCCGGCTGATGCCGGGCACCGGCATGTGCGCCGCCAGCGCCTCGCGCTCTTCCGGCGTGAACAGCAGGGAACGGTTGAACCAGCCGACCGGCAGCGCCTGTCCGGTCGGCATCAGGCCGGCCAGGGCCCTTTCCAGCATGATCCACTGGTTGTCCAGCAGCGTCGTCAGGTAAAGCGTTAGGACGCCGGGCTCCCCGCATTCATCCAGGCAGCGTGTGGAGAGCGCGACCGACAGGGCCCGCAAGATTGCCTCCCGGTGATGGTAAAGCTTGTCCTCCCTCTTCTGGCGCTCCCCGGTTCCGAACAGCAGATCCATCAACGCCCGGTATTGGGCGGGCGACGGGGAGCCCTGGTCGGGCAACCCGGCAAGAAGCTCCCGAAGTCGGTCCCGGGACTCCGGCAGCATGATTCCGTGTTCCAATTGCATTTTTGCGGCGGCCCGGGCCAGAGTGCACGCCGTTGGAGCGTAATTTTTCCGCTCCAGGATCTCCCTCAGCCGGGCCGTCATATCCTCATCCCCGATGATGATTTGGGGGTCGCTCACGAGCAGGGTCCGCAGATGCCCCTCCACCACATTGGCGGCCAGTTGCAGGCCGAGCCGGGCGGCTAATGTGGTATTGGTTTCGGCGGCATGGACGATCTTGTCGTAGGCGATCCGCTGGGCGCGCGTGAGCATTTCCGCGGCGCCGTTCATCATCCGCTCGATCAATTCCTTGTCTTCCCGGGCATGCTCCTCGCCCCCCTTGAGCAGGGATTTCAGCCGGTAACGCCCGCTGGCCGCGTCGAATTCCCGCGCGGCGCACAGCATCAGTCCTTCGCTGCCGGCAAAGGGCGCATCGGTGGCCTGGCTTTTCAGGCTCATGCTCAGGCTTTCACCGGTCATGAATTCCCGCATGGCCCGTTTCACCAATGCCTCCGCTTCGGCGGCATTGGTCCAGCGGCCTTTGCCCGGCGGCACGACCACCTCGACCACGCCGGGCTCCGATTCCTGGAAGCGGCTCTCGTGACCCAAAAGATCCAGCGGATAAACCAGTTTCAATGCACCCTTGCCCACCCGGCCCTGGATGAGATGATGCGTCTCCACCAGGATGAAGCTGGACTTGCTTCCGGCGCCGGGTTCGTCCACCTCACCCTCGAAAACGCTGTGCCGGCCGAAAATGCGGAACAGATCGTCCCGGGTCAGGCCCAAGTGACGGGCCGCCATCCGGATCCTCTCCGCAATCAGTTTCAAGAGTTCATTGCCCGGTGTCAGGTCGCCCGTGATCGTGCGAAAACCCAGGCCGTCGTCCCAGCGGATTTCCGGCGGGACGCTGCCGACGCAGGCGACGGCTCCCCCTCCATCCACAAAAGGTTCTCCCTGCGGCTTTGTCATAAACTCACCGGTCTCCGTTATTTTTTCATCTGAATCAACCCTTCCGCCTTGGGGAGTGCCAAGGTAACTTTTCCGCGAGACTTCGTCAAGGTTGATGACATGGGGTTGATACAGCGGAAAGATGGCAGCGCGGTGGAAGGGCGTTTTTCGGTCGTATCCGCGGATCCCCCGGCCGATTCCGCAACCCGCGCCGTACGCGACGGGAGCCGAAAATGCGGTGCTACCGGGCCGCTTCGAGCCTGGCGGTCAGGATCTGACGGACCCGCTTCGGGTTGGCCTTGCCGCCAGACGTCTGCATGACCCGGCCGATGAGGAAGCCCGCCGCCTTGGCGGCGCCGCTGCGGTAATCCTGGACGGCCGCGGGATTCGCCGCCAGGACCTGCTCGACAATCTCCGCCAGTTCACCGCCGTCGGAAACCTGGCGAAACCCCTCTTCGGCGACGATCGCCTCCGGATCCCGGTCGGAGTCAAAGAGGCGGCCCAGAACCGCGTGGGCCGCGTTGGCGTTGATCTCCTCCCGCTCCAGCAGTGCAAGCAGGGCCGCCAGCCTTCCGGGCGTGACGGATGTTCGGGCCGGGGATTGGCCACGCTCCCTGAGCGCGGGCAGAAGCTGCGTCGAAAGCCAGTGGGCCGCCGTCCGGGGGGAGATCTTCAGCTCCACGAGGGCCTCGAAGTACTCCGCCTGGTCCCGCTCATGAAGAGGGCCTCGTCGGCGGTCAGGCCATACTCCGCCTTGAAGCGCTCCGCCTTCTTCGCCGGCATCTCGGGAAGCCGGGCGAGGAGCTCCTCTTTCCAGACGTCGCTCACGATGATCGGCGGCACCGTCGGACCGGGTACGCAGGGGCCCTCGAACTTGCCCCGCATCGGAAGGGTGAGGCCCTTCTCCTCGTTCTGCAGGATGTTCTTGCTCAGCCGCTCCGACTGGCCCTTGACGGTGATTCCCTTGATGCACCCCCCCGTTGAAGGATCTGCCTGAAGATGCCGTAGGAGGTGGCCCGGAAGAGATCCGTCGCCTCGACGAAGCGCAGGCCGAAACGCGTGTCCGGCCGGTCGGAGCCCATCGCGTCCATGGCCTCGTCGTAGCGCATCCGGGGGAAGGCGCGGCGGAGTGTGATGCCGCCGACGGCAAAGATCCGGACGAGCAGCTCCTCGATCAGATCGTAGATGAACTCCTCGTCGATGAAGGAGGCCTCCAGGTCGAGCTGGGTGAACTCGGGCTGGCGGTTGGGGCGCAGGTCCTCGTCGCGGAAACAGCGGGCGATCTGGAAATAGCGCTCACAGCCGCCGACCATGAGAAGCTGCTTGAAAAGCTGGGGCGACTGGGGCAGGGCATAGAAATCTCCGGGGTGGAGCCGGCTCGGGACGAGGTAGTCCCGGGCGCCCTCGGGCGTGCTCTTGGTGAGCATCGGGGTCTCCACCTCGATGAAGCCCCGCTCGTCGAGAAAATCGCGGACTGTCTTGACGATCCGGTGGCGTTTGACGAGATGGTCCAGCATCGTGGGGCGGCGGAGGTCGAGGTAGCGGTACTGGAGCCGCAACTCCTCGTTGACCGACTCGCTGCCGGAGGCCTGGGCGCCGGCGACCATCGCCTTTTCGGAAACGGGAAAGGGGAGGACCTCGGAGCGGCTCAGGATCGTGAGCGCCGTCACCAGGACCTCGACCCGGCCCGTCTCCAAGATGGGGTTCTCCGTCCCGGCTTCCCGCTCCCGGATAGAGCCGCAGATAGAGATGCAGTCCTCGCTGCGCAGCGAGGCCGCCTCCCGGCAGCAGGCCGGATCGGCCGTCTCCGGGCTGAAGACCGCCTGCACGATGCCGCTGCGGTCACGCAGGTGGATGAAAAGCACTTCCCCGTGGTCCCGCAGGGCGTCCACCCAGCCGGCCAGCCGCACCTCCCGGCCGACCCCTCCAAGGAGCCCGCTCTGAAAAGACCGTCTTCCGCCCCGCCTGTCCGGACACGGTGGACCGGGATCGCTAGAGAAAAAAGAACCCCAACCCGACAAGAATGTACGAAACGATCAGCATCATCCCCTCCATCCAGTGTGTGCGCCCGTCGATCAGCATGTAGGCGCCCAGGCCGATGCCACCGGCCATGCTCAACAATTCGAAGGGGGTAAAGATCAGCTCCATGGCTTCGCCGTTGATGCCCATCGCCGTGAGCAGAAAACTGATCACCACTAAGAGCGGCGACACAAAGAGCGCGATCTGGGTGCCCGACCCGACTGCGATCTCCACGGAGATGTTCATCTTCCCGTGCCAGGCCATGATGATCGCCGCGCCGTGTTCCGCCACATTGCCCAGGATCGGCACCAGGACGATGCCGATGAACGCCATGGGCAACTTTGCCTCTTCCGCAAATGACTTGACCGATCCGACCAGGAATTCGGACATCACGGCCACGGCCACCGTGGCTGCGGCCAGGATCAGGAGCGCCTTGCCCAGGCTCCACGTCGCCTCTTCGGCCTCTTCATCCTCCAGACGCTGGACGCTGCCCGAGGCAATCTCGCCGAAAGAGGCGTCCAGAATGCAGACGTTCGAATCGAAGATTCCCTTGTGGGTATTCAGCGAGAAGTAGAGGTTGGCCAGGTAGACCACGATGAGGCAGACCGATACGCCCAGCGCGATGTGGGCGAGCCTGGGCTCGGCCGCGCCGCTCTGCTGCAGCACGGTCGGGATCGCGAAGGCGAACAGCCCGAAGATGAGCAGGGTGAAGTTGAAACGCGGGATGTTCTTGTTGCAGGTGGCGATCTTTTTGGTCAACCCTCCGACAAAGGCGGCGCAACCCATGACCAGCATTACGTTGCCGATGACGGAACCGATCATGCTGGCCATCACGAAGGGGTAGTAATCGGGCCCCTTGAGCATGGCGAAGAACCCGATCAGAAGCTCCGGCACATTGCCCATGGTTGCGTTGAGCATGCCACCGATCTTCGGTCCGGTGTAGATCGATACCTGCTCGGTGGCATCGCTCAGGATCGCCGCGAGGGGAATGATCGCGATTCCCGAGAAGACGAAGATGCAGACGTCGCCCCAACCCAACAGCCGCGCCAGGATGGCAAAAGGGATGAAGGCCAGCGATCCGTACATGATTTTCATGAACATAGTGATATCAACCTCCCGAAAAAATGAACGATCAAGTCCCTCCTTTTCCTCAATCGCCTCCCTCCTTTTTTCGGGCAGCCAACCCTCTCCCTCTCCTCCGGAACACGCAGCCCTCCTTGAAGAAAAAAATTCCCCCTCTCGATGAATCCGGGCGATTCACCTTGTCCGGCACGTCTATCTTTTTGTCGGGGAGGTTGGAAACGGGGTTGGAAATGCTTTATGAGAGAACAGGCAAAAGCCGCAATCGCGTGAAGCCGAAAACCTCAGACATCACGAGACCGAGCCTTTGAGTCCTTTGCGCGGACCATACTTTTTTGCCTCAAGGTTTGTCAAGGTCATTGTTTGCATCCGATTCGGGGTGGTGGGCGGCGCAGGTTCCCGCCCCTCTGTTTCCCGGCCTCGGCCGGCCGAACCCA
>JAJFTY010000127.1 GCA_021372695.1 Deltaproteobacteria bacterium
CTGCATCGTGAAGCAGGTGAAGGACCGGGCAGCGGCGGAGCGCTTCGCGGCGTTCCTGAATTCCGCCCCCGCTGCCGCCGTCAAGGCAAAATACGGGTACCGCTAGTATGGATTTCCTCGCCCTCTACGTCACGCTCAAGCTGGCTTTGGCCACCACGATCATCCTTCTGGTCATCGCGGCGCCCATCGCCTACGCCCTAGCCTACTTGCGCTTTCCGGGAAAATCGCTGTTCGAGGCCCTGATCTACCTGCCCATCGCCCTGCCGCCGACGGTCATGGGGTTCTACCTGATCATCGCGATGGGGCCCAAGGGCTTTGTCGGGCGGGCGTGGGGGGCGCTCACGGGCGGCTCGCTCCTCTTCACCTTCCTGGGGATCGCCGCGGCCTCGGTTCTGTACAGCATCCCCTTTGCCGTGCAGCCGATGAAGGCGGCCTTTCAGAAGATCGATCCACGGCTCCTGGAAAACGCCGCCGTCCTGGGGCTCTCCCGGTTTGCGGCCTTCATCCGCGTCGTCCTTCCCAACAGCGCGGGCGGCATCTTCGCGGCGGCGATCCTCGTCTTCCTGCACAGCATCGGGGCCTTCGGCGTCCTCCTCATGGTGGGCGGAAGCGTTCCCGGCGTGACCAGAGTCGCCTCGATCGCCGTCTACGAGGCGGTGGAGGCGATGGATTACCGGACGGCGGGCTGGATGTCCCTCTGCTTCATCCCCATCAGCTACGCCTTCCTGCTTCTGGTGAACAGACTCAATGGAGATTCAAAACATGCCGCTCGACCTTGAAGTCAAAAAAAGACTGAAATACTTCGATATGGATCTCGCCCTTTCCTGCGGTGACGGCCAGATGCTGGTGCTCATCGGTCCCTCGGGCGGGGGAAAGACCACCCTCGTACGGATGCTGGCGGGCCTCTCTGAGCCCGACGCAGGCCGGATCGATTTTGATGGAGAGATGTGGTTCGATTCCAGCCGCGGAATCAACGTCACCCCGCAGAAACGCCGCATCGGCTACGTTTTCCAGGAATACACCCTCTTCCCGCACCTGAGCATCTACGATAACGCGGCCTTCGCCGCCGTGGACAAAAAAGAGGTCAACGACCTGCTGGCGCTTTTCGGGATCGGCCACCTGCGAAAGCGCAAGCCCCATCTCGTTTCCGGCGGGGAGCGCCAGCGCTGCGCCCTCTGCCAGGCCCTCGCCCGGCGGCCCCGGATGCTTCTCCTGGATGAACCTTTCTCCGCGCTCGACGTGGTGACCCGCCGGGGGCTGCGGGAGGAGCTGAAATCCCTGAAAAAGAGGTTGAACTTTCCGATCCTTTATGTCACCCATGACGTCGGCGAGGCCCTCTTCCTGGCCGACGAGATCGTCCCCATCGTCGACGGGCGGATCGACCCGGGATGGATGCAGCGGACCATCGCAGGCGAGCCGGCAACCGCGGCCCGGGCGACGCGGGAGCCGCGTCTGGCCCTGGCCTATTGATTGAAGGAGAACCCATTCGCATGAACATTTGCACCTATTCCTATGAAGAGTACCTCCACCTGGTCAAGTCCTTCCATGGCAGCCTCGCGCCGGGCCTTCTCATCGGCGGATTCATCGTTGATCTGGCGCTGAAGCATCTGCCCGAAGGGGAATTCTTCGATGCCCTCTGCGAAACCCCGGTCTGCCTGCCGGATGCCGTGCAGATTCTGACGCCTTGCACGATCGGGAACGGCTGGCTGACGATCCTTCCTCTCGGGCGGTTCGCCGTGACGATGTATGAAAAACAGAGCGGCCGCGGCATCCGCGTCCACCTCGACATGAAAAAGCTGGAGAACTGGCCCGAAGTCCGGGACTGGTACCTCAAACGGAAGACGAAGAAGGAGCAGAACTTCGAACGGCTCCTCGCCCAGATCAAAGAGGCGGGCCATGGTCTGCTCAGCGTTCAGCGCGTCCGTGTAGAGCCGGAGAAACTCCGCAGGCAGAAGTTGGGGCCTGTGGGAATCTGCCCCGATTGCGGGGAGGCCTATCCCGCGAGAGACGGCTTGCGCTGCCGGAATTGCGGAGGCGAGACCCCTTATACCGAGATCGCCGGCACCGAGACCGCGGTGAAGGCCGGGTGAAAGAGATGACGATGAAAGCACCCATGCGCAGTTCCGATTATCCGATGCTCTCCTTCGCTGAAGCCTGGCGCCGGATTGCCGCGGCGCTGGCGCCTCTTCCGCCGGTTCGCAGGGCGCTGGCGGAGGTGTTGGGCCTGGTGCTGGCGGAAGACGTCGTCGCCCGGGAGAGCATGCCCCCCTTTGCTGCGGCCGCCATGGACGGTTACGCGGTCCTCGCGAGCGATGCCGCTGCCGAACGCAATGTGACCGGGGAACAGGACGCCGGCGTCAAACTGGATCTGTCGGTCCAACCGGGAACGGCGGTGCGGATCATGACGGGCGCGCCCCTGCCGGCCGGCGCCGATGCCGTGGTTCCCTTCGAACAATCCGTGGAGGAGGCCGGCGTCGTCCGACTGCTCCGGCCGGTGCCGCCGGGCGCCAGCGTGCGACCGGTCGGCCAGGACATCACGGCCGGCGAAACCGTCCTTCCGAAGGGGTCGGTGCTGGGACCCTCCGAGATCGGCCTGCTGGCCTCCCTGGGCTTCTCCCAGGTGCCGGTTCACCCCCGGCCGCGGGTCGCGATCATGGCCACGGGCGACGAACTGGTGGCGGTCGATGCGACTCCCAAGCCCGGACAGATCCGCGACGCGAACAGCTCGGCGCTTTTCGCCGCGGCAACGGCCTGCGGGTTCGATGCCGTGGCCCTGGCGCAGCCCGTCGGCGACGACGCTCTAGAGCTCGAGCAGGCCATGGTCGAGGCGCTCTCCGGAAGCGACATGCTTTTGACCTCCGGCGGCGTCTCGATGGGGGCATTCGATCTGATCAAGCCGATTCTGGCGAAACTCGGCGAGGTGCTGGTCGGGCGGGTGGCCATCAAGCCGGGCAAGCCCCTCACCTTTGCGATGGTGCAGGGGAAACCGGTCTTCGGGCTGCCGGGCTTCCCGGTCTCCTCGCTGGTCTGCTTCGAGCAATTCGTCCGGCCGTCGCTGCGGCTGCTGGGCGGCCATCGGCTGCGCTGGCGTCCCTCCGTCGAGGTCTGCCTGACGCACAGCCTGCGCCACGAGCGGGAACGAACCGAATTCCAGCGGGCGGTTGTCGAGCGGGGTCCGGAAGGCTTGACGGCGCACAATACCGGCTCCCAGAGTTCGGGCCGCCTCAAGTCGCTGGTCGGCGCCAATGCCTTGCTCATCCTTCCTGCCGGCAAAGGCGACTTCCCGGCTGGCTCCCGCGTCACCGCGGTTTGGATCAACCGGCCAGAGGCTTCGCAGGATCCTCCCGAAGCTCTTCAATGAGCGCAGCCGCGAAAGCCCGATCCTGCACGAGCCTCACGTCGATCAGGATCCTGCGGTTTCGCTCCGGCCGGGCAGGGTCTTCAGAAACGAGTCGATGAAGGCCCGGGCCGCCTGCGAAAGGTACCTCTCCCTGTTCCATGCCAGTCCGGATGCCAGAAAAAGCGGTTCGATCAACGGACGGCTCAGAAAGCCGCCCTGATCCCGCAGGACATCTTCGATCAGGAACGAGATCCCCACCCCCTGCCTGACCAACTCCAGGATGGTCCCGATTTGGCTGGAGGTGAAGACAATCTGGGGCGTGAAGCCGAACTTCGCGGACTCCTCCAGAATGATCCGCCGGCTGTAAGTATCCTCCCGGAACAGGATGAACTGTTGATCGCGCAGTTCGTTGAACGAAATGCGTGAACATTGACCCAGCGGGTGGGCGGGAGGGAGGCAGACCATAATCTCGCCCGTGCTGATGGGGATGCTCTCCAGGCGGGGGGGCAGATTGGAGGTGATGATGATCCCGATATCGAGCTCCCCGCTCTCCAGGCGGTTTCGGACGGCGAGGGACCCCTCCTCCAGAACCGTGATCTGAACATTCGGGTAATCCTTCCGGAACTGGGCGAAGGTGGATGGAAACAGCAGGGCGCCCATGACGGCCGTGATCCCGATGCGGATCGATCCCCCGTGATTCAGCCGGTAGTCGTTCATCTCCACCCGTGAATCTTCCACCCGTGCCAGGATCTCTTCCGCCCGCTTCAGGAAGATCCGTCCCTCCGCGGTCACGGCGATCTTCTTCTGGCTGCGGTCCAGAAGCTTCACCCCCAACTCCTCTTCGAGCCTCTTGATGGCGGTGGTCACCGAGGGCTGGGAGAGATGAAGCCGGTCAGCTGCCTTGGTGATGTTGCTTTCCCGGCAGACCATCCGGAAATATTCGAGCTGGCGAAGCTCCATGTTGGAAAACCTCCCGTTCATAGTTGCGGACTATAATGACATAGTTAATAAATATTTTACATTTATATTATCGCGCACTATCCTTCCGCTCCGGCAAGAAAAAATCGCGGGGGGGGGGAATGACCGGATCGTCAGATCTCACGCCGCAGATGTCGATCCCGAAGGTTCCGGTCCGACATTGACCGCTTGAAATTATGCCATTTGTGGCATAGACTTCTTCCCCAAAGGACCGGGCGGACAGATCATTCAGGGTGAATTGAACAACGGATTTGGAAAGGGGGTAAAATGGAGATGATAACTTTAACGGTAAACGGCATTCAGCGGCAGGTGACGGCCAGTCCCGACATGGTGCTGATCGATCTGCTGCGCAGAGACCTGCGTCTGACCGGAACCAAGCAGTCCTGCGACCGGAAGGGGCAATGCGGCGCCTGCATGGTGATCGTCGACGGAAAGGCGGTCCGCTCCTGCCTCACCAAGGTGGCAAAGCTGGAAGGGGCGCAGGTGATCACCGTCGAGGGGCTGGGCACGCCTGAAAATCCGCACCTCATCCAGGAAGCCTTTGTACTGGCGGGCGCGATCCAGTGCGGCTTCTGTACCCCGGGGATGATCATGTCGGCCAAGGCCCTGCTGGATGTCAATCCCAATCCTGATGGGGATGCGATCAAGAAGGCTTTGGCACACAACCTGTGCCGATGCACCGGTTACAAGAAAATCATCGAAGCCGTCCAACTGGCCGGCCGCTTCATCCGGAAAGAAACCACACCGGAAGCGGTCCGGAGCAAAATCGGCAAGGCCGCGCTGGGTGAATCCCACATCAGGCCCACGGCAATGGTCAAGGCCTGCGGCGTGGCGCGATTCAACGACGACGTCCCGCTCCCGCCGGATGCATTGGAACTGGCGGTCGTCCGCAGCACCGAAGCCCATGCCGTCATCAAATCCATCGACACGTCGCTTGCGGAAAAGATGCCCGGCGTGGTCGGCTTCGTCAGGGCCTCCGACATCAAGGGAACCAACCGTCTCCGTCAGGTTCACCCGGACCAGCCGGTGCTGTGCGAAGACCGGGTCCGGATCCTGGGCGATCCCATCATCGCGGTCGCCGCCGCAACGAGGGAGCAGGCGCGGGCGGCCGCGGCGGCGGTGAAGGTGGAGTACGAGCCCCTGCCGGTCATGATGACCCCGGCCGAGGCCCTGGCGCCCGGAGCCTATCCGATCCACGCCCACGCGCCGGACAACATCTGCGCCTCGCAGCCGGTGATCAAGGGGGATGCCGAAGCGGCGATCAAAGGGTCGAAGACGGTTTATGAGGGCGAATTCGGCACCCAGACCAATCACCAGGCGCCGCTGGAGCCGGAAGTCTCTTCGGCCTACTTCGAGGGCGAAGGGGAAAATCCGCAACTGGTCGTTGTCGGCCGGAGCATCAATATCCATTTCCACCTCAATCAATTGAAGGAGTCGCTGGGATACGCCAACATGCGTTACAAGGAGGCCTTCTCGGGCGGGCAGTTCGGCATCAAGGTGTGGATCATCACCGAGGCGATCGCCGGAGCGGCGGCATTGCATTTCAAACGCGCCATACGCTATGCACCCACCATGGCCGAGTCGATGCTCATCACCACGAAACGGCACGCCTATCCCAGCATGAAGGTCAAGATCGGCGCCGACGCAGAGGGCCATATCACGGCATTTTTCTGCGATTTCACCATGGACAAGGGTGCCTATACGGTCAACGGCCCGGTCATCCTCGGCCGATCCGTCCAGATGCTTTCAGGCTCGTATAATCTTCCCACGGTCTTCGCCCTCGGAAAGTCGGTCTACACCAACAACTCGTTCGGCGGTTCGGCACGCGGCGCCGGGCCACCCCAGACGACCTTTGCCCTGGAATCGGCCGTAGACATGCTGGCGGTCAAGGCGGGCATCGACCCGCTGGAGTTCCGCCGGATGAATTCGCTGAAACCGGGTGAGACGAAAGCGACGGGGATGGCGGTTCTGGAATGGCCCTTTGTCGGGGTCTGCGACGTCATCAAACCGGCTTACGAGCGGGCGAAGAAGGCCGCTGAGGAATTCAACGCCCGCGGCGGGAGCGTCAAACGCGGCGTGGGGGTTGCCGCCCACTCGTTCGGAATCGGGGGCGCCGGCGATTCGGCCAAACTATCGATTGAAATCGACCCCGATGACGGCATCACCATTTACGCCGCCGTCGCCGACCCGGGTGAAGGCAACGATGCCATGCTGACCCAGGTTGCAGCCCATCAATTGGGTCTCCCCCTGGAAAAGGTCAGGCTGTACACCCGGGATACGGACAAAACGGTATTGATGGGACCCTCGGCGGGCAGCCGTATGACCTTCATGGCCGGCCATTCCCTGTTGAAGGCCATTGCCAATCTGGAGAAGGCGATGAGCGAGGCGGGAACCAGGAGCTATGCCGGATTGGTCAAGGCCGGAAAGCCGACACGCTACGAAGGTGCGCACAAGAACGAGGTGCCTGCCGGTCTCGATAAGAAAACCGGACAAGGCAACGCCCAGGTCACGGAATGCCACAACATTCAGATGGCCGAGGTGGAGGTGAATACCGAGACCGGGGCGACGCGGGTCTTGAAGATGACGGTGGCCGTGGATGCGGGGACCATCATCAACCCGCAGGCCTTCGAAGGGCAGTTGGAAGGGGGCATGGACCAGGGTGTCGGCTATGCGCTCCGGGAGGAGTACGTCATCGGCAAGACCACGGATTTTGTCTCTTTCAAATTCCCAACCATTCGCGACGGGTTTGACATTGAAATGATCACGCTGCAGACGCCGCGGTCGAACGGTCCGCTCGGGGCGACCGGCGTCGGGGAAATGACGATGGTTTCCACTGCACCGGCGGTGACCAATGCCATCTACAACGCCTGCGGCGCCAGGGTCTGCAAACTGCCGGCCACGCCGGAAAAGGTGAAAGCGGCGCTGGCGGGGAAATGATGATTGCCGGAGTGATAACCCGCGGCCGGCGGCGGAAAGTACGCTCGCAGGCGGATTCATGACAGTCGGACCATCGATCGAAGCGTACAGGGCAGACTTCCCGTCCCTGGAAAGAAGACGGGATGGGAAGCTGCCCGTGTACCTGGACAATGCCTGCACGACACTCGTGCCGCGGCAGGTGATTGCATCCATCAACGACTACTACACGAATTTTCCGGCCTGCGGAGGCCGGAGGAGCCATCACTGGTTCGCCGAAGAGGTGACCGCACGCGTCGAGGGGAATCCGGAGAAGGGCATCCAGGGCGCCCGGCAAACCATCGCCGATTTCATCCATGCGGCGTCGAAACGAGAGATCCTCTTCACCCTCAACACCACGCACGCCATCAACACCGTGGCGCTCGGCTTTCCGTTTGAGCCGGGGGACGTCGTCCTGCTGACCGACCGGGAACACAACTCGAACCTGATGCCCTGGCTGAAGCTGCAGAAATCGGGCGTCATCAAGGTGATCTCTCTGGCGGCTGCTCCGGACGGGACGTTCGACCTTGCGGCCCTGGAGCGGACGCTGAAAGGCGAAAGGGTTCGCCTGATCAGCATGGCCTATACGTCGAACGTCACCGGCTGTACGATCCCCGCCGGAGAAATCGTCCGGATCGCCCACAGCCACGGCGTCCGGGTGCTGCTCGACGGCGCCCAGACGGTGCCCCATCAAGCCGTGGACGTTCAGAAGCTGGATGTCGATTTCCTGGCCTTCTCGCTGCACAAGATGTGCGGGCCGCGAGGTGTGGGCGTCCTTTACGCCAGGGGCGAGCTGCTGGCGGCAGACCCGCGGGCAGGGGAAGGCGAGAAAGGCGATGCGATCGAACCCACGATTCTGGGCGGGGGAACGGCTGCCGACACGACCTACGGCTCCTACAGCCTTCTGGAGGCGCCGGAAAGGTTCGAAGCGGGGATCCAGAATTATCCGGGGTTGATCGCCTCGGGCTCCACCGTCGAGTACCTGCAACAGGTCGGCATGGATCGGATCTGCGCCCACGAGAAACGGCTGAATCGCGTCCTCACCGCGGAGCTGCTGGACCGTTACGGGGATGCGGGCTGGTTCCGGATCATCGGGCCCTGCGATGCCGAACAGAGGGGAGGGGTCCTGACGTTCGAAGTCCGGAGGCCCAATGCCGTGGGGATCGCCAAAGAGCTGAACGCAAAGGGCAATATCATGATCCGGGACGGTGTCTTCTGCGTCCACTCCTATTTCAATGAGCAGTTTGGGCCGGGATGGACCCGGCCCAAATCCCACCGCGAACACCGGATGATCTACCGGATCTCCCTGTACCTCTACAACACCGAGGAGGAGTGCCGGACCTTCGTCGCGACCCTCGACGAGATCTTCAAAGAGCGGAGCTACATTGAGTAAGCGGGCCGACAGGACGGCATAGAACCCCATGGAAGAGGCGGTCATCAAATATTTCCGCGAATTGCTGAAAACAGATTTTCCCCACGCCGGCTCCCTGGAAGACGGAGCGATCTTCGTGGAAGTGATCGGCGAGAAGATGATCAATTGCGGCAACACCGGCAATTACATGCAGCTCTACATCCAGGTCGTTGACGACCGGATCGCGGACATCAAGTACCTCTGCTCCTGCGAACCGACCGCGAACGTGGCCGTGGAGGTCCTCTGTACCCTGGCCAAAGGCAAGAGTCTGGACGAAGCCGCCGCCCTTTCCGAAGAGGCCTTCTATCGATTTCTCGGCTGCGGGGGCGAAGAGCTGCAAACCAAGGTCAGGGGGGTGCTCGAGCTCCTGAACGAGGGAATTACCCGGTACAAGGCAGCGAAACCACCTTTTGGCCGGTCATGAACGGCCGCAAGCGCGGCATTCCGATCCATCCGCCTGCCTCCCCGCACCATAAAAAAGACTTTGACACCGGTGTTCATTCATCCCATAATCCGCGCGACAAGACGATGGCAGGAAAAGGGGTTCGTCAGTTTTTTCCCGGCGGGCTGTCGAAAATCCGTCCCGTCAGGTGTTCGAAAAGGGCGGGCGGGACGGGGCAAGCGGCGGCAGCTCCATGCCCGGTTGAAAGAAGGATATGGAAACGATCGAATCGAAAATGGAGAAGCTCCGCTCACTGCTCAGGGAGATGGGAGGCGTCGTGATCGGCTACTCGGGCGGCTGCGACAGCACCCTCCTGGCCGCAGTGTCCGGGGAACTCCTCGGGGACCGGGCGGTGTGCGTGCTCGCCTCCTCGGAAACCTATCCCCGGTCGGAGGTCGCAGAGGCCGTGGCGACGGCGGAGAAGTTGGGCATTCCCGTGGTGCGGATCGATACCGACGAACTCCGGAACGAAGCCTTTGTGGCCAACACCCCGGATCACTGCTATTTCTGCAAAAAGGAGCTCTTCGGCAAACTCGCCGAGATCGGCCGATCCCGGGGGATCCCCTGGGTGGCCGATGGATCGAACCTCGACGATCTGAACGACTACCGGCCGGGCAGCCGAGCCGCGGCCGAATTCGGCATCCGCAGCCCTCTCCGTGAGGCCGGGTTGACCAAGCAAGAGATCCGGGAGCTGTCGCGCCGGCTGGGGCTGCCGACTTGGGACAAGCCCGCCTTCGCCTGCCTGGCGTCGCGCATCCCCTATGGGACGCGGATCGAACCCGCGGTCCTCACGCGCCTGGAGGAGGCGGAATGCTTCCTCAAAGGCCTGGGCTTCCGCCAGGTGCGGGTCCGCCATCACGGGGACGTGGCACGGATCGAGGTGGAGCCGCAGGAGATCGAACGCCTTGCGGGACCGGAAATCCGGGAGCAGGTGGCGGAGAAGTTCAAGGCGCTCGGCTACCTCTACATCGCGCTCGACCTGAACGGCTACCGGACGGGAAGCATGAATGAAGTCCTGGAAGAAATGAGGACGGAATAGATGGACACCGATCGGCTCAAGAGGCTCCTCGAAGGGGTGAAATCCGGCGAAATGCCGGTCGATAAGGCGCTCGACAGCCTGCGTTCGCTGCCCTACGACGACATCGGCTGCGCGAAGCTCGACCTCCACCGCGGCATCCGCACGGGTTTCCCCGAGGTCGTCTTCTGCCAGGGCAAGAGCTGCGAGCAGGCGGTCGAGATCGTAAGAAGGCTGGCCGGACATCATTCAAAAGTCCTCGCAACCCGCGTCGCGCCCGACGTCGCCGAGAAGATCGCGGAGGCGGTCGGGGGGTGCACCTACCATGCCGCGGCCCGGCTTCTGGTCGTCGACCGACCGGGCGAAAAGACGGACAGGGCGCCCGGCGATGCCAAGTACATCATGGTCCTCTGCGCGGGGACGGCCGATATTCCCGTTGCAGAGGAGGCCGCGGTGACGGCGGCGGCGATGGGGAGCCGCGTCGAACGTTCCTACGACGTCGGGGTCGCGGGGCTGCACCGGCTTCTCGACCAGCGGGAGCGGATCATGCAGGCGAACGTGCTGATCGTCGTGGCCGGGATGGAGGGGGCGCTTCCGAGCGTCGTCGGGGGGATGGTCTCCTGCCCGGTGATCGCCGTGCCGACGAGCGTCGGTTACGGGGCCAACTTCGGGGGGCTCTCGGCGCTCCTGGCGATGCTCAACTCCTGCGCGGCCGGCGTCGCGGTGATGAACATCGACAATGGATTTGGGGCGGGGTACTTTGCCCACCTGGTGAACAAATGACGGCTTCCTGAAAAGTCCATGTGCCGCGTTGCACTTCATCCCTCGTCATTGCAGCGTACGGCAAAGTACGCCTCATTCCTCGGGACTCGTGCGCCTTGCCTCTGGCGCTTTTCCGGAAGCCGTCCGAAACCGATTAGCTCTGCACACTCTTTCCGGGGGTATCGATCCATGAAGATCGCCTATTTCGACTGCTTTGCGGGCATCAGCGGTGACATGACGCTGGGCGCCCTGATCGGCGCGGGGGCGGACCCCGGACGGCTCCGGGAGGCGCTCTCCGGCCTCGGCGTGGGGGGCTACCGGTTCGAGGTGGGCCGGAGGATGGCCGGCCCGATTGCCGCCACCGACGTCCAGGTGCTCCTCGACCATGACCATCATCACCACCATCGGAAACTTCCCGACATCCTGGAGATCATCGGGGGTGCAAGCCTCTCCGACCGGGTCAAACAGACGGCCGCACGCATCTTCCGGAGGCTTGCCGAGGCGGAGGCGCGGGTTCACGGCAGCACCCCCGAAGAGGTGCATTTTCACGAGGTGGGAGCCGTGGACGCGATCGTCGACATCACAGGTTCCGCCGTCTGCCTCGAACTGCTCGGCTGGCCGAAGGTCGTCGCGAGCCCTCTGCCCACCTTCCACGGCTATGCCAAGGGGGCACACGGTGTCTTTCCCCTGCCCGCTCCGGCTGCGGCCGAGATCCTGCGGGGCATTCCCTGGAGAAAGCTGGACATCGAAGGGGAACTGGTCACGCCGACGGGCGCTGCGATCATCCGGGAGATTGCAGCGGAATTCGGACCGCTGCCGGCCATGACCGTGGAGAGCATCGGCTATGGGGCCGGCAAGAGCGACTTCGGCATCCCGAATGCGCTCAGGGTGATGATCGGCGAGGCTACCGCCGGCGCCGAATCGCGGGAGGTCGCCGTCATCGAGACGAACATCGACGATCTCAGCCCCCAGTTTTACGAGATCGCCATGGAGCGGCTTTTTGCGGCGGGCGCCCTGGATGTATTCCTGACCCCGATCCAGATGAAGAAGAACCGGCCGGGAACGCTCTTGTCGGTGATCTGCGATCCTGGCCGGATCGACGCCATCGCGGCCGTCATCTGGGCCGAGACTTCGACCTTCGGCGTCCGCATCTCCCGGCGGGAGCGCATCTGCCTTGACCGCCGCTGGGAGGAGGTCGCAACGGAATTCGGGGCCATCCGGATCAAGATCGGAGAGCGAAACGGCGGGGTGATCACGGCCTCGCCGGAATACGAGGAGTGCAAGCGCGCCGCGATCGCGCATGGCGTGCCCATCCGCCGCGTCCACGAAGCCGCCCAAACCGCCTATGATGCTGCGGCCCGAGGCCCCGGCGGAGAGCCGGCGCCGAAATAGGGGTCTGCCTGCGGTCTCCTGCCAATCGGAAACCCGCCCGACAGAAAAGCGCCGCCCGGAAATGGGCGGCGCTTTTTCATGGAGCTTGCGGGTTGCTCAAGGATTGTTCGAAGGATCGTCGATGAGGATGTTGAGCTGTGCGCTTGCCGTGTCCCCGTCGCCGTCGGTGAGTTTGAAATCGAACGTTTCCGTCACGTCACCCTTGGGGAGCACAGCGGGCGCCGTGTAGAGGTAGTGTCCGTCGTGGCTGTCGACCGTGAGGGTGCCGCCGTACTTTCCCGTCACACTCAGTTCGCTGTTTGAATCGGGGGTCGTGTCGACGTTCGCCGTTCCTGTGCCGGCGATCGAGAGGACGTTGCCGGCCCCGTCCGCGCCGAACGGGAGGTCGCCGGTCAGCGGCGCGCCGGTCGTCGCCCTCGCCTCATCCGCGCCCGGCATGTCGTCGTTGATCAGGACGTTCAATGTGCCGTTCACATGGTCGCCGTCGGTATCCGTGACCGTGTAGGTAAGCTGCTGCACATAGGCGTTGTTCTCGTAACCCTGGCCGTCCACCGGCGGACTGTGCAGGATGTTGTCCTGCAGGGTCAGCCAGTAGTTGCCCGAGAGGGGATCCACCTCCACCGTGAAGAGCGCTCCGCGCGGGCCGGTTGCCGTCAGCGTATTGGTCGCGTCGTCCCAGGAGTAGGTCACCTGCTCGGTACCCACCATACCGGTCTGCCCGTTCATTGCGCCGAAACCGACGCCGCCGGGTCCGTCCGGACCGAAGTCGTGGGGAAGCGTGCCGCTGAAGGTGGCTTCGTTCCAGGCGGCATTGGAACCGACGGTAAGGTCGCCATGCCCATACTGACCGCCGACCTCATCGCCCGTGATGCCCTGGGACAGGCCTTCGTCGTCTGCCGTCGCCCAGGCCAGTTTACCCAGACGGGTTGCCGAGGCGGCGCTCAACGTTCCGTCAGAAAGGTCGAAAAAGCTTTGCAGATCGGCTTCGTAGAAATCGGAGGTCGAAGTGATCTGTGCCATGTGGGTGCCCTCTGTCGGGACTTCCCCCCCTTCGTCATGGCCCGGAACGACGGCCACGGTTCCGATGCTCGACCAGCCGGCGAAGTCGCCGCTCTCGAAGCCCTGCACCACCGCGCCGTTCACGGTCAGTTTGTCGATCAGCAGGTGGGAGTCTCCCGCCGCATCGCCGGTGTTCATCACGCCAAAACCGATTTGCAGCGGGCCGGTCTCGACCGCGGTGAACGTGACGGTTCCCCAACCGGTGGCATTGTCGTCTCCGACCTGGCTGATGTCGGCAAGCTTCGCGACCCCGCCGTTGACCACGACGAACCCGAAGTCATTCCCGTAGAGGACGGCGTCATCGGTATCGAACGACCAGTTGAAGGTGATGACATCTCCGGCATTGACCGTGAGGGTCGTGTTTATACCCGACCCGGTGAACACCGTACTGTCGACGGGGACGTCCACCCGCGGAATGCTCGGCACGCCCGTATCGAACGCGCCGTGGCTGGTGCCCGCGCCGGCGCCCCCGCCGATGCCCGACGAATCGGCGCCGCTCGTGATGTGACCCTCGTTGCCGTCCAGAGTGAAGTTGACAACGGGATGGCCGCCGCCCGCTCCGGTGGATCCGCCCGCAGCCGTGGCCTCCAGCTCGATGGTCTGGTCCCCCTCCAGGAGGGTCTGATTGACCTGATCGGCATCGGCTGTCGATTCCGATATCGCCTCCGGCGTGGCCGCGGCATACACGTCCTGGTCGACGACGATCTCCGTCATTCTGCCGAGATCCAACTGCGTCACCGGAGGCCCGGCAAACTGGATGGAAACGCTTCCGTCGCCGCCGGTGATGACGTGGTCATCGGCAAATATGGGGCTGTTGGGTGCCAGGAGGCGAACCGTTCCATCGGGCGATACGGCCTGCACCGTTCCGTAAAGGATGAAAACCTTTCCGACGACTGGCTGTTCGGTTGCCATTTCTCTTATGATCCTTGCCATGGCCGCTCACCTTGCCTTTTCCGAATCGGGTTGATGATCTTTACGCGGTTCCAGATTACATCTCTATCGCCCATAGTCCATTGTACCTTGGTACAATGTCCCATCTTTTTTCGGATCTTCGGCATTCGCGCTTCTCCCCGTTCGCCAACGCGTGCGGATGGCATCCCGGGCGATCGGAAATGCGCGCGGCCGTCAGACATTGAAGCGGAAGTTGATGATGTCGCCGTCTTCTACGATATACTCCTTGCCTTCGAGGCGGAGTTTCCCGGCGGCCTTGGCGGCAGCGTGGGTGCCGCCGCCGGCCATGAACTCTTCGTAGCCGATCACCTCGGCCTTGATGAATCCTCTTTCGAAATCGTTGTGGATAACGCCGGCCGCCCGGGGGGCCTTGGTGCCCGCGGGAATGACCCAGGCCTTGACCTCGTCCTCTCCGACGGTGAAGTAGGAGATCCGGCCGAGCAGCGTGAAGGCCGCGCGGATCACCCGGCCGAAGGCGGCCTCCGCGATGCCGAGAGATTCCAGGAATTCTTTTTGTTCCTCAGGCGGAAGGGTCGTCAGCTCCGCCTCGATGGCGCAGCAGATCCCGATCGCGGGGACATTCGGCCCCGCCTCCCGGATAAAATCGTCGGCGATGGCCGGACGATCTTCAGGGGTGTTGACGACGACCAGTTCCGGACGGATGGTCCAGAAGGAGAAACTCCGGAGGCCGTGGCGCTCCTCCTCGTTGAGCGCGAGCTCGCGAAGCGGCTTTCCGGCCTCGAGCTGCTCCCGGAGCCGCGGCAGCACGTGGGCATGGAGGGTGTCCTGGGGCGTCATCGGCTTCCTGGCCATCTTGGCCAGCCGCTCCAGGCGGTTTTCGACGATGATCAGGTCGGCGAGGATCAGCTCATCCTCCAGCTTCCGGTAATTGCCCAGGACCTCGGAAAGATCCGCCGCCGTGAAAGCGTCGACGACGTGCAGGAGCCCTTCGGCCCCCGAGAGGCTCTGCCGGATCGCATCCCAGGCCTTCTCGCCCACGGCGCTCACGTCGCTGAAGGGGACCTTGGCCGGGGAGACCTTCACGGGCTTGAAGATTTCGACCAGGCGGTCGAAGCGGGCGTCGGGGACGGTGGCCAGCCCGCGGACGCAGCTCTCCCCGTGCATCTCCCGGCTGCGGACGCCGGTCATGATCTCGAAGAGGGTGCTCTTTCCGCTCTGGGGCAGCCCCAGGATTCCAATTTCCATGATCTTTTATCTCCTTGCCCTGCACATGGATCCGATGGATATATCCGTGCTTCGTGAAGATCAGATCCCGACCGCGCACATTGGAGGTTTTTGGGGTACCCTGCCCCCGCAGTGGAGCGTCCGCAAAGACGACTGTCTGAGCGCGAAGCGCGAGTTTCGTCTTTGCAGCGAAGCGAGGAGACGCAGGGTCGAAAAAGATCCAGTGCGCAAAGGGATCTCGATCTTCGACGGCCTCAGCCGACCGACAACCTCGTCAGGCGAAGGCTTTCTCGATCCGGGCCAGCGCCTCGTCCAGGCGGGCATCCGGGACGGTGAGCGAGATCCGGATGAACCCCTCGCCGTACTGGCCGTAGGCGGTGCCGGAGGCCACGACGACGGCCGCCTTCTCGAAGAGCAGGTTCGTGAACTCCAGCGACCCCATCCCCTTGGGCGTCGGGACCCAGAGGTAGAAGGTCCCCTTCGGCGGATTGTAGTCGATGCCGATCTTCGCCAAGGTCGACAGGACCTTCGCCCGCCGCCGGGCGTAGATGGCGAGCATGTAATCGATGTTCCCGGTCTCTGCCCGGAGCGCCCGGATCCCGGCGAACTGGACCGCATTGAAGATACCGGAGTCGGTGTTCTCCTTCACCTTGCTGATCGCGGCGATGAGCTCCGGGTTCCCCACGGCCATGCCAATCCGCCATCCCGTCATGTTGTAGGGCTTGGAGAGGGAGTTGAGCTCGACGCCAACCTCCTTTGCCCCGTCGGCGGCAAGGAAGCTGAGCCGCTCCTGCCCCGCAAAAACCACCTCGCTGTAGGGGTTGTCGTAGCAGACGGCGATGTCGTTTTTCTGGGCAAAGGCAACCAGCCGGTCGAAGAACTCGCGGGTCGCGCAGGCACCAGTTGGGTTGTTCGGATAGTTCAGGAACATGCCGCGCGCCTTTTTCACGATCTCCTCTGGGATCTCCTCGAAGACCGGGAGATAGTTGTTCTCGGGGCGGATCGGGACATTGTACGGAATGCCGCCCCCCATGAGGATGCTCGCCCGGTAGGCGGGATAGCCGGGGTCGGTCATGAGCACGATGTCCCCGGGGTTGATCCGCGCCAGGACGAAGTGGTGGCACCCCTCCTTCGAGCCGATGAGGCCCAGGACCTCCGTAGCCGGGTCGAGTTTGACGCCGTAGCGGGTATCGTACCAGCGGGCCACCTCCTGCCGGAAGGCGAACATCCCCTTCTCCTCGTCCGTCGGGTAGCGGTGGTTCTCAGGGTCGCGCGCTGTCCGGCAGAGCTCGTCGATGACCGAATCGGGCGTCGGCTCGACCGGGTCACCGATCGCGAGGCTGATGACGTCCACACCGTCGGCTTTGGCCTTGGCGATCTTCTTCCTCAGTTCCATGAACAGGTAGGGCGGTATCTTCGTCAAACGGTCGGCGATCTTCAATATCATTCTCCTTTCGGCTTTTTGATGGTTCTCCTACGGTCACTTCCAAGCTTCGTCCCAGAGTTTTCCCTGATAGACCACTTTGGCCTTTCCTTCAAGATAAACTTTCGTGAAGCCGCCTCCGTTCTGCTCGAAATGAATCCGGAGCAGCTCGCCGCTCTGCACCCGGACGTCCACCGGCGATTCGGCGAGCCCCAGGCTGGCCGCGACCAAGGCGGAGGCGACCGAGCCTGTCCCGCAGGCGAGTGTCTCATCCTCCACGCCGCGTTCGTAGGTCCGGACACGGAGCGTATGGCCGTCCAGGACGGAAACGAAATTGGCGTTCGTCCCGGCGGGCTGGTAGTGCTCGTGGCGGCGGATCGCCCGGCCGGTCGTGACGACATCGAACTGATCGGGATCCCGGACAAAGTAAACGGCATGGGGCACGCCCGTGTTGATGCTGTGGACGAAGAGGATTTCATTGTCGATCCGAATCTGCTCGTCCAGGACCAGGGCCTGCGGATCGGTCAGGCGAACCTTCACGATGTCGCCTTTGACCTCGGCATCGATGATCCCGGCACCGGTTTCGAAGGACATCTTCGCCCCGGCGATCCCCGTGAGATACGCGAAGCGGGCCGCGCACCGGGCGCCGTTTCCGCACATCGCCGCTTCGGAGCCGTCGGCGTTGTAGAACCGCCACCGGAAATCGACCCGGTCGGACTTCTCGATGAAAAAGAGGCCGTCCGCCCCCACGGAGACCTTCCGTTCGCATATGCGCTTCACGAAGGCGATGGGGTCTCCGACGTCCAGCGATCCCGCCCGGTTGTCGATCAGGATGAAGTCGTTGCCGCTTCCGCTCATCTTATAGAATTCGATCATCGTTTTCCCTCCACTTCAGAAAAGGATGGTGACTCAGTTTCAACCGCAAAGATTAGCCTCGACTTGCGCTCAGGAATATTTTTCGACCCTGCTGCGCTTCGCCGGCAGAGGTACCCCGAAAAATCTTTAAATCGCGCTGCGCGAGGCATCTTTGCACCAAGATGGGTCAATACCCAGAAAGGGGGTATGCCCCTTTCTTCATTCCAGATAGCAGACGGCGCGCTGGCTCTGGGGATCGGCCACGACCCGGGCGTACAGGCCGCAGGTCGCCGCGGGCAGGTCGAAGAGGCGGATCACCTCCCGGAAACACCCGGCATCGGGCAGGAGCTCTTCCAACACGTTCGGCAGTTCGTCGAAGAGCTCCCGGTTGAACTCCGCCTCCGGATCACCCGGGTAGAGGGGCAGATAGATGATCTGCGCCTCGACGAGATCCAGGAAGAAGTGGGTCCCGTAGGAGACCTCCGGCGTCTGCCCCGCCTCCTCCCGCGCCATCTCCACGAGTACCGCGGTGTTGTTGATGTCGGCGTAGGTCACGTTCACGCCGAGGTCGATGTTGCTGCTCCCCCACCGTCCCGGTCCCATCATCATGATCCGCCCTGCACCCACCTCGGGGTGCGCGTTGATCCGCCCGACGATGCGTCCGAGAGACTTCTTCACCTCCGGGGAGCCGATGGCGCTGTACCGCTCCGGATCGATGTAGAGCAGATAGCGGATGGGGGTCGTGCGACCGCCGCTGATCGTCCGGCTCGACCGGAAGAGCACGCGATCCCGGGGGATGCTTTCGGGAATCGCAATCGGTCCCGTCTCCCCGGGGAGGCGCATCGGCCGGCACTGGAGCAGGTTGATCCGGATCCCGCCCGCGGCATCGATCGCCGCGGTGAACTCCGTGTCGAGCGGCCCGCCGTAGGCCTTCTCCAGGCGGCGGAGCATCTCCCCGATCAGCCGGACGAAGCCGGTCCGGCCGAGCAGATGGTTGAAGGTGAGGACGAGGTCGTCCGTCGTCGCCTCGAGGCGGCTCGTCCAGGGGTCCGTCGGATTGCCGTCCCGCAGCAGCGAAACGAAGAGTTCGAGGTGGGGATAGTCTCTTCCCTCCAGGACCTCCATGAGCGGCCGGGTGGCGAGTTCGTTCCGTTCGAGGTCGATCAGGTCCACCTCCCATTGGGAATACTTGGCGATCCGGGTGCCGGTTTCGGGGCGAAGCCTCGGGTGGCTGACGGCGATCATCCGGGGATAGTCGTTCCCGACGCGGTTGACCGCCCGCGTCCCCAGGCCGAAGACGAGGCGGATCATCCCCTGGCCGGGGTCGATCCGGTCCGTCCATGCGTAGAGGTTCCGGGAGAAGGCGACGCCCGCGAGGCTGGGGAAGAAGAACTGCTTGTAAGGGGTGCCGGAGACGCGCTGGACGAGGATCGCCATCTGCTCGTCGCTCTCGCCCAGGCCGCGGGCGCGGCGGTAGGTCATCGCGTCGGGGTTCAGGGCGCTGGCGTAGACGAGCTTCACCGCGTTCAGGAAGGCCTCCAGCCGCTCCTCGGGCGTCCCCTGGTTCGCGCAGTACTCGCTGCGGTACTTCCCGGCGAAGGCATTCCCGAAACTGTCCTCCAGCAGGCTGCTGGAGCGGGCGATGATCGGCGCCTGCCCGAAGTAGGCGAGCATCTCCCGGAACTGCTCCAGGATCTCGGGCGGAAACGTTCCGCACAGGAAGCGCCTCTCCACCTCGGCGAACTCCTCATGGGAGATGTGGGTCGCCCGGGAGAGTTGGAGACGCAGACGGAAGAGATCGTTGTTGACCAGGAAGGTGAAGAAGACGTCCGAGCCGATGTAGAAGGAGTCGTGCGCTTCGAGAACCTCCGAGAAATCGACCTCGCCCGGCACCGTCTGGAGGATGCGCCGCGCGATCAGCATGCCGGCCGCCTTGCCGCCGATCCGGCCGGAGCCGATGAGCCGCTCCCGGATGGCAAAGAGGTCGTCGAGGGTGACGTAGGCATCGACCAGGCGGTTGAACTCGGGATGGTTCCCGATCATCATCCGGGAGAGCTCCTGCTTGAGGGCGGAGATCTCGGGGGTCCTTTCGTCGAGGTCGAGCCCCGAATCGTGGTACTGCATCAGTCGCCGGTAGACGCTCTCCCAGGGCGCGATCGACCTCCCCCGGGCCAGGAGCGGCTTCCGGCCCGCCGAGGCAAAGAGCGCCGCCGCCTCCCCGCTGCCGAAAACGGGCGTCCAGACGCTGTCGGACATCACGTGGGGAAGGAACATCTGCGGGGAGTAGCGGTCCCAGACTTTGAGCGGCTGGAGGTACATCTCCCCCTTCACCTGGTAGACGTCGAGCAGCAGCTGCGTCGTGTCGCGGATCCGGGCGACCGCGCCGTGGCGGTGGCGGCCGCGCCAGAGGGCGAAGTAGGCGACCGTGTCGAGCTCGAACAGAAACGGACAGGTCACCTGGAAGAAGTTCGCGAGAAGTTCGTCGGTGGCCCATTCATCGACGAGCGCCGAGAGGCTGTCGAAGACGTAGAAGACCTCTCTCCCTTCCGCCTCGATGATCTGGTGCAGGATGCCGCTGAAGGCGTCGAATCCGGTATGGGGATCGACGGGGATGGTTTCGAGCCCCTCCATGGGCGGAAGGATCGGGTCATGGGGGGCGAAGCGGAAGTAGATCGTCCTCCGGCCGTCGCCGATCGCCTGCCGCGCGAAGGGCTCGGCGAAGTGCCGGTAATCGTCGAGGCGGTCCACCTGCCAGACGACGTTGTCGCCGAGGCGGAGCCCCTGGAGCACCTGATCCAATGCGGCAATGCCGCTGCTGACGATCCTCGAATTCATGCCTTCATTCCCCTGCGATGGCGGGATGGATTGCGAAGCAAATGTCAACGTCGTCATTCCGGCAAAAGCCGGAATCCAGGGTTCATCAGACTGAATACGGGATCAGGGCCTGCCCCGCATCCGATTCCGGTCCTGGATGACATCGAACAGATCGAATCGCCCAAGTCATGGCTGCCGAAGGGAGAGGTTCGAACCTCTTCCCCGGCGTGCAGACAGACTGGGCACGATAGTATCAATCGGAACCGGTTGTCAAGCCTGTGCTTTCCCCATGGTTGAGCCCCGCGTGAACTTCCGGATCTTGGGCGCGGATTGCCCCACGGGGAAGGCGCAGGAGGGGGCGGATCATCAGAAACGGTACCGCAACCCGGCAGCCATGCCGTGGGTCCGCAAGGGGGCATCGATATCGCTGATGGCGATTCCGGCCGGCAGCACGTCCATCGCCATGTTTCCCGGGTCGGTCCCCACCCGTCCGAGATCGAAGTAGCGGTAGGCAAGGTCGAGCGTGATGTGTTCGGTCAGGACGATGCCGGTGCCGACGGCCAGCATGAAGGCGAACCCCTTCCTGTCCCCCGACGGCACAACGCTGACCTTGTGCCTGCCCGCATTTTCGGGGAAAAAGAACGTGACCTTTCCGATCCGATTGTAAGCGAGGCCGATGCCGCCGCCGACGTAGGGTTGAAAACGGCCGGATGGTCTGCCCGCGATTCCGGCCAGATCGAAAAAGAGGTTCACCATGCCGCTCAGGGAGTCGGCCTCCGCCGAAACGGGCTGACGGGCCCCGACGGCCAGGAAGTTGGCATTTCCTGTGTAATCCATGTGGAAACGATAGGCGAGGGAGATGTCGGCCCTGAGCCAGGGCGATATCTGGCGGCCCATGGCCGCCTCGATCAACGGAAAGTGACCGAAATCTCCGGAAGAGCCCAGGGGCTGCCCGTCGCCTCCCTTCCCGCAGCCGAACAGGGCCGGTGGGTTTGTCGACCGACAATCCGTATCGGAAAAATCCGCCGCCCGCGACCATTCGTAACCGAACGTTCCCCGGAGATACCAATCCGATGCCGCCGCAGAACTGGGAAGCAGGACGAAAGAGAAATATAGCAGAGCCCCGATTGCCCGGGGTATCCCCTGTTTCCTGACCATGAATCACCTCTCGCTAACCGGTTACTTTCTCCGGCGGGCGTTCCGGACCGCCCCTGCGGGCGGCCTCCTCCCACTCTTTTTTCTTGATCACGATCAGGATCGCCGTGAGGGCAGCCTGCGTCATCCCCGGGATCCGCTCCGCCTGGCCGACCGTCGCCGGCTCCACGCAGGAGAGCTTTGCCTTGAGCTCGTTGGAGAGGCCGGGCACGGCAGCGTAGTCGAAGGCGGCCGGGATCTTCATCCCTTCGAGCTCCTTCATCTTTTTGACCGCCTCCTCCTGCCGCCGGATGTACCCCTCGTACTTGGCCGCGATTTCGATCTGCCTTTTGACCGCACGATCCGGAACGGTCAGCCAGCCTTCGAACTGGGCGAGGTCGTCGTATCCGATCTCCTCCCGCTTGAGGAGCTGAAAGAGGGTGGTCGGATTCCTGATCGGCGCGGTGTTCATCTCCGCGAGGGTGCGGTTGGTCTCCTCCACCGGGAAGACCCGGATGGCGGAGAGGTTCCCGATGCCCGCCTCGATCCGGCGGACCCTCTCCACGAGCTCCCCGTACTGCACGGCCGTAATCAGCCCCAGTTCACGTCCCTTTCCCATCAGACGGATCGTGGCGTTGTCCTCCCGGAGGATCAGCCGGTATTCGGCGCGGGAGGTGAACATCCGGTAGGGCTCGTCGACCCCCCGGGTCACGAGGTCGTCCGTCATCACCCCCATGTAGGCCTCCGACCGGTCGAGGACAAAGGGCGGTCGGCCCTGAACGGCGAGCGCGGCGTTGATCCCGGCCCAGAGCCCCTGCGCCGCCGCCTCCTCGTAGCCCGAGGTGCCGTTGATCTGGCCGGCGAGGTAGAGGCCGGCGATCCTTTTGGTTTCCAGCGTGAGACGAAGCTGGGTCGGCTGGACGAAGTCGTATTCGATGGCATAGGCCCAGCGCATGATCTCCGCCTGCTCCAGGCCCGGGACGCTCCGGACGATCCGCTCCTGGAGATCGGGCGGGAGGCAGTTGCCCAGCCCCTTGGCGTAGATCTCTTCCGTGTCGAGCCCCTCCTGTTCGAGGACGACCGGGTGGCTCTCCCGGCCGGCGAAGCGCATCACCTTGTCTTCGAGGGAGGGGCAGTAGCGGGCGCCCTTCCCCTTGATCGTCCCCGCGTAGAGGGGCGAAAAGCGGATGTTGTCGCGGATGATCCGGTGGGTCTCCGCCGTGGTCGCCGAGAAGAACGACGGTAGGCGATCTTCGCGCAGCCGCTCCGTCGTGAAGGAGAAGGGTATCGGATCGGGATCGCTGTCCTGGCGGACCAGGCGGGAGAAATCGATCGTGGAGGCGCGGAGCCTCGGCGGGGTGCCCGTCTTCATCCGCCCCATCTCGAAGCCGAGCGACCGGAGGCACGAGGAGAGCTCCAGGGAGGCCATCTCCCCTGCCCTGCCCGCGGGATACCGGACGTCGCCGATGTGGATCAGCCCCCCCAGGAAGGTGCCCGTCGTGACGACGACCGCCCGGCCGCCATAAAAGACACCCGCCTGGTCGACGACGCCGCTGATCCTTCCTCCCTCCACGACCAGACGCTCGACGAGCCCCTGCCGCAGATGGAGCCGCCTCTCCCGCTCAACGACCGCCTTCATCGCGAGCCGGTAAAGCTGCTTGTCGCACTGCAAGCGGGTGGACTGGACGGCCGGACCCTTGGAGGCGTTGAGCAGACGGAAGTGGACGGCGGTTTGGTCCGCGATCCGTCCCATCTGACCGCCCAGGGCATCGACCTCCTTGACGAGCTGGCTCTTGGCGAGCCCCCCGATCGCGGGGTTGCAGGACATGAGCGCGATCGCGTCGAGGTTGATGTTGAAAAGGAGCGTCTCGCAGCCCATCCTGGCCGCCGCGAGGGCCGCCTCGCAGCCCGCGTGCCCGCCCCCGATCACAATGACGTCGTATTCCCGGCTCATCCTTCTCCCCGCGCCCCGGTGATGACTCAGTTTCAATCGCAAAGACCAGCCTCGACTTGCGCTCAGAAATATTTTTCGACCCTGCAACGTCTCGCGCAGCTGCAACGGCAAAATTAGCTGCGCTTCGCGCCGCTGATTCTCCGAATTCGCGCCTGATGGCGCTCAGACAGTTGCCGTTGCGGTCGCTTCGCTTCGCCGGCAGAGGTACCCCGAAAAATCTTTAAATCGCGCTACGCGAGGCATCTTCGCAGGGAAAATGAGTCACGAGGCGCGCCCCTATTCCCTTGCAGTCGACCGGGTAATTTAATATGATCGACCCGGAAAACACAATCGAAAAAAGGAACTGCGTGGCCAAGCCGACCTTCTGGAACAATGCGAAGCGTTACTACGATCTCAAGAGTTACTGGATCAACCGCTTCGGCTGCCGGGTGCACAAGCTCCCGATCGACGCCGGCTTCACCTGTCCCAACCGGGACGGGAGGGTGGCTTCGGGGGGGTGCATCTACTGCGACGGCCGCGGATCGGCGCTTCGCCAGGCGGGCGCACTCCCCGCGGTCGGCGACCAGATCCGCCGGGGAAAGGCTTTCTACAAAGCGAGGGGCAAATCGGAGAAATTCATCGCCTATTTTCAGACTTTCACGAACACCTACGCTCCGGTTGACCGCCTGCGGGCTCTCTACGACGAGGCGCTCGCCGACGACGAGGTGATCGGCCTCTCCATCGGGACGCGGCCGGACTGCGTGCCCGACGAGACGCTCGCCCTGATCCGCTCCTACGCCGAGCGCTCCCACGTCTGGCTGGAGTTCGGCCTCCAGTCGATCCATGACCGGACGCTCCGGGCGATCGGCCGGGGCCACGACGCAGAGGCCTTCCGCGACGCCGTCCGCCGGGCCTCGGGAGGCCCGATCCTGATCTGCGTCCACATCATCGTGGGGCTCCCCGGCGAAAGCCGCGCGGAGATTCTGGAGACAGCGGCAGCGATCGCGGCGCTCCCAGTCCAGGGGATCAAGATCCACAGCCTCCTCGCGCTCGCAGGGACGGATCTCGGCGAGCGCTATGGGAGGGGGGAGGTCGCGCCGATGCCCCAGGAGGAGTATGTGGGTACCGTCTGTGACATCCTGGAGCTCCTGCCGCCGGAGATGGTCGTCCAGAGGCTGACCGCCGAGGGCTACCGGGAGATCTTCCTCGGTCCGGCATGGGCGGGCAACAAGCTGGCCGTCCTTTCCGCCATCGACAGGGAGTTGGAAAGGCGCGACAGTTGGCAGGGCAAGAAATGGAGAGGAGCAGCACAGTCCCCGCGGTGTTGATCCGATTATGAAGAAAAAAACAAAACATATTTATGTCATAGCCGGACCTAACGGTTCGGGGAAGACCACTTTTATCCGAAGATTTCTTCCATACTATGTGGATTGCATTCATTTTGTGAATGCCGATCTGATTGCCGCAGGCCTTTCTCCTTTTTCGCCAGAGACGGCTGCCATCAAAGCAGGGAAGGTCATGTTGGAACAGATACAAGAACACATCGACGCGGGTCATGATTTTGCCATTGAGACAACTTTGGCGGGCAGATCCTACGTCAAACTGCTCAAGGGGTTGAAGGAAAAGGGCTATGGAATCCACCTTTTTTATCTCTGGCTCCACAAACCGGATCTCGCGCTGAAACGTATTTCCGAGCGCGTCAGAGCAGGGGGCCACGCTGTCCCGCCGGAAGTGGTCAGACGCAGGTTTGCCAGAAGTGTGCCCAATTTCTTTCATCTTTACAGGCCGCTGCTCGATTCATGGATGTTGTTTGACAACTCCGCGGACCTGCCCCGCCTGATTGCGAAGGAAGAGAGTGGCATTTTAACGGTTGGAGATGATAAATTGTTCTCCGTCATTCAAAGGAGTTCCAAAAAATGAAGCACCGGAAGCGAAAAGTGAGAAAAGACATTCTCGGTCTTCCTCTAAGCGTCAAAGCGGAGATGGCCATGAAGGAGGCCGTTGCCGAGGCGCTGGCTGAGCACAAGCGTCTGGGGAATCCCATTGCTGTGTGGCGTGATGGCAAGGCGGTATGGGTCCCTCCGGAAGAGATCGTTGTGCCAGAGGTCTAACGTCTGTACCGGGAGGTCTTCTATCTGATCGAGACGAGAGGGAGCAGCATGATCGGCATCGTCGACTACGACGCGGGCAACCTGACCAGCGTCGCCAGGGCGCTCGAGAACCTGCATGAACCCTGTGTCATCACGGGTGATTTCAAATTGTTGGACGAGGCGAGCCACATCATCTTCCCTGGCGTCGGCGCAGCTGGACAGGCGATGGCGAACCTCTGGCAAAGCGGCCTAGACGCACACCTGAAAAGATGGGTTCAGGAGGGCAGGCCGATCCTCGGGATCTGCCTCGGCACCCAGGTGATCTTCGACCGGAGCGAAGAGGAGGAAACCCAATGCCTGGGCATCGTGCCCGGAGAGGTCAGGCGGTTCCCCGCAGATCTCCGGGAGGGGGGGCAGAGACTCAAAATTCCGCACATGGGCTGGAACAGTGTCTCTTTCACGAGGGGCCATCCGGTCTTTGCCGGGATCCCTGCCGAGGCCGAGTTCTATTTCGTCCACTCCTACTACCCAGCCCCGGCGGACGAGAGATGGGTTGCCGGCTGGACCGAATACGGCATCCGCTTCTGTTCCGCCGTCGCCCGCAGGAGCCTCGTCGCGGTCCAGTTCCATCCCGAGAAGAGCGGGCGGCCGGGGCTCACGCTGCTTTCCAACTTCTGCCGCTGGGGAGGCGACGATGCTCAGTAAACGGATCATCCCCTGTCTGGACGTCCGCGACGGGCGCCTCACCAAGGGGATCAAATTCCTGGAAAACGTGGATATCGGCGACCCGGTGGAGGTGGCGCGGGAATATTACGAACAGGGGGCCGACGAGATCGTCTTCTACGACATCACCGCCTCTGCCGAGGGGCGCGCGATCATGCTCGACGTGGTCAAGAGGGTGGCCGAGACGATCTTCATCCCCTTTTCCGTGGGCGGCGGCATCGGGACCGTGGAGCAGATGCGGCAGGTTATCCTGGCCGGGGCGGAAAAGGTGAGTGTCAACACCGAGGCGGTGAAAAACCCCGCCATCATCGCGGCAGGGGCGAAAGCCTTCGGCAGCCAGTGCATCGTCCTGGGTATGGACGTGAAGCGGGTCGAAGCCTCCGGCCGGATCCCATCGGGCTATGAGATGGTGATCCACGGCGGCAGAACTGCGACAGGTCTTGACGCCCTCAAATGGGCAAAGGAGGCGGAGCGCCTGGGGGCCGGGGAGATCTGTCTGAACTCCATCGACGCCGACGGGACGAAGGACGGCTACGAACTCACCCTGACGGAGCTGATCTCCAGCCATGTCGGCATCCCGGTGATCGCCTCCGGCGGCGCGGGGAAGCCGGAGCATCTCCTCGACGTCCTCACCCGGGGAAAGGCGGACGCGGCGCTGATCGCCTCGATGGTCCACTACCGCACCTACACGATTCAGGAGATCAAGGAATTTCTCCACGACCGCGGCGTGAAGACGAGGATGCAGTGGTAGCGTGAGATCCCGCATCCCGCCGCCTGATGCTCCGGAAGGGCCGGGTGGCCCCTTAACCCGACGGTGCGCCGGACCGATGCCGGGATTCCGACGCGGCGGGCAGGGTGAAAACACTACCGGGAACCAGACAGAGAACTATCGTTGTCAATTGCCCTTCGCTTCCGTATTCTTCGATGGAACGGGCTGCCGCGGCGGACGGGTTCGAGACCCGGGGCCTGATGGCGGAAGCCGAAACGACCGGATACGGAGGTGCATCATGGCAGATCGTCAGATCGAAGGTATCGTGACGGGGGTAGTTCTCGGAGGGCTGGTCGGTGCAGCGCTCGGCATTCTCTTTGCGCCGCAGAGCGGGCGGCAGACGCGGAAGGATATCTGCGACAAAACGGGGGAATTGCTGAACGAGGCGAAAAGCGAATACAAATCGGCCCTGAAGAAAAGCGGCAAGGCCTATGAATCGGCCGTCAAGCAGTTGAAGCACCTGAAGTCTTCCGCGAAAGGGAAGGCCGGAAAGATGGAGGAGGAGGTGGAGGAACTGGGAAAGGAAGCGCTTCACAGTTGACCGAAGCCGCGCAGCTATACGTGTGCTGCTGCGGGAGACAGGATAGCGGCGGCAATGAACGCCCACAGGTTTCGGACTGAAAGGAGTGTGCCCATGAAGAGATTCGCGCAGAGGTTCATCACCGCATTTCTGATGATCGTCCTGATGGTGGGTGTGTCCAGCTGCAGGCAAGAAGGTCCGCTCGAGAAGGCCGGTAAGAAAGTAGACAAGGCGATTGAAAAAGCCGGCGATCAGATCGAAAAGGCGGGCGACAAAGTCAAGGATGCCGTGAAATAGTGAAAAAATTCCTGTTCTTTGTGGCAGCTGCGGGACTGGTCCTGGCAATAGTCTTGTCGTCCTTCGGCGCCGCTGGCGATCAACCTCTGATCATCGACGTGAGGACCGAAGCCGAATGGAACAGCGGCCATCTGGAAGGGGCCGTCTGGATACCCTACGACGTGATCGGCGAGAAGATCGGGGCTATTGCCAAAGACAAGAGTGCGCGGATCTACGTCTATTGCCGGAGCGGCAGGCGGTCGCAGATTGCGAAGGAAGCCCTTCTCAAACTCGGCTATCGGGATATCGTGAATCTTGGATCGGTCGATGATGCCGCCAGGACGATGAAGCGCAAGATCGTGAAGTAAGCCGTCGGAAGAGATGAATCATCAGGTCAGAAACGGATGAAAAACAGGTGCCCATGGTCCGGCAGTGATCCTCTGTATCTGCGGTATCACGACTGCGAATGGGGAGCCCCGGTGCACGACGATCGCCTCCTCTTCGAGTTCCTGGTCCTGGAAGGGGCCCAGGCGGGCCTGAGCTGGCTCACCATCCTGAAGAGACGGGAAGGCTACCGGAAGGCCTTCCAGGGATTCGATCCGCAGATCGTCGCCGCCTATTCGCCATCGGACGTCCAGCGCCTGCTGGCAGACAGCGGCATCATCCGCAATCGCCTGAAGATCGCATCCGCGATCGGAAATGCCCAAAAAGTGCTGAAGATCGCCGATGAGTTCGGCTCCTTCGACGCCTTCCTCTGGCGGTACGTCGACGGCCGGCCCATCCACAACGGGTGGCGATCGATGGCCGAAATCCCCGCCCGTACCGGGACATCCGACACGATCAGCAAAGACCTGAAGAAACGGGGCTTCAGCTTCGTCGGATCGACGATCTGCTATGCCTTCATGCAGGCCGTTGGCCTGGTCAACGACCACGTCGTGGATTGCTTCCGCTTCGCCGAATTGAAGCGACTCTCCGGCCGCACGTCCAGGGGGCACGCCGCAAGTTGTCCGGAAAATGAATCTCCCCATCACAATGATTGATGTTATTTCCAAATTATGCGATACGAATCCCCGGCATTGAACTGTCAAGTCCGCGGATCTATCCAGACTTGGGAGAGGGATCGCCGCAGACGCGACCCCATGGACCGTTCAGAGGAGATGGATCCCCGGTGGATATGATGGGAGAACGGCGATGAGCGTACTGGATGCAATCGGAAACACACCCCTGGTGGAGATCATCAATCTCTGGGATTCGAAGAAGACGGGCGTGCGGATCATGGCGAAGCTGGAGGGTTCGAATCCGGGCGGCTCGGTCAAGGATCGTCCGGCTTACTTCATGCTCAAGGAGGCGGTCGCTTCGGGAAAGCTGGTGCCCGGAAGAACGATTCTCGAACCCACGTCGGGGAACACGGGCATCGGGATGGCGATGGTCGCCGCGGCCATGGGTTACAAGATCAAGCTCACGATGCCGACCTGCGTGAGCCAGGAGCGGCAGGCCGTCCTCCAGGCCCTCGGAGCGGAATTGGAGCTGACCCCGGGCAGCGACCGAACCGACGGCGCCATCCGGCGGGCGCACCACATCATGGAGTATCAGGGCGATCTCTACTTCATGCCCAATCAGTTCGACAACCCCTTCAACTGTCTGGCCCATTACCATACGACCGGGCCGGAGATCCTGCGGCAGACGAACGGCGAAGTCGACCTCTTCGTCGCCGGGATGGGAACGACGGGCACGCTGATGGGCTGCTCCCGTTTCTTCAAGGAGAAGAAACCGTCGGTCAAGATCGTCGGGATCGAGCCCACGCTGAACCATCGCATCCAGGGGCTGAAGAACATGAATGAGTCGATCGTCCCGAAGATCTATGACCCCAGCCGGCTGGATCGCATCATCAGCTGCAACGATGAAGATGCCTTCTACACCACCCGCGACCTCTCCCTCCGGGAAGGGCTGTTCTGCGGAATCAGCTCGGGCGCGGCCATGTGGGGCGCCCTCCAGGCGGCCAAGGACCTGCCGCGCGGCTCCACGGTCGTGGTGATCTTCCCCGACCGGGGAGACCGCTACCTTTCGACCGAGGTATTCCGGTCGGTCTGCGCCATGTGCCCGCCCTGATTCCGGCCCGTCCCCGTCGGGGATCAACCGACGAAGCGGGGTAGGACAGCGAAAGTGATCGGGCCGGTGCAAAAGACGATGCGGCTTCAGCGAACCTGCGGCTTTGGCTCGAGCGGCGTTTTGTATCCCTGTGGCGAAGCCGTGGGGATACTGTCATGATACGCCCAAGTTCCACCGGTAGAGAGACCCGAAAAAGAGTCGTCCCCGTGCCGGAGAGCCCGTCATGCCCACGGAAGACATTGCCAAACTGAAGATCGAAAAATCGGAGAAGATCGCCAAGCCCGGCCGGCGCAGAAAAGGGCCGTTCGTCATCGCGGCTCTCATCGTGCTGCTCCTGGTCGCCGGCGGCCTCTACTTTGGCGGCGTCCTCGTCCCGGCCGTCTCGGTCGATGTGACGACCGTTTCCCGGTTCTACCCTTCCCAGTCGATCTCCCTGCTCAACGCCAGCGGTTACATCGTTGCCCAGAGAAAGGCCTCCGTCGCCTCCAAGGTGACCGGAAGCCTGGTGGCGCTGATGGTGGAGGAGGGGAGCAGGGTCAAAGAGGGAGAGGTGATCGCCCGCATGGAGAATATCGATGTCTCCGCACTCAGAGATCAGGCCGCGGCCAACCTGAACACGGCGCGGGCCACCCTCGAACAGACCAGGGCGGACAGGGATAACGCCCGGAATGAATATGAACGCTACAAACAGCTCATGGCCAGGGAATACATCTCCCGGTCCGATTATGAGGTCGTGGAGACGCGCTACCGGCGGGCCGTCGAAGGGGTGAGGGCCGCGGAGGCGGCCGTCCACGCAGGGGAAGCCGCGCTGCAAAACGCCACGGCAGGTCTCGACTACACGCTGATCCGGGCCCCCTTCGATGCCGTGGTCCTGACCAAGAACGCGGACATCGGCGACATCGTCACCCCCATCGGCTCCGCCGCCAACGCCAAGGCCGCGGTCGTCACGATCGCCGACATGAACTCGCTCCAGGTGGAGGTGGACGTCTCGGAAACGAGCATCACCACGATCCGGGTCGGCCAGCCCTGCGACATCCAGTTGGACGCCCTCCCGGACATGCGCTTCCGCGGGGAGGTCCATACCGTTGTGCCGACGGTGGACCGCAGCAAGGCGACCGTCCTGGTCAAGGTCCGGTTTCTGGACAAGGACTCCCGGATGCTGCCCGACATGAGCGCGAAGGTCTCCTTTCTCCCGCGCCGGCTCTCCCCCGAGGAGATGAAGCCGCGCCTCGCCGCCGGCCGCGTCGCGCTGATCGGCCGGAACGGAAAGACCATCGCCTATCTCCTGGACGGCGACCGGGTCCGGGAGACAACCGTCGGGGTCGGGAAGACGTTCGGCGACATGACGGAGATCCTCACGGGGCTGAAAGCGGGAGACCGGATCGTCGTCACCCCGCCGAAGGGATTGAAGGACGGATCCCGGATCAAGGTTGCCGAGCGCTGAGCTCGGCTGCTGCGGAAAGCCTGACGCGAAGTCTGCTCGTCATGGGCGGATGGGAATAGATACCGAACGACAAAGGAGGCCACCCAATGAAGAGAAAGGCGTGCGCTGTTTTGGAACAGGTTCTGCTGGAATTGATCCTGACCGGCCGGAAACGTCATCACGCAATCCGCTCTGGCCGCAGCGGCGACTCGGATGAGGCGCCGCCACGGAGCTCTCTGCCGCCTTTCAGGCCGTTCGCTCAGTAAGGCCGCTGCCGGAAGAAATCGTCACGTAGGAAGTCCAGCCATGACCGAACCGACCCCGCCCATCGTCGAAATCAGGAACATCTCCAAGTCCTACCACCGGGACAGCCTCGAGGTTCCGGTCCTGCACGACATCACCTTCGACATCGCCGAAGGGGAGTTCCTGGCGCTGATGGGCCCCTCCGGCTCCGGGAAGACGACGCTCCTCAACCTGCTCGCCGGGATCGACAAGGCGGACAGCGGGACGGTCCGGGTGGGCGGCGTGGAGATCACGGCGCTATCGGAAACCGAGCTTGCCCACTGGCGGGCGAACAACGTCGGCTTCATCTTCCAGTTCTACAACCTGATCCCGGTTCTGAAGGCGCTCGAAAATGTGGAGCTGCCCCTGCACCTGACCTCTCTCTCCGGACGCGAGAGGCGGGATCACGCCGAGATGGCCCTGGTTATGGTGGGTCTGGAGCACCGGATGGACCATTACCCCCGGGAGATGTCCGGGGGCGAGCAGCAGCGGGTCGCGATCGCTCGCGCCATCGTCACCGATCCCACCCTGCTGGTCGCCGACGAGCCGACCGGAGACCTGGACCGCGCATCGGCCGCAGAGATCCTGTCGATGATGGAGCGTCTGAACGCCGAGATGGGAAAGACCATCGTCATGGTCACCCACGATCCCCGGGCGGCGGAGCGCGCGAAAGTCTTGAGGCATCTGGACAAAGGGTACATGAACGATGCTCAAGCTCAAAATCCTCTTTAGGAACGCCTTCCACAATAAATTGCGCAGCGGCCTCACGATCCTGGGGATCACCGTGGCGGTACTCGCCTTCGGCCTCCTGCGGACGGTGATCGGCGCCTGGTACTCCGGCGTCGAGGCCGCTTCCGCCTCCCGCCTCGTGACGCGCAACGCCATCTCGATCATCTTTTCCCTACCCATCTCCTATGCCGAGAAGATCCGGCAGATCGAAGGGGTGAAGGCCGTCTCCTGGGGCAACTGGTTCGGCGGCATCTACATCGACGAGAAGAACTTCTTTGCGAACTTCTGCGTCGAGCCGCGGACCTACATGACGATCTACCCGGAATTCGTCCTCAGCGATCCCGAAAGGAAGGCCTTCCTCGCCGACCGGAAGGGTTTCATCGCCGGCCGGAAACTGGCGGCGCGATACCACTGGAAGATCGGCGATCAGGTCACCCTCAGGGGGACCATCTTCCCAGGAAACTGGGATTTCGTCATGCGGGGCATCTACAAGGGCCGGGACGAGACGATCGACGAAACGCAGTTTCTGTTCCACTGGGATTATCTCAACGAAACGATGAAGCGTCTCTATCCCCGAAGGGCGGACCAGGTCGGCTTCTACATGATCTCCGTCGACAGGCCGGACCGGGCGCCGGACGTGGCCCTGGCCATCGACCGGGCCTTCAAAAACTCCCTGGCCGAGACGCTCACCGAGACGGAGAAGGCCTTCAACCAGGGGTTCATCGCCATGAGCGGGGCGATCGTCACGGCGATCCAGATGGTCTCCTTCGTCGTGATCCTGATCATCATGGCGGTCGTCGCCAACACCATGGCCATGACCACCCGGGAGCGGATCGGCGATTATGCGATCATGAAGACCCTCGGCTTTGGCGCAACGGACATCGCGGTCATGGTCTTCGGCGAATCTCTCGTCATCTCGCTCACCGGCTGCCTGACCGGAATGCTCCTGACCTTTCCGGCGGCCCGGGCCTTCGGCCAGACCCTATCGACCTGGTTCCCCATCTTCATCGTCTCGGAGCAGACGCTCTGGCTCGACCTCGCGGCCGCGATACTCATCGCCTTCTTCGCGGCGATCATCCCGGCCCGCCATGCGATCCGCGTCGGCATCGCCGAGGGGCTCAGGAGGATCGGATAATGGCCGTCCCCCTCTCCTACAGCATGCGGAATCTCTGGAAGCGGAGGCTGACGACCATTCTGACCGTCTCGGGGATGGCGCTCGTGGTCTTCGTCTTCGCCGCGGTCCTGATGATGGCGGCGGGGCTGCAGAAGACCCTCGTGGAGACGGGCCAGGACGACAACGTTGTCGTCTTCCGCAAGGGATCGACCTCGGAGGTGATGAGCGGCATCGAACGGAGTCAGGCCGCGATCGTGGAGATGCTGCCCCAGGTGGCGGCCGGCGAAGCAGGCCGCAGGCTCGTGGCCAAGGAGGTGGTGGTCCTGATCGCCCTCCCCAAGCGCGGCATGGGAAAGACTTCCAGCCATTCCAACGTCGTGGTCCGGGGCGTCCAGGAACCTTCGATTCCGCTCCGGCCGCAGGTGAAGCTGGTCGCGGGGCGGATGTTCCGGATGGGAAGCTCTGAAATCATCGTCGGGAACAGCATCGCCAAGGGGTTCGCAGGGGTCGGGCTCCAGGGCATCCTGAACTGGGGGATGCGGCAATGGACCGTGGTCGGGATCTTCGACGCGGGGAACACCGGCTTCAGCTCGGAAATCTGGGGGGACGTCGACCAGGTGATGCAGGCATTCCGCCGGCCCGTCTATTCGTCGCTCATCTTCAAGCTGACCGATCCCACCGCCTTCCCGGCAGCCAAGAAAGCGATCGAGTCGGACCCGCGGCTCACGCTCGAAGCCAAGCGGGAGACGCGCTACTATCTCGACCAGTCGGAGATGATGGCGAAGTTCCTGCGGATCCTGGGGCTGTCGCTCACGATCATTTTTTCGATCGGCGCGATCATCGGCGCCATGATCACGATGTATTCGGCCGTGGCCAACCGGATCGGGGAGATCGGGACGATGCGGGCGCTCGGCTTCGGCCGGCGGAGCATCCTAGCGGCCTTCCTTGCGGAGTCGCTCCTGCTGGGACTGCTCGGCGGGCTGGCGGGGCTTTTCTTCGCCTCCTTCATGCAGTTCATCACTGTATCCACCGTGAACTTCCAGACCTTTTCAGAACTGGCGTTCAAATTCACGCTTACCGGCCAGATCGTCGTGCAGTCCATGGCTTTTTCGCTCGTCATGGGGCTCATCGGCGGCATGCTGCCGGCGCTCCGCGCCGCCCGGATGAGGATCGTCGACGCTCTGCGGTCATAGCGCCGGAAGCATGCCGCCGAAAGGCGCGGTCCGGGCGGGGCATGACCGCCTTCCGGAGGAGGTGACCCTTCCATGAAGGCCTCGGGCCGGGGCAACGGGCGGGGGGGGGAACGTCCGCGGGCAGGAACTTGTCCGCCCCCTGGAGGACGCCGAAGATGTCGCACATCCCGCCCGAATCGGCGCAGGAGCCCGGGGAGGCGACCCGGCGCGGCGTCATCATCCGGCCTATCGGTTTTGCGGACATCCGGCACGCTTTGCACCGCCGGTCAGGGTGATCCGCGCCGATCCCCCCTTGCCTTGTTGTCCGTCATGCTGTATGGTCACCCGAATCACACGATTCTGGGACAACGGCCGGCCTGCGACTGTTCGCGGCTGCGGGGAAAAGGCGTTTCGCCCAAGGGAAAGGAAGCGGTTATGGGTACGATGGTCAAGGCGGTTGCAGCAGCGGTGTTGCTTCTGGCAGTGGGAATTTGCGGGACTTCTCCCCTGGCGGCGCAGGAGACGTGCAGACCGGTGAAAGAGTACCGGGGCGGGACCCTCTACGATTGCGGCGGCATGAAAATGGCCGTCCTTCAGGGAAGCTACCGGGAGATGGGCCGGCAATACGGCGGACTCCTGAAGGAGGATATCCTGGCCTATTATGACCGCATGATCGACCAGTTCGTCCTGAAAACAGGCTTGTTCAATGAAGGCGACCTCCGGGACCTGATCGTGCGGCCCGCCGTCATGACCCAGGCCAAGCGGCAGAGCGAGCTTCTCCGGGGGATGGCCGAGGAAACGGGCCTCTCTTTCGAAAAGCACGTCCTTCTCAACCTGAACATTCAGGCGCTCATGTACCTGCGAAAGATCGGCTCGGGCAATGCCACCGCCTGCACCTCCCTGGCGGCCTGGGGCGATTATACGGCCAACCGCCGCACCTACACGGCCCGGAATTTCGATTTCCCCAACATCTACCGGGAACTTTCGCGGACCTTCGGGCTGCTGCTCGTCCTCAAGCCCACCGACGGGAGCAACCGGATCGCGGGGCTCTGCCACACGGGGATGATCACCTTCTTCGATGCGATGAACGACAAGGGCCTCTATATCGAGGGCAACAATGCCGCCGATTCGGAGGGGCTCATCCTGTACACGGACCGGTCGGCCATCTTCAACGAGGCGATCAACATGCTGATGGATGCCGACGACATCGACGCCTTCGAGGGACGCTTGCGGACGATCCGGGCGAGCTACCCCCTGATCTTTATGGCCGCCGGACCCGACGCGGCGTGCTTTTTCGAGAACGGAACCACGGATACCAAAAGAAGGAGTGCCGGGGAAGACGGCCTCATCTCGGCGGCCAACCAGTTCCTGGAGCCGGCATGGCACATCGCCCCCCTGAAGAACCCGGGAGCCTGGTTCTCGCCGGCGAGACAGAGTAGGGTGGAGGCGCTGGCCAAGGCGAACAAGGGGAAAATCGATGAGAAGATCATGATGAAGATCCTGGACGAAAGGCTGTTCAACCAGGACGGCTCCTTCGGGAAAGGCGCCTCGGTGATCGAGAAACTCCCCCACGAGGACGAGGTGACCGCGACCCAGGTTGTGGCCTGCCCGGCGGAAAGGAAGATGTGGGTGAGGGTCCCCACGTACACGGACTGGATCTTCTTCGATCTCGGCCGGGTTTTCGGGAATTGAGGGGCGAGGCGGTTCAAGTCCTGTGTGCGCTGCAAACAGCCCGGCCGGGGCAGGACCGGTTTTCCGGGCGTCGGTCACGCGGGCGCACACAGACAAGACACGGATCGCGACGCAGGGACGGGAAAGAGCCGCCTCGATCCTCCCCTTTGCCACGGATCTTCTCGATCTGACGGCGGCCCGGGAGATCAGGCTCACAACCTCCGCCCTGTTCCTTTCCGGGATCTGTTGCTGTCTGGCCATCTTCCGGCACCAACGGCTCGATCTCGCGCCCATTGCCCGGACGGCCCTTGAATTGAGCCAATCCGGCCACGAAAACCGGCCGAATGTTCCTTGAGATGCAAGGCCGCTTTCCCATTGACAGAACAAAGGCGGTTTCCTATGCTACGGCCCGGCAGAAGGAGTTCCGATCGATGATGGAGCTCGTCGCGGCCCTTTCTGACGATCGTTCAAAGGCGCGGCTTGTGTGATTCGAATCAATTTAAGAGGTATGAATATGCGTAGAGTGACAGCTTGGTTGACGGTGGTCTTGGCGGCGATCCTGTGGGCCGGTTTCTTCCCGCCTGCCCATGCGTGCAGCGACATCTTCATCAACCATTCGAACGCCCGCGTCGAGGCCAGGTCCATGGATTTCGGCATGAACATCGCCATGGGCGATACCTTCGGATTCATCGGACAGAAGAACACCACGGATGTCGTCATCGACGCCGAGAAGATCCCGGCGAAAAGCCTGACGAGCTGGACGAACAAGTACGGATACTGGGGCCGCAACGCCTTCAATACCGCCAAGGTGGACGACGCGATGAATACGGAAGGCCTGTCGATTTCCGGGCTCTATCTGGATGCGTACACCCAGTATCCCGTCTACGATCCGGCCGACGGGCGTCCCGTGCTCGGCGTCTTCGATCTACCCAATTTCCTCATCAGCCAGGCGAAAAATGTGGACGAGGCCGTGGGGTTGATCCGGGGCCGCCAGATCGTCCAGTCGGCGGTGGAGATCAAACAGGGCATTTTCCTGAGAAACACCCCGCTTCACCTGTCGCTGCGCGACAGGTCCGGCAAATCGGCGGTGGTCGAATTCGTGGGCGGCAAGACGCTGATCTATGAAAATGCCGGGAACGTACTGACCAACAGCCCCACTTACCCGCAGCAACAGGAGATGGTGAAGAAGTATGCGGCGCTGAACGTCGAGAAGGACAACAGCCTCACCGGCATGCCCGGGGGGTTCGATTCCCCGGAACGCTTTGCCCGGGGCCATATCCTGACCAAGGTCCTCCCGGTTCCCGCATCGACGCAGGAAGCGCTGTATCAGGCGGATTTCGTCATCTCCTCCTGCTCGGTGCCCTATTTCGGAAGGCCCGGCTCGGGTTACCGGAGCAACACCATCTGGAGGGTCTTGAAGGACCTAGGCAACGGCGTCGTCTACACGCAGAACGCGGTCTATTTCCAGGGCGGCGGCAAGATCGCCCCCAGCCATGTCGCGAATAACGGATACACGATCATCGACCTGAAAACGATCGATTTTAAGAAGATTCCGATGGATTTCATCGGCTCCACGATCGAGCCGACCCCCCAGAACAGGGTCTTGAAGATCATGCGGGCAAACGACATCCCGGAATTCGGCGAATAGGCGAGCCTGCATCCGGGAAGACCGTCGATGGACTGGACGGCTCTTGCGGGGGAAATTGGCCGACGCGGCCTGTCGGCCGGGCAGAGGCCTCGGGGTTCGGGACGTGGGACATCTCTCCCGCGGACCGCTCGATCCTGAAGTAAACGGGTTCTTCCCGGAACACCTCCAGGGCAACTTGCAGATCGCCTGCCGGCAAGCAAGGGGAAAAAAGAGATGCCCCGCCGCTTGAATGATACGGCGGACGCGGTCCCGTTTGGCCCCGCACGTCGCCGGACTTCCTTGGGACGGTAAAGATTCATGGATGGCCAAGGACCCCTTTCCCGGTTCCATCCCCTCATCCGGAAATGGTTCGAGGAGCGGCTGGGTGCGCCCACAGAGATCCAGGGGCTCGCGTGGCCCGTCATCGCCGCGGGGAGGCACGCCCTGATCACCGCCCCCACGGGAAGCGGCAAGACCCTCACCGCGTTCCTCTGGGCCCTGAACCAGCTCATCACCGGCGCCTGGGGAACGGGCCTCACCCGGGTCCTCTACGTCTCGCCGCTGAAGGCTTTGAACAACGACATCCGGCGGAACCTGGAAGCGCCGCTCGCGGAGCTGAAGGAGCTCTTCCGGACGGCGGGCGCCCCCTTCCCGGAGGTCTGCGCCCTTACCCGGAGCGGCGACACCCCCGCCGAGGAGCGCCGAAGGATGGCCCGGCGGCCGCCCGAGATCCTGATCACGACCCCGGAGAGCCTGAATTTGCTGCTGAGTTCCCGGAGCGGCCGGGCGATGCTCACGGGGATCGCGACGGTCATCCTCGACGAGATCCACGCCGTTGTCGGGACGAAGCGCGGGACCCACCTGATCACGGCGGTCGAACGGCTCGTCCTCCTGACCGGCGAATTCCAGCGGATCGCCCTCTCAGCCACGGTCCGACCGCTTCCCGCCGTGGCCGCGTTCGTCGGGGGGTTCATCCCGAAGGGCGATCCCAAGGCCGGCCATTACGAAAAGCGGCCCGTCGAGATCGTCTCCTCGCGCGAAGAGAAGCGGACCGAAATCCGCGTCTCCTTCCCGCCCGACGCACGGGAGAAGCTCGTCGACGCCTCCTGGTGGCCCGTTCTCGCCGACACCTTCCGGGAGATCATCGGTCAGAACCGCGCGACCCTCCTTTTCGCCAACAGCCGCCGCACCGCCGAGAAGGTGACGCGGCTGATCAACGAGGGAGGCTCAGAGACGCTCGCCTACGCCCACCATGGCTCGCTCTCGCGGGAGATCCGCCTGGCCGTGGAGGAGCGGCTCAAGAAAGGTGAGCTTAAGGCCATCGTGGCCACGAGTTCACTGGAACTCGGGATCGACATCGGAGAGCTCGACGAGGTCATTCTCATCCAGACGCCGCCTTCCATCTCGGCCGCGATCCAGCGGATCGGGCGCTCCGGCCACGGCGTCGGCGGCACGAGCCGCGGCCGCCTCTTCCCCACCCACGGCCACGATTTTCTCTATGCCGCCGTCCTGGCCCAGGTGATCCTCGCCATGACGGGCGTCGAGACGTGGGACATCGACGCACTTTATGCCTTCCTCAGGCAGTCCGCCCCCTACCGCCGCGTCCCCCGCCGGCAGTACGACC
>JAJFTY010000139.1 GCA_021372695.1 Deltaproteobacteria bacterium
CGAACTGGGCTTCCAGATAACGACATCACCGCAGACGGCCGCGATGAGCGCATTCCAGGACCAGACGGCCACGGGGAAATTGTAGGCTGTGATGACACCCACGACGCCCAGGGGGTGCCACTGCTCGTACATCCGGTGCCGCGGCCGCTCGCTGTGCATGGTCAGGCCGTAGAGCATCCGGCTCTGGCCGACGGCGAAGTCGGCGACATCGATCATCTCCTGGACTTCACCCCGGCCTTCCGCCGCAATCTTGCCCATTTCCCAGGTCACCAGTCTCCCCAGCGGCGCCTGGTGCTCGCGCAGGAGATCGCCGATTTCACGAACGATCTGACCCCGGACGGGAGCGGGTGTCATGCGCCATTTCGCGAAGGCTGCGTGGGCTTTTTCGATCACCTGCTCGTAGTCGGCGGTGTCCGCTTGGACGACTTTCGCGATCGGCCGGCCGTCGATGGGCGAAACACTGACCAGATCGCGGCCGCCGGTTTTCAACCAGCCGTCACTGCGGCCGGTCGTGGCGCCGGAATTGACCTCCCCGATGCCCAGTTTTTTCAGAAAATCGTCCATGTTTTATCCTATTGGTTTCAGGCCGCTCGGTTTTGCCTGGGCGTCCCGAGGTAGACATAGGCCAGGAAAGCCAGCGTCACCGCGGCGGCGATACCGAAGGCCAGTGGCTGGGCGACTATCGGCCGGTCGGTGCAGAGGATCACCCCCCCGGCGGCCGCGACCAGCATGACCGCCCTTACGAGCAAATTGATTCGCTTGAAGAAGAATCCTGTCACGGCCGCGGAGAGGAAGACGACGGAAATGATGATCCACAACGCCAGTGACAGGGTTTCGACGATCCCTCCCTTGAGCAGGAGGGCGTGGTTGAAGACGAAGATATAGGGGATCGTGAAGGCCACAATCGCCATCTTGAAGGCCTCGAAACCCGTCTGCAACGGCTTGGCGCCGGCGATGGAGGCCGCACAGTAGGCGGGAATGCAGACGGGCGGGGTGACCTCCGCCAGGATGGAAAAGTAGAAGACGAAGAGGTGCGCCGCCAGCAGGTTGACCCCCAGGGCCACCAGGGCCGGGCCGCCGATCGTGATGGCGACGATGTAGGCCGGAGTGCAGGGCATGCCCATGCCCAGGATCAGGGATGTGACCATGATCAGCATCAGGGCCGGCAGCAGGTGGCCTCCCGACCAGTTGGTGATCACCGTGGCGATGCCCAAGGCCAGACCCGTATGGGTGACGATGGCCACGATCATCCCGGCACCGGCGCAGGCCAGGGCGATCATGACCATGTTCTGTCCGGCCGACCGCAGCGCCTCCAGTGTTTTTCCGGGGGTCATGGCGGTCTTCTTCTTGAAGAAGCTGATCAGGAAAGACATGGCGATGGCTCCCATGGCGGCCATGAAGACGGAATAGCCAGCGATGAGCAGCCCCATGAGGCCGAACAGGGGGATGAGCAGGTAGGAATCCTTGATGATGACCGACAGGGGCACCATCATGTCCTCCTCCTTCATGCCCTTCAAGTTGTCCTTGACGGCGATGAAGTGAACCCGGATGGCGAGGCTCGCATAGTAGGCAATCGCCGGCAGAGCGGCCGCCACGCAGATGTCGAGATAGGGGATGCCCGTGATCTCGGACATCACGAAGGCGCCGGCGCCCATGATCGGCGGCATGTACTGCCCGCCACTGGAGGCGACCGCCTCCACCGCCCCGGCGAACTGCGGGCGGTAGCCCAGCCGTTTCATCATCGGGATGGTGAAGGTTCCGGTGGCATAGACGTTGGCCGCCGCCACGCCGCTGATCGATCCGAAGAAGGCGCTGCTGACGACGGCCACCTTGGCCGGTCCTCCCTGGCTCTTGCCGGTCAGCCGGCAGGCAAGGTCGGTGAAGAACTTCCCGGTCTGGGTTCCTTCCATGATGGAGCCGAAGATGACGAAAAGGGCGACGAAGGTGGCGGAAATGCCCGTGATGGAGCCGTAGATTCCGGAGTCGGTCAGCATGTACTCCATCTCGATCAGTTCGGACAGAGGCAGGGGCTTGCAGTAGAAGACCCCTGAAAAGTTGGGCGCGGCGAAGACGTAGACGAAAAAGCCGCAGATCAGGATGGTCATGGCCGGAACCACGGCCCTGCGGATCGCCTCGAGGAGCAGGACGATGTTCAGGGCACCCAGTCCCATCTGAAGGGGTGTCAGGGGATCGACGAATTCAAACCGGGAACTCAGGGCGCCGTTGTTGAAAATGATGTAGAGGGCGGGAAGGAGCGCCAGGAAGGCCAGGATCCAATCATACGCAGGAATCCTGTCCGCCGCCGTCCTCTTGCTCGCCGGAAAGAGGATAAAGGCCATCGGCAGCAGAAAGAGGAGATGAACGCCCCGCTGGATCCGGGGTTGCATGATGCCGAAGGTCGCTGTGTAGAGGGCAAAGACCGAAACCACCGTCAGCCAGAGGCCGATCACCGTTTTTTTCCAACCCGTTAGCGTTCTCAATGAACCGTCTCCATTCGTGATTGATTGCCTTCCGGGCCATCGGCCTGCGCAGATCGGCGCCCTGCCGGGTCGGAGGCGCGGGCCTTCTCCGCTCCTCCGACCCATGGTCTACGGATATCGAACCGGCTTCCAATGCTATTTCATGTAACCGGCTTCCTTGTAATACTTTGCCGCACCGGGGTGGAGGGGAACGGCCACGTGCAGCCACCCCTTTTCCGCGATGAAGGTCTCGTTGGCATTGTTGATCTTGTGGAGCTCCTTGACGTTCTGGCAGAGGATCTTCGTGATGGCGTAAACCGCATCTTCAGCGACGTTCTTGCCGGCCAGGAGTTCGCCCGTGCTCACCACCGTGGAAACATCCTCAGCTTGCCCCTTGTAGGTGCCTTTACGGATGATCTGATGCCCTGAATCCGTTCCCAGGGTGCCCAGGTCCTTGGCGAGTTTGTCGATGCAGGCGTTGGACATTCCCAGCACGACGCTGGGACGGCTGACGAACATCTCCGTCACCGCCGCGGCCGGCAGGGCCAGGTGGGTGAACACATAATCCACGTGCCGATCCTGGTAGAGGCTGGTCATGTCGGCGTAGACGGCCTGGTGGACCTTCCCGCCGGCCTTCCTGATGGCCTCCAGGGAGATCCCGTAGAAGGCCAGAACGTTCTCGATCAGCGGGAGGTCGGAGGTGCCCTTCATGGGCGCAGCCACGTTGACCGCCTTGCCCGCCTTGACCATATCGGCCAATTCCTGCACGGTCTTGATCCCCTTGTCCTGGGCGGCCACGAAGTGGACGTAGTAGGTGCCGAAGATGCCGCCGATGGCGCGAACATTGGGATTGGGCTTCTCGAAGAGGGGCGCCATGCCGCTGTAGGCCATCTTGTCCACAAAGGTGATGCCCCATCCCAGGTCGTCCTTGCCGGTGGAAACCCGGACCGGGTTGACCATACCCCCGCCGGGCACGACCTTGACGACCAGTTTGGGCTCCTTTTCCGTGATCAGACGGGCGATGCCGCCGGCCTGGACATACCAACCGCCGCCGACCCCGCCGGCAACCCAGGTCAGGGTGGTCGGTTTTAAGGCCTCGGCGGCCGAAGCGGTCCCCGGTCCCGCCGCCAGCGGCAGAACCAGCGCCATTGCCAGCAAAAGAGCAAAGATGCCTTTCCGCAAAAGATCTTTCATGTCTCCCTCCTCAAGCGTTTGATAAAATTAGATGGATCCCATGACATCCTGAAAGGTTGCATCGAGGGTGCAACCGCCTGTGACCGCCAAGATCAACCGTTCAGGCCGACTTCAGCCCTGGCCTTTTTGATTCCGCGCCAGTCTTTCGGCCGCCCTGTGCCATGTATAAACCGGCGGCAGCTGATCCACCTCCGTTTCCGATACCACGTCCAGAAAGACCGGGCCCTTCGCGGCGAACGCTTCATCCAGCCCCGCTTCCAGTTCGCCCGGCGTTCTGATGTCGAGCGCCTTCATCCCGAATCCCCGGGCCACCATGGCCGGGTTGCCGGGGGTGAAGTCCACGGAGAGATACTTCTCGTCGCTGTGGAGTTTCTGGAGGCACTTGATCCATCCAAACATGCTGTTGTTGAAATGGATCAGGATCGCCGGTATGTTCAGCCGGACCAGGGTTTCAAGCTCTCCCGCGGACATGCCCAGACTGCCATCCCCGAAAAGTCCGATCAGGCGCGCGTCGGGGCGCGCAAAGTGTGCCCCCACCACGGCAGGGATGGCATAACCCAACCCCCCGTAGGCCCGGGGAATGAGAAAGCGCGAGCCGTTGCCCCTGAGTTTCAGGTAGCGGGTGGTGTAGGGCGTGGGCGTGCCGGCATCGGCGATCACCACGGTGACGCGCGGCATCCTCTTGTTCAGGGCGGCGATGATCCGCTGCGGTTTCAGCGGGGTCTTCTCGGAAACGAACTCCCCCTCGGCGGCGTCCCAGAACCGCGCCCTTTCCTGATTCAGCCGGTTCATCCGGGCCGATTCCGTCCGCCGGATCGTCTTGGCCTGGACGAGAACGGAGAGATCCTCCATGATCAGCCTGGCATCGCCGGCCACGCTCAACGCGTTCTGGAAGTTGTTGCCCAGCATTTCCGGATTGAGATCGACCTGGATAATCTTCCGATCGGGTTTGCGGGAGGGCATCGACCAGTTGATGGTGGAGACGGAGCCCATCTTGCAGCCCACGTAAAGGAGGACGTCTGCCTCCTCGACGGCCCTATGGGCATGGGGGTGGAAGCCGTTGTCGCCGATCACGCCCAGGGCCAGCCTATGGTCGTCGGCTATGAGTCCCTGGCCGGAAATCGTCGTCACCACCGGAATCGAGAGCCACTCCGCAAGGTTGGTGATGGCATGGCCTGCCTGGGAGTGGTTGGCTCCGCCACCGGCGATGATGATCGGCCTCTCGGCCTGAATCAGATCGTCCGCCGTCTTCTCCAACTCCCCGCGGGCGCCGCGGGTGCGGTAGGCCGGATAGGTTGCGCACTCCACCTCGGCATACAGTTCGCCTTTGTTGCCATCCAACTCCCCGGTCATGACTTCTTTGGGAAAGGCCATGTGGATCGCGCCGGGGCGACCGGTGGTGGCGATCCTGAAGGCGCGCCGGACCACTTCCGGAACCTTGGCCACGCTCTTGAGGACGCTGGACCATTTGGTGATGGAGTCGAACAGCTTCTGGCAATCCAGTTCGGTGATGGTCTGCTTGCCTTCGCCGGCCAGGGCGATGTCCGAGGTGATGAGGATCACCGGGATGGAGGAGGCGTTGGCTTCGGCAATGCCCGGAACCGAGTACAGCGGCCCCGCGCCGCTGGGGCACTCGCAGATGCCCGGCTTGTGCGCCAGCCTCGCGTAAGCGTCGGCCATGAATGTGGCCGACCGCTCGTCTCTGGCCAGGATATGCTTGATGGCGGGAGCCGCGTTGTGCAGAGCTTCATACAGGGGAAGGCTGGTGTCTCCGGGAACGCCGAATACGAACTCAACCTGATATGCCCTTAACATTTCGACCAACGCATGAGCGCCGTTCATGTCGACCTCCGCAACTGTCGTCGGATCAGTGGAAGCAAACCCCGGATGCCAGCTGGGGCAGGGCCCCGGGGAGTGGGCCCGTATCCTAAAAGGAAATCTGCCAATCGATCAGAAGGCAGGACTTCCGATATCCTACATGGGATGTGGTGTCAAGTCTTTAATATTCACACGCCGATTCCGGAAGAATCGGTTATCATGCCATTTGTTAACAGGATTTTTCCCAATGCAATTCCATTTTGAAAAGCACGCAAGGGCGTGATAGATAGTCATTGCCCTCGGATGCTGTCCGATCCGGCGGAACCTCGAATCTTGGACAAGTCACTAAGGAGAAGATATGCGCATTGCGATCATGGGACAGGCCGCCTTCGGCGCCAAGGTCCTGGAAACGTTATCGGACAGGGGGGAAGAGATCATCGGCGCCTGGCTCCCCCAGGGGAAGCCGGGAGGAAAGCCCGATCCCGTGAAGGCGGCCGCCGAGGGGCGGGGAATCCCGGTCCACCAGCCGGAAAGCTACAAGGCGCCGGAGGCGCTGGCAGCATTCAAGGCCACGAATCCCGACCTGCTGATCATGGCCTTCGTCACCGACATCATCCCGCTTGCCTTCATCGAGGCCCCGGTCCTGGGGTCGATCTGCTACCACCCATCGATCCTCCCCCGCCACCGCGGCGGAAGCGCGATCAACTGGGCCATCATTATGGGGGACAAGGAGACGGGACTTTCGATCTTCTGGGCGGACGCGGGGATCGACACAGGGGCCGTCCTCCTCCAGAAACGGGTCGCGATCGGACCCGAGGACACGACCGGCTCCCTCTATTTCAACAGGCTGTTCCCCCTGGGCGTCGGGGCCATTGCGGAATCCGTCGATCTGATCAAGGCGGGCAGGGCGCCGCGGCTTGTCCAGGACGAGAGCCTGGCCACCTACGAGCCGCTCTGCAACGACAAGGTCGCCCTGATCGATTGGACCAAACCTGCCGCCGAGGTCTACAACCTCATTCGGGGCTGCGACCCCCAGCCGGGGGCGTACTCCTTCCATCGGGGGAAGAAGGTCCACTTCTTCGATGCCCGGCTTGCGGATGCACGGGCAGGTGCCCGTCCGGGAGAGGTCGTGGCCGCCGATGCAGCCGGATTCACTGTGGCCGCTCCTGGCGGTGCGATCCGGATCGCCAAGGTCCGGACCGATGCGGGCAAGCAGGAGGCCGGTGCCTTCGCCGCGGAAGCGGGGCTGAAGCCGGGGGAGAGCTTCACGGCCGCCTGACCACCGGACGCCGGGGTTCCATGGAGCGTTATTCACAGAGGAAGCCATGACGGCAGAAGAGCAGGATGATCTGAAGGAAGAGCTGCGGGGGTACAAGGCGAAGATCGGTCCCGTGACGAAAGCGACGCTCACCTGGAGCCGTGATCTGGTCTTCGTGGGGGCGACACCCCAGGGCTATGAGCTCGAATTCGATGCGGACGCACAGTGGGGCTGCAAGCCGACGGAGGCCCTGCTGATGTCTCTGGGTGGCTGCATGGCCATCGACATCGTCTCCATCTTGAAGAAGATGCGGATGGAAATCCACCATTTCCGGATGGAGCTCACGGGGACGCGCAATCCCGATCCTCCCCAGTATTTCCAGGCGGTGGAGATCGTTTTCCATCTGGCCGGCGCCAATCTCGATGACCGTAAGGTCGATCGCGCGGTCGCCCTCTCCCGGGACAAGTACTGCTCCGTATACAACTCCCTGCGCCCCGACCTGAGACTGAACGTCCGCTACACCCTGGAAGAGGCGGAACCGGCTGCCACATGATACCTCCGGTCCGGGCGGAACGGGACTTGGCCGAAAGATCCGGGCGATTGATGGAGGGTGCGGGGAGCGGATTCGCTTCGGGAAACAAGGCGATGAGAATCCTTCATGACCGACGGATCAGCTTGTACAACAGGCCAGCCACCGCATCGATAAGGCGCTTGAACTCTCCGCCATGGCTCATCGTTGAACCGAAGAGCTCCCGTCTCAGCCGCCCGATCTCCTCGTCATCGCAGGCCAGCGGTGAGAGCTGGGCCTCCTGCATGTAGGACCTCTCCCGGTCCAGAAGGCGCTGTGCCTTTTCAACAAAGGGGAGAAGGAGCCGCCGGATCTCCTCCAGCTGCGCATGCAGCCCTGCCGGCTCCATGGATTCGGGAACCCCCGGCCGCGCTTCCGGATATCCGAAGCCCCCCGGGTCGAGCCTCTTCCCGATTTCCCCGACCATCAGGTCCAGCGTGGAGTATTCCAATCCTCGGATGCCGCGGCGCCACTGGAGGAGCAGAGGATTACGCCGGTACCACAGGGAATGTCTTGCACCGGTCTCGATCAGATCGGCCACGGTCGCCCGTATCTTCCCGAGCACATCGATGATTGTCTGCGGGGGGGCCGGGCCGGCGGTCTCCTCCGCTTCGCCGGGACCGGGATCGGATTGTCCTCCCGAACTCCCCGGGCCCATTTCCTCACGGACCGAGCCGCCCGAAGAGAGATACTCCCAGAGGTTTTTCAGGACAACCGCACCTGCCCGGTCTCCGGGCGTATCGAAATGGATGAGCGACAGGATCACCTTCCCCCGTCCGAACCGGCCCTCGACGACGGCCGGTTCGCCGCGCAGGCGCGCCGGGTCCAGCAGAATCCCGTAGCGCCGCTCCAGTTCGGCCCAGCCGGCGACGCTGCCGTCTGAAACACGGATATCCGAGCTGTAGGCGTCTGCCTGCGGCTCCTCATACCGGGCCAGAACATGGATGTTCGGGTCCGGGATCATGAACTGCGAGGGCCACCAGGCATGGTAGACGGGCGTTTCGGCGTCCCGCCAGATCGTGTGCCCGGTGCAGGAAAGGCGGATGCGGCCGCTGAAGCTGGGGACCCTTTCCGATGAGGGCCTCCTGCGGACGGGCAGGAGATCGAGCCCGTCTTCGGTGGCCATTCCCGCCCCGCCGCAGATCCCCAGATAACTGCCCCCCGCGGAGATGAAACGCCGGATCTCATCTCTCCCCTTCATCCCCAATGCGTTGATCTTGTTCGACGCCCAGCCGCCGGGCACAAAGAGCATCCGGTAGCGGCCAAGCCCTCCTTCCCCGATCTCTGCCGACCGGATGAGGTCAAAGGGCAGCCCGGCTTCCCGGAGCGCCCGCCAGGCCATCACCCCCCAGAGGAACGACTCGTCCCAGAGCAGGGCGCAGGGCCTCTCGGGAAGAGTTGCGGAGAAGTGCGGAAGCTGATCTGCGATCTGCGGTGCCATCTTGTTGCCTCGCTCTCATGCGCTTCAATCCGGGGAAACAGGACGATCTATATCGATTTTAATGCGGGATTCCAAATGAAAAGTTCGGTATCCAAAATAAAGTTTGTTTTGTGCCGATTGTGTTGTAAAATCCAATCCAGTTTTTCCAGTGGTGGACGCTCTTCCGCTCTTTCAAATTTTCCAGCGCGTTGCGTCTGATTGTTCAAATCGGGTGCATCACCCCCAACCGTGAGACGGATCGTCTAGGAAGGAGAGCCAGATGAAAGAAAATGGTTTTCAGAAACTCTGGAAGACGGAAGACTGGTGGTCGGTATGGCTTGGACTCGGTCTCGTCCTTGTAGCCATTGTCGCCCTGTGGCTGGGCACCTCCATCAAGGGATGGGCGGTGCTTCCCGGCAAGGTGAGCGATTTCGCCAGCGTCGGGACCGATCTGGCGAAGAATTTCGGCGGTTATCTGACCATCTTCATCGTGCTTGGCGTGGTCTTCAGTTTCTCCATGAAGCTCATGGGCCACAAGCTGGGCCATTTCATCCCCGGATTCATCATCCTTTTCGTCGGCGCCCTGATCATCTTCTACCTGGCCAGTCTCCAGGTCATGAAAGACTTCAACATCGAGGCCCCTCTTCTGGCCCTCCTCATCGGCCTGATCATCTCCAACATCTGGAAGATGCCTGATTGGCTGAAGGTCTCCCTGCGGACGGAATACTACATCAAAACCGGTATCGTCCTTCTGGGGGCGACCCTGCCGGTCACCGTCATCGTCAAAGCCGGTCCGGCCGCCCTGATGCAGGCCACCATCATCTCGGTCTGCACCTGGTTTGCGATTTATCTGGCCGCGACAAGGATTTTCAAGCTGGAACCCCAGTTCGGTGCAGTCCTGGGCACCGGGGGGGCCATCTGCGGCGTCTCCGCGGCCATTGCCGTGGGCGGCGCGGTGAAGGCCAAGAAGGAGCACATCTCGATCACCATCGCCATCGTTACAGTCTGGGCGATCGTCATGATCTTCGTCCTCTCCTTCGCCATGAAGCAGCTCGTTCCGGACACCGTTTCCCCCGGCGTGGCAGGCGCCATCATCGGCTCATCGGAATTCGCCGATGCAGCGGGGTTTGCCGTGGCCGCTGAGCTCGCCACCCGTTTCGGCGATGCCCCCATCCAGACCTTCACCCTGATGAAGGTCATCGGCCGCGACATCTGGATCGGGATCTGGTGCCTCATTCTGGCCTTTGTCTCCTGCATGTACTGGGAGGCCTGTGAGGACGGGAAGCGGAGCACCGTCGGCGCCGGGGTCATCTGGGAGCGCTTCCCGAAGTTCGTGATCGGATTCTTTGTCGCCTGCCTCGTGGTCAGCTACGTCACAACGCTGACGCCGGCCGACTATCTGGGCAAGGCCAAATGGGAGGGAAAATTCAAAGGGAAGGACTACAAGGCGGATTTCTCGCAGTTCCAGGTCCCGCCGGAGTTGGCCGATCGGCTGAAGGTGGATGCTGAGAAGAAGACCCTGACTTTCAAGGGGGCGCTGGCGGGGGATGAACTCAAGGCCCTCAAGTCCAAAGTCACCGACCCGGGCCAGATCGCGGCGATCAGCCAACTCGCCGCAAGCACGAACTGGGAAGACAGCGTCCTGAATCCCAACGTCATCGGGCCGATCAAGAATCTCCGCACCTGGGCCTTCGTGCTCTGCTTCCTCTGCATCGGCCTTTCCACACGCTTCAAGGAGATGTTCACCTTCGGGATGAAACCCTTCTGGGCCTTCACCATTGGGGTTTGCGTCAATGTCCCGCTGGGTGTCATCCTCTCCACGCTGGTGTTCGCCGATTACTGGTCGAAGCTTTAGGGTCGCCTTGACGAATGGCGGTTGGATGGCCAGGCCGTCGCCTCGGCCATCGGACCGTGGCAGCAACAATCGTGAGAGCACCTGTGGTGCTCTCTGTCACGATCTACCCGGCAGCGCCGATCGTCCGGACGCTGGGAGAAAGAGTGGAGGTGTTGATGATGGCAAAAAAACAGACGCCCCTTCTGGATCAGCTGGAAGGGGGAAAGTGGCCCAGCTTCGTCAAAGACATGAAGCAGGCCGCCGAGAAAAGCCCCATGGCGGAGGACCTCCTGGGGCAGTTGGAGCTTTCCTACAAGGACAAGATCGGCCACTGGAAGCATGGGGGCATCGTCGGCGTCAAGGGCTACGGGTCCGGCGTGATCGGACGGTACTCGGACCGCCCCGACCTCTTCCCGAATGTCCAGGCCTTCCACACCCTCCGGGTCAACCATCCGACGGGGTGGTTCTACAAGACCGATGCCCTGCGCCGCCTCTGCGATGTGTGGGACAAGCACGGCAGCGGACTTACGAACATGCACGGCTCCACGGGGGATGCGATCCTCCTGGGGACGACGACGGACCACATCCAGCCCTTGTTCGACGACCTGACCGAGGCGGGATTCGACCTCGGCGGTTCGGGCTCCGCCCTCCGGACCCCGAGCGCGTGCGTGGGCCCCGGGCGCTGTGAATGGGCCTGCATCGACAGCCTCGACGCCTGCTACAATATCACCATGGACTTTCAGGACAAGATCCACCGTCCGATGTTCCCCTACAAGTTCAAGATCAAGATCTCGGCCTGTCCGAACGACTGCGTCGCCTCGATCGCCCGGTCGGACCTGGCCGTGATCGGCACCTGGAAGGGGGACATCCGCATCGACCAGGCGGAGGTTCAAGCCGCCGCGGCAGCGGGCCTCGACATCCAGAAGGAGGTCTGCGACCTCTGTCCCACGAAGTGCATGGAGTTGGATGGAAAGAAGCTCAAGATCTACAACGAGGACTGCACGCGGTGCATGCACTGCATCAACCTGATGCCCAAGGCCCTCCGGCAGGGGGAGGAAAAGGGGGCCGCCATCCTCATCGGCGGCAAGGCACCCATCCTGCAGGGGGCGCTTCTCTCCTGGGTCATCGTACCGTTCATGAAGATCACGCCGCCTTACGACGAACTGAAGGACCTGGTCCTCAAAATCCAGGACTGGTGGGACGAAAACGCCAAGTCCCGGGAGAGGCTGGGCGAACTGGTCAAGCGCCTGGGAATGAGGACCTTCCTGCGGGCGGTCGGGCTGCCCGCGGTGCCGCAGATGGTCAAGGCGCCGCGTGCGAACCCCTACGTCTTCTTCTGGCCCGAGGAAATCAAAAAGGAGGTGAAGTGAGATGGCCAAGACGGATATCGGCCCCCCTGATTACAAGACGATGCTTCCCCCCGTCATTGCGCGGAATTACGGGAAGTGGCGCTACCACGAAATCCCGCAGCCCGGTTGCATGGTCCACACGGCGGAATCGGGTGAAAAGCTCTACACGGTCCGCGCCGGCTCGCCGCGGCTTCTTTCGACGGAACACATCCGCGAGATCTGTGCGATCGCCGACCAGTATTCGGACGGCTTCCTGCGCTTCACGAGCCGTCACAATATCGAATTCCTCCTCTCCGACAAAGAGAAAGTCGCACCGCTGCTTATGGAACTGAAGAAGCGCGGCTACCCCGTCGGCGGGACCGGCCATGCGATCTCGAACATCGTCCACACCCAGGGGTGGGTCCACTGCCATACGCCGGCCACGGACGCCTCGGGTCCGGTCAAGGCCCTGATGGACGAGATCTACGACTATTTCGTCACGATGAAGCTTCCCAACCACGTGCGGATCGCGCTCGCCTGCTGCCTGAACATGTGCGGTGCCGTCCACTGCTCGGATATCGCCATCCTCGGCGTCCACCGGACGGTGCCCAAGCCGGACAACACCCGGGTCCCGAACATCTGCGAGATCCCCTCCACGGTGGCCTCCTGCCCCACGGGCGCGATCCGCGGGGACATGAAGAACAAGACCGTCACGGTCAACGACGAGAAGTGCATGTACTGCGGCAACTGCTACACGGTCTGCCCGGCCATGCCCATCGCCGATCCGGAAAACGACGGGATCTCCATCTGGGTCGGGGGCAAGGTCTCCAACGCCCGGACCCCGCCGGCCTTTTCGAAGCTGGCGATTCCCTACCTCCCGAATAACCCGCCGCGGTGGCCGGAAGTCGTCGATGCCGTGAAGAACATCATCGAAGTCTACGCCAGCCACGCCCGGAAGCACGAACGGGTCGGGGAGTGGATCGAGCGGGTCGGGTGGGAGAGGTTCTTCACCCTCACGGGAATCCCGTTCACCGACAAGCACATCGACGATTTCGATCTGGCCACGGACACCTTCCGGTCGTCGATGCAGTACAAATGGGAGTGATCATGGGCGAGGATCTGAAGTCACGCGTTATCGCGACGTTCAACGAAAAGTCCTGCGGGGACAAGAAGATGTTCTATGTCCGCGACATCACGCGGTGGTTCCCGGGAGACGACCGGCACGCCGTCCAGAACATCCTCAAGGAACTGATCGACGCGGATATCCTCCGCTACTGGTCGAGCGGCAGCACGACCTACATCATGCTGACGGAATTCTTCCCGAAGGAAGAGGGAAAGTGTGCCGAATCAGAAGGATCAGCGGCGGATTGAAACGAAGGGGGCAGGGGATGCCCCGATGAACCGCCCCTGCCCCCGGCTGGTCCTGGCCGCCCTTCGGGGCGGCGCGGGGAAGACCACCCTTTCCGTGGCCCTGGCCGTCGCATTGCGCCAGCGGGGGCTCGGGGTCGTTCCGTTCAAGAAGGGGCCCGATTACATCGACGCCGCCTGGCTCTCCCAGGCGGCGGAGGGGCCCTGCTATAACCTGGATACCTTCCTGATCGGGCGGGAACAGGTGGTCCGTTCTTTCTCACGGCGCGCGCGGGCCGGATCCTTCTGCCTGATCGAGGGGAATCGGGGGCTCTACGACGGCATGACGACCGAAGGGGAGCACAGCACGGCGGAGCTCGCGAAGCTGCTCCATGCCCCGGTGATCCTGGTGGTCGACTGCGACAAGGTCACGCGGACCGCGGCCGCAATGGTGCTGGGTTGCCTGCATCTCGACCCGGCAGTGGACATCCGGGGCGTCATCCTCAACCGGGTGGGGGGAAGCCGCCACGGGGCGATCGCCCGGGAGTCCGTCGAGAAGATCTGCCGGCTCCCCGTTCTCGGTGTCGTGCCGAGGATGGGCGACGTGAATTTCCCGGAGCGGCATCTTGGCTTGATTCCTCCCCAGGAGCACGAACTCGTCCGGGAGGCCCTGACGAGGGCGGGGCGGGTCGCCGAGGAGCACCTGGACCTGGAAGAGCTGATCCGGATCGCAAGGGAGGCCCCGCCCTGGGAGAGCGATGCGCTTCCGGGCTTCGTCCCGCCAAAGGCGGAGGTCGGACAACCGGTCCGGATCGGCGTGATCCGGGATGCGGCTTTTCAGTTCTACTACCAGGAAAACATCGAGGCGCTGGCCGACGGCGGCGCCCGGGTCATTGAAATCAGCGCCCTGAAGGACGAGAGCCTGCCCGAGATCGATGCCCTGTACATCGGCGGCGGGTTCCCCGAAACGCAGGCTGAGCAGCTCTCCCAAAACGCCAGATTCCGCCGCTCCCTTCGGGAGGCCGCGGAAAACGGCCTCCCCGTCTATGCCGAATGCGGGGGGTTCATCTATCTGGGAGAATCCCTGAAGGTCGGCGATGCCTGCCATCCGATGGCGGGCGTCCTGCCGGTCGCTTTCAGCCTGGAAAAGCGTCCCCAGGGCCACGGATACACGGTCCTCGAGGTGGAAAGGGAGAACCCCTTCTTCCCGGTAGGCGCGACCTTGAAAGGTCATGAGTTCCACTACTGCCGGATTCTCTCCTGCGGAGCCGGCGAGGGACGAATGGCCTTCCGGATGAAGCGGGGGACGGGGATGGATGGCCGCCATGACGGCCTGATCGGCAACCAGGTGCTGGCCGGCTTCTCCCACCTGCATGCGCTGGGTGCACCCCTCTGGGCCGAGGCCATGATCGGCGCGGCCCGAAGATACAGGGAGGATCGGCTCGGCGGGCCGGCCCCCTGCTTTTGCGGTCAACAGGAATTGGCAAGGGCCAAAAAGAAATAGAAATTTAGGAGGTTATGGAAATGCCCACGATTGAACTGAACGGTAAGACTTACGAAGTGGATGAAGATGGGTTCCTGCAGGAGCTTGACAAGTGGAGCGAGGAGTTTGCCCAGGCCTATGCCAAATCGGAGGGGATCGAGGGTCCCCTGACGGAAGAGCACTGGAAGATGATCCACTATCTGCGCGATTACTACAAGCAGTTCGGCATCGCCCCCATGGTGCGCAAAGTTCTCAAGGACAACAAGATGGACATGAAGAAACTCTACGAGCTCTTCCCGACCGGACCGGCCAAGGGCGCCTGCAAACTGGCAGGGCTCTCCAAGCCGACAGGGTGCGTCTGACATGGGATTCTACATCTTGTCCTATCTCTGCATCGCGGTGTTCGTCCTGGCGGCAGGCTACCGGGTTTATGTGCAGTTCTCCCTGCCCCTCCATGTCCGCTGGGAGATCTACCCCGTCCAGCACGAAACGGCCGCCAGGGCCGCTTATGGCGGCTCCTACATGGAAGAGATCGACTGGTGGGAAAAGGGGCGGGAGAAATCGTGGCTGACGGAGCTCTGCTACATGGCGCCGGAGATCCTGCTCATCCGGGGGCTTTGGCGGGAAAACAGGGGCCTGTGGCGGCTCTCCTTTCCCTTCCACTTCGGCCTCTACCTGGTGATCGCGACCTTCGTGCTGCTCCTGGTCCACGCCGGCTTCGCCCTCTGGGATGCTGCTTTCCTGGCCGCCGGGAACGCTTTTCGGACCCTCCTGGACGGCCTCATCGCCGTCATGGGATGGGGCGGCCTGGTGCTTGGGACGATTGGCTCCCTGGGGCTTCTCTACCGGCGATGGACCGACCCGGAGTTGAAAAATTACTCCGCCCCGAGCGACTTTTTCAATCTCGTCTTCATCGGCCTTTTCTTCCTTTCCGGACTGATCAGCTGCCTCTCCGACCCGCTTCTGGAAGGCGCGAAGGCCTATGTGCTCGGCCTGCTGACCGGGGGGCGGGCCCCGGCCGGGTACGCAGCGGGCGCAAGCGCTGCGGGAGTGGTGGCCATCGTCACGGCCTCGCTCCTGGCGGCGTACATCCCGCTCACCCACATGTCCCATATGTTCATGAAGTATTTCTTCTACCACAAGGTCAAATGGGACGATGCGCCGAACCGGCCGGGCGGCGAAATCGAGGCCGGCGTCCGGAAGAATCTCGAACTGAGGCCGACCTGGGCGGCAGGACATGTCGGAGCGGATGGAAAGAAGTCCTGGCTCGACATCGCCTGTTCGGCGCCGGGGCAGGAGAAGAAGAAATGAAAATGCCTCTGAAGCCTGCCGATCTGGCCGCGCCTTCCGAACGCCTCTGCCACATCGAGCCGGGCGACCTTACCCCGTTGCCTCCCCCTTATGAGGATTTCAACCAGACCGCGATCCCGCCCCTGAAGCCGGAGAAGGTCAAGACCATCGAAGCCTCCCTGGACGATACCGTGGCCATCGGAATTCCCAAGCCTGCCAGCAGCGAAGAGGAAGAGGAGTGGGTCCGCCGGTTTCTGGAAGGTCTGAAGAAGCTCTTCGAAAAGGAGAACAACTGGACCTTCCTCCAGCCGCTCATGCTCTCGATGGAACACTGCGCGAAGTGCCAGACCTGCTCCGATGCCTGTCCCGTCTACGAGATGAGCGGCAAAAAGGAGATCTACCGGCCCATGTTCCGCGCCGAGGTGCTGCGCCGGATCTACAACAAGTACCTCAAGCGGGGCGGGAAGATCACCGCCAAATGGACCGGCGACATCGACCTGAACTGGACGCTGATCGCCCGGCTCGCCGAGCTTGCCTACCGCTGCACCCTCTGCCGCCGCTGCGCCGCGGTCTGCCCGATCGGCGTGGACAACGCGCTCATCAGCCACGAGATCCGCAAGCTCTTTTCCCAGGAGATGGGGATCGCCCCCAAGGAGATCCACGATAAGGGGACCGTCCAGCACCTCCGCGCCGGCTCCTCCACCGGCATGACCCCGCCGGCCGCGAAGGACAGCATGGAGTTCATCCGGGAGGAGATGGAGGAGATCACGGGCTACAAGGTCGAGATCCCCTGGGATGTCGAGGGGGCGGACATCCTCCTGATCCACAACGCCGGGGAGATGCTCGCCTGGCCGGAGAACGTGGGGGCCTTCGCCATCATCTTCAACGCGGCCGGGATCTCCTGGACGATGTCGTCCGAGGCGCTGGGCTACGACGCCGTAAACTACGGCCTGTGGTACGACGACGTCCAGTTCTCCCGCGTCGCCGTCAAGCACGCGGACATCGCCCGGCGCCTGAAGGTCAAGAAGATCCTCATCGGCGAATGCGGCCACGCGCACAAGGCCCTGACGGTCATTGCCGACCGCCTGCTCACGGGGGAGCTCAACGTGCCGCGCGAATCCGCCATGGTGACACTGGATGCGATCGTCCGGTCGGGGAAGATCAAGTTCGACCCGAAGCGGAATGATTTCCCGGTCACCCTGCACGACCCCTGCAACATCGTCCGGGCCATGGGGATCGTGGAGCCCCAGCGGCGGATCCTCAGGAAGCTCGCGCCGCGGTTCCGGGAGATGACGCCCCACGGCGTGGACAACTACTGCTGCGGCGGGGGATCGGGCTTCGCCATCATGTCAGGCCATAATTTCGCCGAGTGGCGCTATCTCGTCAGCAGCCGGAAAAAGTTCCTCCAGATCCTCCAGGCCTTCAAGGACGAACCGCAGGAGGTGCCGAAATATGTCTGCGCCCCCTGTTCGAACTGCAAGGGGTCCATCCGGGACATCTTCGGCTATTTTCATGCCGAGGAGAGGAGCCGCCTCTATTACGGAGGGCTTGTAGAACTGATCGTGAACGCCATGGCCGACATGAAGAAACCGATCATCCGGTTCGGCGATGAGCCGTCGTGGAAGGTGTGACCCGTGCGACGTTTTGAGACCTTTGAAAATTGCGATCCCTCCGCGCGCTGGATATTATTTCGACCCTGCCCTTCGGCAAGCTCAGGACAGGCTATGGGTTGGCATCTGTCATGGTGAGCCTGTCGAACCACTCGCGCTTCGCGCTCAAACAGTCGTCTTTGCGGGCGCTCCGCTGCGGGGGCAGGGTACCCCGAAAAATCTCCAATGCGCGCTTCCGGGATACGATTTCCAAGTTGTGCCAAGGTCTCGTTTTGTGAATGTGAGCGATAACAAAAGTGCCGATATGAACCTGTTGATGGCCTTGATTGCGATCCTGATCCTGACCCTGCTTTTCTGGGGGGTTTCCCTCAGCGGAGTGCTGGCCTATGTGCTCGCGGTGATCGTCCCCTACGCGGCCTTTGGTTTTTTTCTGGCGGGAGTGGTCTACCGCGTCTGGAGATGGGCCGGGACGCCGGTTCCGTTCTGCATCCCCACGGTGTGCGGCCAGGAGAAGTCTCTGCCCTGGATCCGGCAGGCCCGTCTGGAAAGCCCTTCCGGTCTTTGGGGCGTTCTGGGCCGGATGGCCATGGAGCTCCTCCTCTTCCGGTCGCTCTTCCGGAACACCCAAATGGAGATCAATCAGCAGCGGCCCGTCTACGGAAGCGCCAAATGGCTCTGGTTTTTCGGCCTCCTCTTCCACTGGTCGCTTTTGATCGTCGTGCTCCGGCACCTCCGTTTTTTTGTCGAGCCGGTTCCCCTCTTTGTCACCGGTCTGGCCGGATTAGACGGTTTTTTCGAGATCGGCATCCCGACGCTCTACATGAGCGATGCAGCCATCCTGATCGGACTCACGTTTCTGTTCCTCCGGAGGGTGGCCGGGCCGCAGCTGAAATACATCTCGCTTTTCACGGATTACTTCGCCCTTCTCCTGCTCCTGGCCACGGTGGGTACGGGCCTCCTCATGCGGCAATTCTTTCCGGCCGATCTGTTGCAGGTGAAGAACCTGGTGCTCGGGTGGGTCACCTTTTCCCCCGCCGTCCCGAAGGGGGCCGGTACCCTCTTCTACATGCACCTCTGTTTCGTTTTCACCCTGATGGTCTTTTTCCCGATGAGCAAACTGATGCATGCCGGGGGGATTTTCCTCAGCCCAACCAGGAACCTCGCGAATGACAGCCGGATGAGGAGGCATGTGAACCCCTGGAACGCTCCGGTTGCGGTCCATACCTACGCGGAGTACGAGGATGAGTTCCGGGAGAAGATGAAGGCGGCGGGAATCCCGGTGGAGAAGGAGTAGCGATGTCGCTCGAGAAGATGCCCAAACCCGATGAGATGATCGCTATCCGGCACAGACCGCCCGAGACCGCCTGGATGGATACCCCGACGGTCTTTCGCCCGGGAACCTGGAGCTACGCCGGCAATGCCAAGAGCCTCACCGCCCTTGACCTGCCGAACCCGAGGTCCTGGCAGCCTACGGACGCAGACTGGAAGCTGCCGGAAAACTGGAAGGAGATCATCCTGGAGGGGTTCCGCGAGCGCCTGGACAAGTACCGGTCGTTCCGGATCTTCCTCGACTCCTGCGTCCGGTGCGGCGCCTGCATGGACAAATGCCACTTCTACATCGGCTCCGGGGACCCCAAGAACATGCCGGTTTTGCGGGCCGAACTCCTGCGTTCGGTCTACCGCCGCTATTTCACCGCGTCGGGAAAGCGATTCGGGAGGCTCGCCGGCGCGCGGGATCTGACCGTCGACGTCCTGAAAGAGTGGTTCTACTACTTCTACCAGTGCACCGAGTGCCGCCGCTGTTCCGTCTTCTGTCCCTTCGGCATCGACCAGGCCGAGATCACGATGCTGGGGAGGGAACTGCTCACCCTCGTCGGCTGCAACATCAACTGGGTGGTGGAGCCGGCGTCGAACAGCTTCCGGACGGGAAACCATCTCGGGATCCAGCCCGGCGGCGTCAAGGACATGCTCGAATTCCTGGCCGACGACATCGAGGACCGGACCGGCGTGCGGGTCGCGGTTCCCATCAACAAAAAAGGGGCGGAGATCCTCTTCATCACCCCTTCGGGCGACTACTTCGCCGATCCGGGAACCTATACCTGCATGGGCTACCTGATGCTCTTCCACGAGATCGGCCTCGACTACACCTTCAGCACCTATGCCTCCGAAGGGGGAAACTTCGGCCTCTTCACCTCCGCCGAGACCGTCAAGCGCCTGAACGCCAAGATGTACGCCGAGGCGAAGCGTCTCGGGGTCAAATGGATCCTGGGAGGGGAATGCGGCCACATGTGGCGGGTCATCCACCAGTACATGGATACGATGAACGGCCCCGCCGACTTCCTCGAGGAGCCCATCTCCCCGATCACGGGGACAAGGTTCGAAAACGCCCGCTCCACGAAGATGGTCCATCTCGCCGAGTTCAGCGCCGACCTGATCAGCCACGGCAAGCTGAAACTCGACCCCGCCCGGAACGACGCCCTCCGGGTCACCTTCCACGACTCCTGCAACCCGGCCCGGACCATGGGGATTTTCGAGGAACCCCGCTACATCCTTCGTCACGCCTGCAACCATTTCTACGACATGGCCGAGGAGACGATCCGGGAGAAAACGTTCTGCTGCGGGAGCGGGGCTGGCCTGGGCAACGACGAAAACATGGAGATGCGGCTCCGCGGCGGGATGCCCCGGGCCATGGCGGTCAAAGCGGTCAAGGAAAAGCACGGGGTGAACCGCGTGGCCTGCATGTGCGCGATCGACCGGCCGACGCTCGGCCCCCTCATGGACTACTGGGTCTCCGGAGTGACGATCTCGGGCGTGCACGAACTGCTCGCCAACGCCCTGGTCATGACGGGCGAGAAGGAGAGGACGACAGACCTGCGCGGAGAGCCGCTGCCGGGAAAGGCGGATGATGAGACTCTATAATCGGGGGAAAATCATCGCCGGGATTGTCATTTTTCTGGTCGTGGCCACCTTCCCGTTCTGGTACGGCCGGGGAAAGCCGGTTCCCCCACCTGATCTCCGGCTCGACACGCCCGCGATCGCCGAGCTCCAGGAGAAGCTCTGCGTGGAGACGACCCCCCACATGCGGGCCAACCACATGAAGCTCCTGATCGCCTGGCGGGATTCCGCTGTCCGGGATGCGAACCGCACCTACCGGGCCACCGATGGAAAGGTCTACGGCATCAGCCTGACGGGAACCTGCCTTCAGTGCCACAGCAACAAGAAAGAGTTTTGCGACCGCTGTCATGATTACGCAGGGGTCAGCCCGAAATGCTGGAGCTGCCACATCATACCCGAGGAGGTCCGCTGATGGCGCCCACCCGAAGGGAATTCCTGAAGATTGCCGGAATCTCTGCCGCCGGCCTGCTGCTTCCCTCCTGGGCGTCCTGTGCCGCGGCCCCGGCCGGGATGGGTGAGGCCGTTTCGGCAGGTGCGCCGGGAGCCCGGCCCCTCGTGGCGAAGCGCTGGGCCATGGCCGTCGATGCCGCGAAGTGCCGCCCGGGCTGCCGCGACTGCATCGACGCCTGCCATATCGTCCACAATGTGCCCGATTTCAAGAACCCGAAGGACGATGTCCACTGGATCGCCCTGGAGAAGGTGGAGCACATCTTCCCCGCAGAGATTCACCCCGCCATGCCCGGGGCCCTTCGGAGCCTCCCGGTGCCGGTGCTGTGCAACCACTGCGAAAATCCGCCCTGCGTGCGGGTCTGCCCCACGAAGGCCACTTTCAAGAGAGGCGACGGGATCGTCATGATGGACTACCACCGCTGCATCGGCTGCCGGTTCTGCATGGCGGCCTGCCCCTTCGGGTCCCGCAGCATGAACTACCGGGATCCGAGGCCCTTCATCCCGAAGCTGAACCCGGATTTCCCTACACGGACCAAAGGGGTGGTGGAGAAGTGCAGCTTCTGCGAGGAGCGTCTGGCCCGGGGGCTGCTGCCGTCCTGCGTCCTCGCCTGCAAGGAAAAGGCGCTGATCTTCGGGGATGTGGAGGAGAAGGGATCGGACCTCCGGCGGTTCCTGGAGAGCGGGCTCTCGATCCGGCGCCGGCCGGAACTGGGAACAGGACCGCAGGTCTACTATCGATTGTGAGGTTGCTGTGCTCGAAAAAGCCTTGAGAGGAAGTCGCGGATACGGGATCTGGGTGGCCTTCCTGCTCACCCTGACGGCCGTGGGATTTTTCTTCTACCTCCGGCAGCTCGACTACGGCCTGGGGATCACCGGCATGAGCAGGGACGTCTCGTGGGGGCTCTACGTCGCCCAGTTCACCTTTCTGGTCGGCATCGCCGCCTCGGCGGTGATGCTGGTCCTCCCCTACTACCTCCACGACTACAAGGCCTTCGGAAAGATCACGATCCTGGGAGAGTTTCTCGCTGTTTCCGCCGTGGTCATGTGCATCACCTTCGTCTTCATCGATCTGGGCCGCCCCGACCGGGTGATGAACATCATCCTCTACCCCTCGCCGACGTCGATCCTCTTCTGGGACATGATCGTGCTGAACGGCTACCTGCTCCTGAATATCGTCACCGGCTGGACCGTCCTGGAGAGCGACCGCAAGGGAGTCCCGCCGCCTGCCTGGGTCAAGCCGCTGATCATCCTCTCCATCCCCTGGGCGATCAGCATCCACACCGTCACGGCCTTCATCTACGCCGGGCTCCCGGGCAGGGGATTCTGGCTGACGGCGATCATGGCGCCCCGGTTCCTCGCCTCGGCCTTCGCCTCGGGCCCGGCGCTCCTGATCCTCTTCTGCCTCGTCCTGAAGCGGATCACCCGGTTCGACGCGGGAGAAAAGGCGATCCAGGCGCTGGCCCGGATCGTCGCCTACGCCCTGGCGACGAGCATCTTCTTCGTCTGCGTCGAGCTCTTCACCACCTTCTACGGCCAAATCCCGGGGCACATGGACCATTTCCGGTATCTCTTCACGGGACTTTCAGGCCACCGCATGATCGCCAACTGGATGACGGTGTCGGCGATCACCGCCTGCATCTCCCTCGTCCTTCTGATCGTCCCGCGGACGCGGAAGCGGGAAACCACGCTGGCGGCTGCTTGCGGCGGCGTCTTTCTGTCGCTCTGGATCGAGAAGGGGCTGGGGCTGGTCGTGACAGGATTCGTCCCCTCCCCGCTGGAAGCGGTCACCGACTATGTCCCCACGGGACCGGAGATCGCGATCACCGTCGGGATCTGGGCCTTCGGGTCGCTCCTGATCACCCTTTTCTACAAGATCTTCATCGCGGTCAGGACAGAAGAATGAGGCGTTCCGCTCCGGTGACTTCTCTTGGACAGGCGGATATGCCGGGATTCAGAGGCTTCGTGGAAAGGCTCTGCCGATGGCTCTTCGGAGGCGGGAGCCGGCCGGGCGATGAGCGGTGCGGGGTCTGTGACCACTTCACCGACGACCCTGCCGTGCTTGAGGCCGCTTTCAAGGGGATCAACGCCCTGAGTTCCGTCCGCGGGGAGAGCCGCGGGGATGGCGGTATCTGCCGCTGCCACGACCGCTATCTCCTGCCCGTTCATCACTGTCCGGAGTTTCGACGAAAATCATAGATCCGAGACCCTTGCGCAGGACCCGCTTCCGAATCACCCTTTTCTACAAGATCTTCATTGCGGTCAGGACGGAAGACTGAAGGGCTGTGACGCGGGCGCTGCAGCGAAGCGAGTCGAATCCGCTGCTCCTGGCCGTCCATCGGACAATGATCCGTTTGCCATGGACTGATCGAATTCGAGTCTTCCTCGGGGAGCCACAAATTACGAGGGGTTAGCCAGATGATGGTTAACCCCTCGCGTTTTATTCTCGTTATTTTTAACACTATTTTACCACTCCTGGAATTTATTTGAGTGCTTACTTCCCCTGTTCAGGTAATCCTGAGAACGTCCTTCAAACAGGGTTCGGCCAAAGATTATCATCCTTCCGGGTGATCAAATTGTTATCCATCCCCTCGATGTGGCGGTTGCCCATGGCTATTCCTCTGGCACAGCTCTTTGGGATGAGCTAAGCTGAATGAACCCCAGCCGGCCGCATAAAGTAAAATTGCTACCCCAAAAGTCCTCGGAAAATTCCAGAAATTATTTCTCGCTTTTTTGAATGCAGGACCGACTTCAGATACAAACTGAGTGTCGAGATGATCCGGGCAGATCTTTGACTTCTACTTGAAAGGTTCAATGTCTTGATGGCCTATTTCCCGTTCATCCAGCTCACGCACAACTTCCTGGAGTCAAGCGCCCGACAATTCTTGTGTAGATCAATCCTTTCGATTGGTAATCATTGATGAAGGCAGAGGGCATTTCCCTCTTGACTTTCCATAAATATAAGAGCATTCGGTAATCGTCGCACCTCTAATTTTTGCAGTAAACCATCAATCTACCCCTCTGCCTTATGGTGATTACAATGAGAAGGTGGGGTTACCACGAAATGCTCATGCCAAGCCTCTAAGGAGCCCAAAACTCTCTTGGAGGCTTTACCAGTTAATCTCCCGATGAATCCACTGTCGATTCCATCTGATCTCTATCTCGATGCAGGCGCATCTTCAGTAAATTCAAATGAGAAAATAAGCTCCAAAAGAGTGGAACACGGATTATGAAAAAGACATTAGGAACGATGGTCGCGATAATGGTTGTAGCTATTTTAACAGGAACTTTCATTACGCTGCCAAATGCCATGGCAGGGGAGACCGGCAAGGACGATCGTTTCATCGCCTATGAAAATGGAACAGTCCTGGATAAGAAGACGAACCTGATGCGGCCGGCGAAGGACAACGGAAATGATATAAACTATGCGAATGCTATGAGCGCGGTCAGGGAGGCACGCCAGGCGGCCCTATAATGTAACAGTGACAAATGTCACAGCTGCGGGCTATGAATGGGATGGTACTGCAACGAGGTGTTCATTCACACTTGAGTAACTCGTCGAGATAATGGAGAGATATTTATAATTAAAGTTAACGGAGGCCAAAGCGAGGGAGCGGTTTTTCTGTGGAGGTGTGTCATGACAGGCAATGAAGGTTCGATCAGGCGGGTATTGCTCATTGTCCTTTTTCTGGCATTGATGGTTGCTCCCTCAGGCCACACAGAAACGCTCGTTTCCGGCGCCATCACCGCCAATACCACCTGGACGTTGGCAGGCAGCCCCTATCGCGTGACGGGCAACGTGACGGTGAATCAGGGGGTGACCCTGACCATCGATGCCGGGGTGAGGGTGGAATTCAATCAATATACAGTAATGAATGTGAATGGGGAACTGAGGGCCATCGGGACATCCGCCCAGTCGATACGCTTTACCGGCGCGACGGAAGGAGACACTGGCTGGTGGGCCGGCATCCGCCTGATTGGCAGCGGCTCGGCCGCCCTGGAACACTGCACGATCGCCTATGCCGGCTATTCGTACAATGACGCCGGGCTTTACAAGTCCGGCAGCGGCGCTCTGACGCTGGCAAGCACCACACTGGACCACTCTGACGGCGCCGGCCTGTATCTTGATGGTCACACCGGCGCTGTCACGTCGTCGGGCAACCTCTTTTCCAACAATGCACGGGGGGTTCAAGTCGCGATCAACACCTCCTTTCAGCACGATGACACCTCGACGTTTACCGGCAACACCTACGACGTCTATCTCAACGGCGGGACCATGAGCGGGGTGGTTTCCTGGTATCTGAACCCGGCCTACTCCATGTACCTGAGCGAGAACATGACCGTGGCCGCGGGCGCGGCGCTGCGGGTCCTGCCGGGCACGGTGGTCAAGGCAGCCCAATATCAAATCCTGACCATCCAGGGGTCCCTGGAGGCGCGGGGCGAAGCGGCGAAACCGATTGTATTCACGGACCGACGCGACGACGCTTCAGGCGGGGACGCCAATGGCGACGGCAACCAAACCGCCCCGTCCCCCGGCTGGTGGGCCGGCATCTCTGTGACCGGCAGCGGTTCGGCCGATCTGGAATACTGCACCCTCGCCTATGCCGGCTATTCGTACAAAAACGCCGGGGTCTACAAGTCCGGCAGCGGCACTCTGACGCTGGAAAGCACCACGCAGGACCATTCCTCCGGCGCCGGCCTCTATCTTGAAGGTCACACCGGCGTCCTCACGTCCTCGGGCAACCTTTTTTCCAACAATGCTCGGGGGGTTCAAGTCGCGATCAACACCTCCTTTCAGCATGATGACACCTCGACGTTTACCGGCAACGGCTCCGATGTGTATCTCAACGGCGGGACCATCAGCGGGGAGGTTTCCTGGTACCTCAACCCGGCCTACTCCATGTATCTGAGTGGGAGCATCACCGAGTCCCTCGCGGGGGTGCTGCGGGTCCTGCCGGGCACGGTGGTCAAGGCCGCCCCGTAGCTAAACCTGACCGTCCAGGGGTCCCTGGAGGCGCGGGGCCAGGCGGCCAAGCGGATTGTATTCACTGATTGGCGCGACGACGATGCAGGCGGGGATGCCAACGGCGACGGCAACACAACGGGCCCATCCCCCGGCTGGTGGGCCGGCATCCGCCTGATTGGCAGCGGCTCGGCCGCCCTGGAACACTGCACGATCGCCTATGCCGGCTATTCGTACAATGACGCCGGACTCTACAAGTCCGGCAGCGGCGCTCTGACGCTGGCAAACACCACATTGGACCACTCTTCCGGCGCCGGCCTGTATCTTGATGGTCACACCGGCATCCTCACGTCGTCGGGCAACACCTTTTCCCACGATGCACAGGGGATTCGGGTCGCGATCAACACGTCCTTTCAGCATGATGATACCTCGACATTTACCGGCAACGGTTCCGATGTGTATCTCAACGGCGGGACCATCAGCGGGGAGGTTTCCTGGTACCTCAACCCGGCCTATGCCGCTGCCATACATCTGAGCGAAAGCATCACCGTGGCCGTGGGCGCGGTGCTGCGGGTCCTGCCGGGCACGGTGGTCAAGGCAGCCCAATATCAAATCCTGACCGTCCAGGGGACCCTGGAGGCGCGGGGCGAAGCGGCGAAACCGATTGTCTTCACGGATTGGCGCGACGACGCCGCAGGCGGGGACGCCAATGGCGACGGTAACCAAACCGTCCCGTCCCCCGGCTGGTGGGCCGGCATCTCTGTGACCGGCAGCGGTTCGGCCGATCTGGAATACTGCACCCTCGCCTATGCCGGCTATTCGTATCATGACGCCGGACTTTACAAGTCGGGCAGCGGCGCGCTGACGCTGAAAAACACCATGCTGGACCACTCTGACGGCGCCGGCCTGTATCTTGAGGGTCACACCGGCGTCCTGACGTCCTCGGGCAACCTTTTTTCCAACAATGCACGGGGGGTTCAAGTCGCGATCAACACCTCCTTTCAGCACGACGACACCTCGACATTCACGGGCAACGGCTCCGATGTGTATCTCAACGGCGGGACCATCAGCGGGGAGGTTTCCTGGTACCTCAACCCGGCCTACTCCATGTATCTGAGTGGGAGCATCACCGTGTCCCTCGGGGGGGTGCTGCGGGTCCTGCCGGGCACGGTGGTCAAGGCCGCCCCGTATCAAATCCTGACCGTCCAGGGGTCCCTGGAGGCGCGGGGCCAGGCGGCCAAGCGGATTGTATTCACGGATTGGCGCGACGACGATGCAGGCGGGGATGCCAACGGCGACGGCAACACAACGGGCCCATCCCCCGGCTGGTGGGCCGGCATCTCTGTGACCGACAGCGGTTCGGCCGACCTGGAATACTGCACGATCGCCTACGCCGGCTATTCGTACCATTACGCCGGACTCTACAAGTCCGGCAGCGGTCACCTCCTCTTGAAGCGCTCTACCATCCGTAAAGCCCAAGGCCGTGGCCTCCTTATCAACAACAGCAGCGGCAACCACGTTTTCGAGCGCAACACCTTCATTGCAAACACCACCGGCGTATATGCCGTCAGCCAGACAGAACCGTTCTCCCTGAGCGGCAACCTTATTGAGGGCAACACGGAGTTCGGCGTACGCAGCCAGAGTTCCGCCGAAGTCGATGCCCGGAACAACTGGTGGGGTCATCCGAGCGGACCACAGCATGCCGGGCTCAACCCCGGGGGCCAGGGCGACAAGGTCAGTGATGGGGTGCAGTTTTCACCTTGGCGAACCACCCCGAGCACGGGGGAAATTCTCTCCCCGTTACGCTCCGGAACCCTGGTGGCCAGGGATCTATTGCGGTTCAGCGGCTCAGTCGCCCTGGAACCGGACGCTACCTACCGCTGGCTCTTCAGCGACGGGCGTACTTTTTTCGGACGGGTTCCGGAAATGATCAGTTTTCCGGAGACCGGCACCGTGACCGTGTCCTATTCGGCGACGCCGGAAGGCGACAGCGACCCCTATCCGGACACCCGCAGCTTCACCGTGGTGGCGGATACGGGCAATCTGCCGGACCTGCGGTCAACCCAGATCAGCGTTGCCGGGACCCTCGCCGTGGGCCAGCCGGCGCAGATCAGCTACACGGTGAACAATGTCGGCCAGGGTCCCGCCGGGCCGGCCTGGAAGGACGCCTTGTATTTGTCCCGGGATGCCCACCTGGACATCACGGATGTTTTCCTGGGTTCGGTCGCGGTGAACCGGGATCTGCCCGCCGGCCAGTCCTATCAGAATGCCGTCAACATCACCCTGCCCGTTTTGGCCGAGGGCGCCTATAACCTGATCCTCGCGGTCAACGATGAGTGGCAGATTTTGGAACTGCATCGCCTCAACAACGAATACGCCGCCCAGATCACGGCCCAGGTGCCGGCCTTGAAGGATAGCGTGACGCAAACCATTCCCTATGCCGCCGGATTGGTGGAGCAGTATTTTCGGCTGACGGCACCGGCCGGGCGAAATTTGGTGCTGGACCTGACAGGCGTGCCCCAGGGTCCAGAGGTGTTCATTCGCTTCGGCGCACTTCCCAGCCGGAGCGAGTATGACTATCGCCTGCCGGGAGGGGGACGGTTCGTCATTCCCGCAGCGGCGGCCGGCGAGTGGTACATCCTGGTGTACGGCAACATGGCGCAGGACGGTCAGTACGCCATGCGATTCGACATGGCGGATGTGGCACTGACCGGCAGTTCCCCGTCGCGCCAAGGAAACGGGACCGATTTGTCGCTGCGGTTGACGGGAGCGGGGTTTGCGCATCCTTTGGGCGTCGAGCTCCTATCCGGACAGGGCACGGCATACGGGGCCGACGACGTGGAGGTGGATTCTTTCAGCCAGGCCACAGCTGCCTTTGCAGCGGGCACCATCCCGACCGGAACCTATACCATTCGCGTTACGCGGAACGGCCAAACGGCGCAACTGCCCGATGCCCTGGAGATCGTGACCGGCGGAAAACCCAAACTGGAGGTCAACCTCATCCTGCCCTCCCGGTTTGGTTATCATCAACTGGCCACCGTGTACGTGGAGTACAAGAACACCGGCGACGCGCCCATGCCTGCACCTTTACTGATGGTCACCGCAGTCCAAAAGGGCAGGCAGGCGGCGATCCTGACCCTGGATCAAAGCCGTCTCAGCTCGGGATTCTGGACGTCCGCCATGCCGGAGGGTTTTGCCGATTCGGTGCAGTTCATCGCCTCCGGGAGCGCCCCGGGCATCCTGCAGGCCGGCGAATCACGACGGATGCCCGTATACTACGCCGGGTGGCAGCAGCCCTGGGATTTCAGCTATCCGCCTTTTGAATGGCAAGTCGGCGTGCTGGATGCCGAGGACGCCACCCTGGTCGACTGGACTGCGCTGAAAAGCGGAATGAGGCCCGCATACCTCAGCGAAGATGCCTGGGACGTGGTCTGGAACAATTTCACGGCCCTGTCCGGCCGCACTTGGGGGGATTACGTGGCCATGCTGAGCCGAAACGCCTCCTACCTGCATCGCCACGGGCAGCGAATCGAGGAGATCAGTGCCCTGCAAGCCTTCTCTTTCCGGCAGGCTGAAGGCTTCAGTCCCGCCGCCGCATTGGCCGGCGGGGTGGATGCCGTCATCCAGGCGCCGGGAATGCCGATCGTTTTCGAAAGAGGCTATCTGCACCAGATATCCCGCCGCTTCACGCTGGGTCCGTTGGGTCGCGGCTGGACCCACAACTGGCAATTTGCACTGCGGACAAGCGGGGACCAGACGGTGATCATAACCGACCGGACGGGAACACCGCGCATCTTTCAGCCCGACAGCCGCTACACCGGGCGCTACCTGGCCCAGGCAGGGGACCAGGGCGATCTGCGCATCGTCACCGGAGGCTACCTCCTGAAAGAACAGGGAGGCCTGGTCCAGTTCTTCAGCGCCGAAGGCAGGCTGATCTACGTCGAGGACACCAACGGTAATCGCATCACCTGCACCTATAGCGGTGACCTCCTCACCGATCTGACCCATTCGTCAGGTCCCGCTCTTTCCATTGCCTACAACGGCGAAGGACGCATTGCCTCGGTCACCGACCATCGCGGCCGACAGACGCAGTACACCTACACGGGCGAACACCTGACTTCCGTCAGGGGATGCGACGACCTCAGCACAACGTTCAGCTATCACCCGGCGGCCGGCCCTTCGAAGCATTCCCTGACCGGAATCGGTCTGCCGGACGGCAACACCCGCACCTTCACCTATGATGACCGCGGGCGGCTCAGCAGCATCTACCGCAACGACGAGAAAGAGAAAGTCAGCCTTTTCCATGCCGGCATCGGACGGGTGGATGTGACGGACGCCCTGGGACATACCAGCCGCTTCTTCTTCGACCACTGGGGGCGTCTGTTCAAAACGGAAAACGCCCATGGCGAAGCGGTGGAGAAGACCTTCGACGAGTCGGGCAACCTCGTTGGCGTCACGGACCCGGACGGGTTCCGCACGACCTTTGCCTACGACCGGCAGGGCAATCTGGTTGCCGCTACCGACCCCATGCATCGCGTCACACGCTTCACCTACACCCCTGCGTTGAACCGACTGGCCTCGGTCACCGATGCCGCGAACAATGCAACGGCCTTTGGATACGACGACCGGGGCAATCTCAAGGACAAGACCTATCCCGGGGGCCACAAGGAAAGCTGGCAATACGATGCCCGGGGCAACCCTACATCATGGACCAGCAGGCGAGGCGCCACGACATCTTTCGTGTATGACTCTGCCGGCAGGATCACCCGCCGGGACTTTGCGGACGGCACCAGCGCGGTCTATCGCTATGACAACCGGGACAACCTGGAAGAAGCCCAGGACAGTCAGGGCACGACCACTTTCACCTACAACCCCCATGATTATCTCACCCGCGTCGCCTATCCAGGCAACCGGTGGCTGGCCTTCGAGTATGACGACATAGGACGTCGCACCTTCAGCGAGGACCAGCTCGGGTACCGGGTGGCGTACCATTATGACGCCGCCGGCCGGCTCTGCCTACTGTCGAATGGCGCGAGTAACATCGTAGCCTACACCTATGACGATTCGGGACGACTGGCCCGCAAGTCCATAGGCAATGGTGTTTACACCACTTACCGCTATGATCCGGTAGGGCGTCTGCTGGAAATGGTCAATTACAGGCCCGATGACAGCGTGCTTTCCAGCTTCGCCTACGCCTACGACCGCCGGGGCCGGCGTACCTCCATGCAGACTTCCTACGGCCTCTGGAGGTATTCGTACGACGATGCGGGTCAACTCACGAAGGCTGTTCTGCAGTCCACGGATCCGGATATTCCGAACCAGGATCTCACGTATCAATACGATGTCCTGGGCAACCGGGTGCGCACGATGGTCAACGGTCAGGACCAAGCATACGACACGAACAGTCTGAACCAGTACACCCGGATCGGCGACCGAAGCTACACGTATGATCTCGACGGCAACCTGATACGCGAAGAGGGACCGGACGGAGTTACGGTATACACCTACAACGACCATAACCGCCTGACCGGCATCACGCGCGGTGGAGACGCCTGGCATTACACCTACGACGCCCTGGGAAACCGGGTGGCGGTGGACGAGAACGGGGCGGTGATCCATTATGTTCACGATCCCTTCGCGCTGGGCAACGTGGTCGGCGAGTACGACAATGCCGGCAATCTAACGGCGCGCTACACGCACGGCATTGGCCTCGTCAGCCGAGCGGGGACGGGCGGCACGGACTACTACACCTTCGATCCCATGGGAAACGCCAGTGAGATATCCGGACCCGCCGGCACGCTGCGGAATCGGTATGCTTACAGGCCCTTCGGAGAAGCCATCCTGTCCCAACAAGCCGTGGCCAACCCGTTCCGCTTCATGGGCGAGTTAGGGGTCATGGCCGCGCCTGCCGGCCTGACCTATGTCCGGGCCCGTCACTATGATGCCCAGGTCGGCCGATTCACGGCCATGGACCCCTTTGGGTTCCTGGGGGGCGACGTCAACCTGTACAGGTACGCAGGGAATTCTCCGACGGATGGATCGGACCCGACAGGATTATGGACGCCCCAGTCGTGCGCACGGTTGCGAGGTGCGACCGATATGGCAGGCGGAGTCGCATGGATACTTTTGGGTTCCGGTAAAACGGTTGTGGGCGCCCTTGGAATTGCATCGGGTGTTGCCGCTCCTGCGGGTGCCGGATTGACTGTGGCTGGCGCGGCGAGTATCGCGTGGGGCGTATTAAATATGTTTCATGGTGCAGCTGCGGTCATGACGGGTACAAACATGCCAAGGTTCAGCGAATGGTGGGAGTTTCTGCTGCACCAATGGGGGCCTCGGGCGGGACTTTCCAGGTCGGATATCGACACCTTGGCATCGGGGAAAAAGGTCTGGGATTATTTGACGCTGTCGAGTTGGCTCGAGATCCTTGAACAGGCTATAGATGAAGCCGGCATAGCCGACACGTATTGCCCCTATAACCGAATGCCCGTCTCAGAGATCGGGGCCTGTCCTTTTTTGAGGAGTAGTCAATCCTCCAGCCGGTCGCCGCAAGACGTCGGCCCGAGCAGGCAGCCCCTGTCGTCCTCCGCCTGCATGCCATTCAAACCGATTTTTTCCGGTGATACAGGCCTTGCCGCGTCCCATGACCCCAACCAGAAGCTCGGCCCGATGGGGGTCTTGGACCGCAATTTCCTGCGCACAAGCAGTCCTCTCAGCTACCAGATCGACTTCGAGAACCTCAAAACCGCAACGGCCCCGGCGCAGATCGTCACCATCCGCGACACCCTTTCCCCGCATCTGGATCCGACGACCTTTGAGCTTGCGCAGATCGGGTTCGGCGATACCCTGGTCCCCGTGCCTTCCGGTTTGAAATCCTTCGATACCCTGGTGGACTACGCCTACAAGGATGGCAACTATGACTTTACCATCCAGGTTCAAATCAAAGCCTGGCTGGAGGACGGGGTATTCTCCGTCAACTTCATTTCCATTGATCCTGCAACAGGCTTGCCGCCCCAGGATGTGGGTATCGGATTCCTGCCCCCGGAGAACGAAACCGGTCGCGGTCAGGGCTTTGTGTCCTACATGATCAAAGCCAAACCTGATCTGCCCAGCGGCACTGAAATACGCAACATCGCCGATATCCGGTTCGACTTCGGCCGGACCATCGCCACCAATCAGGTGGATCCGGAAGACCCCTCCAAGGGTACGGATCCGGACAAGGAGGCCCTCATCACGCTGGACAGCACTGCCCCCGCCAGTCGTGTAGCTGCGCTGCCGGAGACGGTCTCGAGGCGGGTATTCACCCTCTCATGGAGCGGTGAGGACGACGCACAGGGCGCTGGAGTCCGCACCTACGAAATCTATGTCTCGACAAACGGTGGTCCGTATCTGCTCTGGCTGACCACTGGGGAGACATCGGCCGTGTTCACGGGAAAGTGCGGGGATCGGTACTCTTTTTACAGCTTGGCAGGGGACTATGTCGGCAACCAGCAGCAACAGCCATTGGGTCCCTTTGCTACAGTGGAAATCCAAACCGCGGGAGGCGATGCGGACGGAAGCGGCCAGGTGGACATGGCGGACCTGATCGCGGTCCTGCAGGGTCAAAGCAGAATCGCCAGCGATCATCTTGATGCCAGCATTTGCGCCGATGTGAACGGCGACGGCCGGCTGGGAATGGCCGAGGCGATCTACATCCTGCAGGTGCTTTCGGAAACGAGACAGGAGATGAACGAAAAGTAACGTCGTCGCTCAGATTTACAGGACCCCGGGTTATCGCTGCATAGAGGATCATCGGGAACCCTTCATCAGTTCTGCCCTTCCTGTCACCAGAAACAGGTCGTGGCATTCGGGGAATGGTTTTGCGCAAATGTGCCAAGAATGTCCCCCACCGTCATTTCGTCTTCAGTATTCCGAATTCTGATCACGAACGGTTGCTTTTACGGGAAGGGCATGTTCCGGGTGGCGCCTCCCCTGGAGCTGAAAAAGTTGGAAGATTTATTCCGGCACAAAGTTTTTCAGATGCTCATCGCCAATTAGCGATGCATGCTTATGATGATAAAAATTAGGAATTTACGACAAGAAGAAACGTTCTTTCCATTGCCATCTGCATCTTTCTGGATGACAGCTGGGAAAGGATAGGGCCGGGGCTTCATGAAAAGGCCCTGCGGCCTTGTCCTGCCTCCTGTTCAGACCAGCGTGTACAGCGGAAAAACGTACGAAACGGCTGAATCCGGGCAACTGGTCCGACAGTTGCCGCAATGCCAGCACTCGTCGGCGTAGCGGACCTCCGGTCCCCTTTCCGCCATGACGAGGATGAGCCCGGGGCAGTCCTCCACGCACTTGCCGCACTTGTGGCAGTGGCCGCAGTGGAGGCAGCGTTCCGCTTCCGCGGCGGCCGATCCGTCCAGCCCGGCGTTCCTCTCGGCAAAGGAGATCTGTGCCGACCGGAGGCCCTCCTGCCTGGGCCTCTTCTCATAATAGTCGGGGTTGAGCATCTCCGCAAAGCAGACCACATGGGGCTCCCCGTGGCCCGTTGCGGCCTCGGAACGGATCTGCGAATCTGACCCGATGGTCAGGGCCTCCTCTGTTTTCGGGTCACCGGTCAGAAACCGGTGCACGGCCAGGGCGGCGGTGCGCCCCTGGCCTACGGCGCGGGCCACGATGGAAGGCCCGGTGGCCGCGTCGCCGGCGGCAAAGACCCCGGCGAGCGAAGTGGCCCCGGTCAGGGGATCGACCTTCAGCGTTCCGTTGGGGTTGAGCGCGATGCCTTCGCCGGCGACGAAATCCAGGTCGGGCTTCACGCCTGCGGCCAGGATGACTGTGTCCGCCGTCAGAATCTTTTCCGGCTCGCCGGTCTCCTCCACGCAGGCCTCGCCCTTTTCGTCGAAGCAGAAACCCGCGATCTCCCGGCACGCCACACCGGTGACCTTCCCCTCCTTCGCCAATATCCGGGACGCCATGCAGCCGTTGTGGACGATGATCCCCTCCTGTTTCGCCTGGGCCAGGTCGTCCGCGGGCGCCGCCATGCAGTCGGCCCCTTCCAGACAGAGGATATGCACCTCCTGGCCGCCGAGCCTCCGGGCGGTGAAGGCGCAGTCGAAGGCGACTCCGCCTCCGCCGAGGATGACCACCGTGCGCCCGATCTCCCGGGCGACTCCGAGATTGACGCGTCTCAGGAATTCAACCCCTTTGAGTGCCTTCTCGGCATGGGGGAGGTCGAGTCTGCGCTCCTGCCATGTGCCGGTGGCAATCAGAACGGCATCGGCAGATGCACGAACTTCCGCGAAGGAGATCTCCCGGCCGATCCGTGTGTTGGTCCTCGCCTTCACCCCCGTCTCGAGGACGAGACCGATTTCCTGGTCCAGGACGTCTTTGGGAAGGCGGTATTCGGGCACGCAGAGCCGAGGGATTCCTCCCAGGGTGGGGCCGGCCTCGAAGATCGTGACTGCGTGGCCGAGGAGGCTCGAAAAATAGGCGAACGTCAGCCCCGCGGGCCCTCCGCCGATCACCGCGATCTTCCTCCCCGACCGTTCCATCCGCGCGGGTTTCCGGACCAGGGTCCCGTCGGCCCCCTCGGCGGCGGCCCTTTCCAGCCCCCGGATGTTGATCGCTTCGTCCCATTCCCGCCGGTTGCAGTCCGTTTCGCAGGGGTGGGTGCAGATTCTTCCCGTGGTGCCCGGAAAGGGATTCCGGGCCCGGAGAAACTCCAGAGCCTCCTCGTATCTCTTCTCCTTCACCAGGCCGTGAACCTTCTGGATGGGATTCCCCGCCGGGCAGACGGACTCGCATGGCGAGGTCCGGGTCTGCTCCTTCGGACGGGTGTTGGAGATGAGCGGCCTTTCTATTTCACGGCTGAACACGGGGGGCATGGAATACTCCTTGATCGATCGGTGTCACGCTGGGGTCGTCCCTGACGGGACGCCCCAGGAAAAACAGAACTTTCCATTTTCCTGCCAGATCGCCAGAGGCTTGTTCATCTCCGGGTCCGGGTCGGGAAAATCGGTTCTCCTGTAGATGCCCCGGCCGCTCTCCCTGCGCTCGAGACAGGTCAGCGTCGTCAGGATGCAGGTCTGGTGCATGAAGAGGCTCTCGTGGGTCCGGAGGAGTTCATGGGTGTCGCGTGCGCGGATCCGCGGGGCATAGGTTCCGATGAAGTTCAATTTCTCCAGGGCCAGCTCCATCCCCCGCTGGTTGCGCCGGAGCCCCATGTAGTAGTCCATCACGGAACGGATGGCGCCTTCGAATTCCCGGTAGCCGAGCCCCTCCTCGCGGTGGAGGGGTGCGAAGATCCGCTCCTTCTCACGGGCGGCCGCCTCCTCGTCGATCTCCCCGGTCCGGCCCGCTTCCCGGGCCGCCTGCGCCGCCTGGCTTCCCGCATAATAGCCTCCGCAGATGGCGCCCGAGACGTAAGGGAAGACGCAACCGCAGAAGAGGCCCTCCACGTTGGTCTCGAAGTTGTCCTTCACATAGAGCCCGCCTTCGAGTCCCAGCTCGCTGATCTCCACTTCCAGGAGGTCCCGCTTGAAGCAGATCCCCTTCTGGCTCGTATAGTCGTTGTAGGTGGCTTTGTCTCCGGGCATCAGATCGTACTGCAGGACGCGGGCGTCTGCGTCGGTGAAGTGGGTCATGTCGATGAAGAAAGGCGGGCCCTTGCCCTCGACGAACTCCTGGTAGGTGCCCTGGATCTGGTTTCTCCGCACGCCGTTTTCCCACATCGGGTCGTACTTGCCCATGAACCTCTCCCCGAGGGCGTTGAGCTCGCGGCCTCCCATGCTGTTGATCCCGTTCATGCCCGGCGCGCCCCACCCCTTGGGGATGAGCGTGGCCTGCTCCGCGATGTCCATGTTCAGGATCTTCGCACCGGCCTCGTAGGTCAGTGCGAAATAGGCGCCTGTCACGAACGGGTCGTGCCAGGTGTTGAAGGGATTGCCGCTCGAATTGGCCGACGCACGGTTGACGGTCTTGCCCAGGCAGCAGATGACCTTCTTCGCCTTGAACAGATAGAAGTCCCCGGTCAGGACCTGATAACCCAGGCAGCCGGAGATGCGGCCGTCCGTCTTGAGCAGCTTGGTGATCAGGAGGTAGTCGAACACATGGACCCCCTCGGCGCGGACGCGCCGGGCGATCCTGCGCTTGAGGGTCTGGCCCCCGGAAATGTTGAGAAACCATGCCCCGGGCTGGCCGAATCCCTGGGTCCGGAGGTAGGTGCCGTCGAGGTTTCGGATGAACTTGACCCCCTCCTGCTCCAGGATCTCCAGGATCACGGGAATCACGTTGAACCACCCGTTCTCCAGCATCGCCCGCGTCCAGCCCGAGGTCGGCTTGCCGAAGAAACCCGCAAAAGCGTCGCAGGTGTCCGTCTCGGGTCCGGCGTTCAGGGCCGCCGTGAAGTGGTCGTTGCCGCCGCCGGCGCTGCCGCAGCTCTCCAGCTTGCCCTTTTCGACCAGGACCACATCCACGCCTTCGCGCCTTGCCGCAATGGCAGCCCCGCTTCCCGCAGCGCCCGCCCCGAGGATCAGCACATCGGTTTCAACGATCTTCCCCAGGGCCGTCTCCGTGACCTTCATACCCACCCCTTCCGCACCCATTCCAAACATCCCGCAGCCCGGAACCCGCGCCGCGCCGTGCCGCCGCTACCCCCGGTTCAGAAGAGCCTCCAGGAGCCTCAGCGGCTTCTCCCGGAGTTCGAGCTGCCGGGCCAGCGTATCCCAGATCGCCTGGATCCGGTTCCCCTGGAAGATATGGTCCGCCTTCTTCGCGGCCTCTGCGTCATCGGTCCAGGTCGGCTCGCCGAAGCCCCGGGCGACATGCAGCGTCTTGATCGTCTTCTCCAGGAGATAGGCCGTGACCGCGGCCTCCTCGATGCTCTTCCCCACCACGGTGATCCCGTGGTTCTTCATGATGATGGCCTTGGAATCACCCATGGCTTCGGCCACGGCCCTGCCCTGGGCCGGGGCGAAGATCAGGTCGGTCTCCGCGCTGAAGAAGGGGAGAGGCTTGGCGAAGAGCACCCCCTCGTTGTTGACGGGCCTGAGCACCTGCTCCGTGGCGGAAAAAGCCGTCGCGTACAGGGGGTGGGTGTGCACGATGCTGTTCACATCCTTTCGGGCCCGGTAGATTTCGATGTGGATCGGCATCTCCCCGTGGGGCTCCCGCTTGCCCGCGACCTTTTTATAGTCGAAATCCAGGGTCACGAGGTCCTCCGCATGGATCTCGCTCAGGCAGAGCCCCCTCCCCTTGACGATCATCCGCTCCGGATCTTCCGGACATCGGACGCTGACATGGCCCAGATCCATGTCGTCATGACCCTCGGTCCCCAGGATCCGGCAGGCAAGCGCCAGCTTCTCCAGGATGGCCTTGTTCGCCGATCTTGCCGTTCCTGCCGGATTCCTGTTTGCCATCTGCACGCCTCCCGATCCTATTTCGTCTGTGCCATCACCTTCTTGAACAGGTTGAACTCGTCCGCGACCTCCTTCTTGTATTCCGGTCCCGGGAGGTAGTGGGTCACGAAGTTGAACTTGTGGACCGCCTTGACGAACTCCACGTCCTGGACGGCGGCCTCGACCACGCTGTTCCACTTCCTGACCACCTCGGCCGGAAGCCCCTTGGGTCCGACGATGCCCATCCCCGTATCCACGAGGGTCTGCTTGTAGCCCTTTTCATAGGAGGTGGGGATGTTGGGATAGAAGGGGTGGCGTTCTTTCGAGAAGAAAACCAGCAGGCGGATCTTGCCGGCGTCGATCTGGGACTTGGCGGCCGGCAGCGCGATGCCCGCCATGTCCACATGGCCGCCCAGGAGCGCCGTGACGCTCTCCCCGCCGCCGGAGAAGCCGACCGGGGTGATCTCCGCCTTGGCCTCGTAGGAAAGGAGGCGCAGGGCCATCGCGGGGTTGGTTCCCGGCCCGGGGGTCGAGGCCTTGAGTTTCCTGGGATTCGCCTTGGCATAGGCGATCACGTCTTCGAAGGTCTTGAAGGGCGAGTCGGTCCGGACCACGAGCGTCTGGGGGAAGTTCGCCACCTTGGCGATGTAGTTCACGTCCTCGATCGTGTCGAAGGGCAGGTCCTTCGTGAAAAGCGGGTTGATGTTGACCGTGTCCGAGTTGCCGGCGCAAAGCGTGTAACCGTCCGGTTTGGCCTTCAGGACGCCGTTCATCCCCACGATGCCACCCGCTCCAGGCTTGTTGACGACGGCGATGTTCGTCTTCATGGCCTTGCTGAAGTAATCGCCCATGGCCCGCCAGAAGATGTCCGTGGCGCCCCCGGAGCCGAAGGGAACGACGAGCTGGATCGGCCCTTTCGGGTAGTCCTGGGCCGCCGCAGGGGCGATGCCGATCGAAGAGATGGCCAACGCCAGCAGGATGCAGATGCCGAATCTCATGCAGTGGTGCTTCATAACATGCCTCCTTATCATTGTCGTGATCATACCCCCAGCCCGCCGGCGGCTATTCGTTGCCGGCACGCAACTCCGCGCGGACCCTCTTCTTCTTGAGGAAGAGGGGTGAAAAGAGAATCAGGAGCCCCAGGACCAGGAAAAAGGCCGAGATCGGCCGGGTGAAGAACACGGTGGGGTCCCCTTCGGAGATGACCAGCGAGCGGCGCACGGCGTTTTCCATGATCGGCCCCAGAACCAGGGCCAGCACCAGCGGCGCCGCCTCGTAGTCGAGCTTTTTCATCCCGTAGCCGATGACCCCGAAGATGAGCATGATGAGGATGTCGTAGGCGTTGTTGTTCACCGTATAGGCCCCGATGACGCAGAAAAGCAGGATCAGCGGGAACAGGTAGTGATAGGGGATCCTGAGGATCTTCACCCAGAGCGGGATGAGGGGCAGATTCAGTACGAGCAGCATCACGTTCCCCACGTAGAGGCTCGCGATCAGCCCCCAGAAGACATCCGGCGATTCGGTGATCAGCAGAGGCCCGGGCCGGAGCCCGTGGATCATCAGCGCTCCGAGCAGCAGGGCTGTCGCCGCGCCTGTCGGGATGCCCAGACTCAGCATCGGGACCATGGTGCCGCTCGAGGCGGCGTTGTTGGCCGATTCGGGCCCGGCGACCCCTTCGATCATGCCGGTGCCGAACCGGTCGGGCTCTCTGGAGAGCTTCTTCTCCAGGGTGTAGGAGATGAAGGTCGGGATCGCGACGCTCATTCCCGGGATGATGCCCATGAAGAAGCCGATGATCGTCCCCCGTCCGATGGGCCAGATGCTGCGCCGCCACTCCTCCCGGTTCGGAAGCAATCCCCTGATCCTGGTCTTGAGGATCTCCTGACGGAAGGTTCTCTCCACGTTGAGGAGCACCTCGGAGACCCCGAAGAGCCCGATGACGATCTGGACGAGCCCGATGCCGTCCATCAGCGCCGTGATCCCGTAGTTGAAGCGGGCCGTGCCCGACATGGGATCCAGTCCCACGGTTCCGATCATCAGCCCCAGGCAGACCATGATCAGGGCGTTGACGATCGATCCCCTAGCCAGATAGACCAGGATGCTCAGCCCCAGGACCATCAGGGAGAAGTATTCCGGCGGGCCGAAGCGCAGGGCGAATTCGGCGAGCACTGGCGCGAGGAAGACCAAAAAGACGAGGCTGCCCGTCCCGGCGATGAACGAGCCGAAAGCGGAAATGCCCAGGGCCGCGCCGGCCCGTCCGTTCATCGCCATCTGGTAACCGTCGAGGCAGGTCACCACCGACGCCGCCTCGCCCGGGATGTTCACCAGGATCGACGTGGTCGATCCGCCGTACATCGCGCCGTACATGATTCCTGCCAGCAGGATGACGGCCGAGACGGGGGGGACGTGGAAGGTCGCCGGCAGCAACAGCGACAGAGCCGCCGGCGGGCCGATTCCGGGCAGCACCCCGATGAGCGTGCCGATGAGGACCCCGATGAAACAGAACAGGAGGTTCATCGGGGTGGTGGCGACCTGGAAGCCGTGCATCAACTGGGCCAGAATGTCCATAGCGGCCGGACTCCTAAAATCCTAGAGTTCCTTGGGGAATTTGAGCCTGGAGCAGTACGTTGAAGAAGAGCTCCGAAGCCACGGCCGTGATCAGCGCGGCGATCAGGGATTTGGCCCAGCTCTGCGGCTCGATCACCTTGACCAGAAGGAACATGAACAGGAAGGTATCGATCAAGAATCCGATCGTTTCCAGGGTCAACGCGTAGGCCGCAAGAGCCGCCACGATGATGACGAGGTTCCACCAGCGGAAAGGCTCCTCCGGGCTTGACACCCGAGGCCCGTCCCCCTGTTCCCGCTTCGTCCGGAGGGCTTGGACCAGGGCAATCACGGCGAGGAGGCCAGTCACGAGAGCGATCAGGAGGGGAAAGAAGCCGGCGCCGGGGTCCCTCATGACGCCCATGGGGAGGCGGAAGGCTTCGCGGGACATCACGACGGAAAAAAGGAGCCAGAAAAGACTGCAGCAGATCTTCACGGACCTCACTTGGCGTCACCCTCAGCATCAGGTTTGTCGAGCCCGTCCGAATCGCGGCAATCCCGGTTCCGCGCTTGGTCGATGGCAATGAATGTGGATCGATAACGTTTCGGCGAAAATATAATGGACGGTCATCGCTGTCAAGCACATTATCTCTTGGAAAATAAGGCTTGACATCGGTTCCCGATCAGTCTATAAGGCGTGCCATCTCTAGGCTTCAGGAGAAGCCACAGGATGAAGAGTTGGATAAAGACATTTTGAAATGCAAGACCGGCCGTCATGTTCTCAAAAGAGTTCTGGCGGTCAATTTGTTTTTGCCATCATGTTCATCCGACTTGAGCAGAATTCAGAGGAAAGGAGGATGCACAGTATGGCAGAAGGTACCGTGAAGTGGTTCAACGAGCAGAAGGGCTTCGGTTTCATCGAGAAGTCCGAGGGCGGCGATGTATTCGTTCATTACAGCGCCATTCAGGCCGGCGGTTTCAAGACGTTGGCCGAGGGCCAGCGTGTCAGTTTTGACATCGTTCAGGGCAAGAAAGGCCCGGCCGCCGAGAACGTAAAGGCCCTGTAGGATCGAATCCACAGAATAACCTTAAGAAGGCCTTCCGCGCCTGCCATGGCGCCGGAAGGCCTTCTTTATTGCAGGCGGTTTCCCCTTGACGGGCGGCCGTCCGGGTGTTATCCCTCTTTCCGTTCCATAGCGGTATCTCCCTTCAGCGTCTTTTCATTGTCTTTTCCTAAAAGGGACAATGATGGCCAGTTCTTGAGCACACAAAGCCCGTCCGGCCGCGTCACGGACCGGATAAGGATGCCGGAGGAACCGTTCTTGAGCATTCTGCCCCTGTCCGGTTTCCTTCGGTGACACGAAATCATTCCACTCAGGAGGCGCCATGGAACTGGAACACCTCTTCTCCCCCGTCTCGATCAACGGCATGACCTTGAAGAACCGCGCCGTCATGCCCGCGATGGGAACCGGCTACGGAAACGCCGACGGCACGGTGAGCGACCGCCTGATCGCCTATCTCGCGAGGCGGGCCAGAGGCGGCACGGGGCTGATCATCACGGAAATCTGCGCCGTCGATCCGCGCGGCAAGGCATTTCCCAACGAGATCGGCGCCTGGAGCGATGCGCTCGTTCCCGGCCTCGCCGCGCTTGCCGGGGCCATCCACCGCGAGGGGGGTAAGATCGCCCTCCAACTCCACCATGCCGGGCGGGAGACCTTCGCTCAGGCTGCGGGCGGGATTCCCGAGGCCCCCTCCGCAATTCCGAGCGCCGTTCTCGGCCAGCCCTGCGAGGCGATGGACCCGGAGCGGATCGCTGCCGTGATCGGTGCCTTTGCCCGGGCTGCCGGCCGCGCGAAGGAGGCCGGGTTCGACGCCGTCGAGATCCACGGCGCCCACGGCTACCTTCTCAACCAGTTTCTTTCCCCCTTTTCCAACGTGAGAACCGACCCATACGGCGGCTCCGAGGAAAACCGCGCACGCTTCGTGCTGGAAACGGTGTCGGCGGTCCGCTCGGCGGTGGGCCCTGCCTTTGCCGTGATCATCCGGGTCTCGGCGGACGAACTGATCCGCGGGGGCTACGACCTGGCGGTCATGGAGCGCCTGGCCCCGAAGCTCGTCGCCGCCGGAGCCGACGCCATCCACTGCTCGGTCGGCGTCTACTCCACGCCGGGAAACCTGAGCGTCGCGTCGATGGACACGGAGCCGGGGTTCAATCTCTTCCGGGCGCGGGCGATCCGGGCCGCGGCGGGCGTCCCGGTCATCGGCGTCGGCCGGATCAGCGACCCCGAACTGGCTGAGAAGGCGCTCGCCGAAGGCGATGCCGATCTGATCAGCTTCGGCCGCCCACACCTGACCGATCCCGATTTCATCGCCAAGGCCGCAGCCGGGGATTTCGCGGAGATCCGCCGTTGCGTCGCCTGCAACCAGGGGTGCATCGAACGGCTGAGCTTCGAGATGAAGTCGGCCACGTGCAGCTTCAACCCCGCCTGCGGCAGGGAGTACCTGGGGGCGCCGGAGCCGGTTGCGGCACCGAAGCGGCTCTGGGTGATCGGGGCGGGTCCCGCGGGCCTCTCCGCCGCGATGGCGGCAGCCGGCCGCGGTTACGCTGTCGAGATCTTCGAAAGGGAAGCTGCCCCGGGCGGGCAGCTCCGGTCGGCCAGCCGGCCGCCCCACAAGGCAGCCTATGGGGATTGGGTGACCTGGACCTGCCGTCAGCTTGACAAACAGGGTGTGCGCATCCATTATGAAACCCGGATGACCGGCGATGGGATCGCGTCGGGAAAACCCGATGCCGCGATTCTGGCGGCCGGAGCCGATCCCGTGACAGCCGCAATTCCCGGCATGGAATCCCCGCATGTCTGCGACGCGCGCGACCTTCTGCTGGGAAAGGCCGAAGCCGCAAGTCCTGCCGTGGTCCTTGGCGCCGGGTATGTCGGCATGGAGACGGCCGATTTCCTGGCCGCCCGCGGGGTCGAGGTGACCTTGGTCGAGATGCTGCCCGCTTCACCCGTCGGGAAACACACGGCCCACGGCTACTGGCTGCACAAACGGATCAAGGCGGCCGGCGGACGGATCATCCTGGGGGCGACGGTGACCCGGATCGAACCGGACGCCGTCTTCTATTGCCAGGGAGAAGAGGAGAAGCGGCTCCCGGCGGCGCTCGTGGTCACGGCGATGGGCGCAAAGCCGGCAAACGACCTGGCCGGCATCTTCGAGAAGTTGGGCATCCCCTGCCGTATGGTCGGGGACGCCAAGAGCCCGAGAAGACTCCTGGAGGCGATACACGAGGGGGACCGCGCCGGCCGGGAGATATAAGGAAACATCCAGTCATGATCTCCCGACGCGCTTTTCTCAGGGGTCTGGCCGGGATCGCCCCGATCCTCGGCGGCGCAGGGCTCTGTCTCTCCTCCCCCCTCTGGGAGAGGCTCCTGGCAGGCGACGACGCCGGCTCCCTCTTCGCCCTCGACCCGCTCTCCGATCTGGCGCGCGTCGCGCCCAAAGCGCGCTTCTGGACCTCCGTTCCCCTGGCCGGCGCCGATTGCCGCTCCTGCCATGCAGCGCCGGAACTCCTGAAGGGAAAACGCATCCGCCATGAGGCCGGCATCGTCAAGTGCCTCCTCTGCGCCCAGGGATGCAGCCTCAAGATGGGAGAACGCGGGCGCTGCCGCGCCCGGATGAACGTCGGCGGGGAGCTGAAAAGCCTCGTCTACGGCCGCCCGATCACCGCCCACGTCGACCCGATCGAGAAGAAGCCGTTCTACCACTTTCTGCCCGGCGCGGCGGCCTATTCGCTCGCGACCTCCGGCTGCCCGCTCCGCTGCAAGTTCTGCCAGAACTGGGAGATCTCCCAGTCCTCACCGGAAGATTACCGGAGCCCCCCGATACTCCCGGACCGGGTCGTCCGTGCCGCCCGGGATCGTGAGGCGCCGGTCATCGCCTTCACCTACAACGAGCCGACGGTCTTTGCGGAGTACATGATCGACATCGCCCGGGAGGCCAGGAGCCAGGGGCTCCGCCCTGTCCTGATCAGTTGCGGGATCATGAAAGAAGCGCCGCTCGCGGAGCTCTGCGAAACCCTCGACGCGATCAAGATCGACCTGAAAGGGTACGATGAGGGGTTCTACCGCGACGTCTGCGGCGCGGAGCTCGAGCCCGTCCTCCGGAGCATCAAACAGATCGCCAAGAGCCGCGCCCACCTGGAGATCGTCAACCTTGTGGTCCCCACCCTCAACGACTCCCAGAAGATGATCCGCAGCCTGATCGACTGGGTCCTAGGAGAGGTCGGACCCGATGTCCCCGTCCACTTCACGCGCTTCCACCCCGATTACCAGCTCCGGAACCTGCCGCCCACGCCGGTCGCGACGCTGGAGCAGGCGCGGGAGGCAGCGCTCGGACGGGGGTTGCGCTATGCCTATGTCGGAAACGTCCCGGACCATCCGGGGAACCATACCCACTGCCCTTCCTGCGGAAAGGCGGTCATCCGGCGCTCCGGGTTCTTCACCGTGGAGATGCACATGAGCGGCGGCCGTTGCGGCTTCTGCGGGGGAAGGATCGCGGGCGTCTGGAACTGATTGGAAAGGAGAGAGATCATGACTATCCTGCAATTCGGCATTCCCATCGTCGCCCTGAGCCTCGGGGTGGCTGCGACCGGCATGGCCGGAAGAGAGGGAGGTGAGGTCCGCTCCCCCGCCGTGGCCGGCCAGTTCTATCCCGAATCGGCCGCGACGCTGAAGCTCGCCATTGGGAAATTCGTGGAGGACGCCCTGCCGCCGCAGGTGAAGAAACCGCTCGCCATCGTCGTCCCCCATGCGGGGTACATCTACTCGGGCCAGATCTGCGCCGACGGCTGGAATCAGGTGTGCGGCGGGGCCTATGACGTCGTCATCATCCTCGGGACGAACCACACGGCGCCGGGCCTCCGGAAGATCGCCCTCTATCCGGGCGCGGGCTTCCGGACCCCCCTCGGAACCGCCGCGGTGGATGGAGACCTCGTCGCGGCGATTCTGGCCGCATCCCCCGACTGCATCGCGGACAAGGGGCCGCACGTGCGGGAGCATTCCGTCGAGGTCCAGATTCCCTTTGCGCAGTTCCTCTTCCCCCAGGCCAAGATTGTCGCCGCGGTCGCGGGCGAGGCGGATCCCGCCCTCTTCAACCGCTTCGGGGCTGCGCTGGCTGCGGTCCTGAAGGGACGCCGCGCGCTTGTCGTCGCCAGTTCCGACCTTTCCCACTACCCGTCGGCGGCAGACGCCGACGTCGCCGACATGAATACCCTGGAGGCGGTCACGACACTCGACCCGGCCACGCTCCATGCGACGATCCGGTCGCAGATGGCCAAGCGGATTCCCAATCTCTCGACTTGCGCCTGCGGCGAAGCGCCGATCATGGCCGCAATGGCTGCGGCGAAGGCGATGGGGGCGACCGGGGGTAGGATCGTGAGCCACGCCCACTCCGGGAACCTTCCCATCGGCGATCGGGAGCGCGTGGTCGGCTACGGGGCCGTGGTACTGGCAGCCGATGCGACGACGGAGAAGGCGGCGCGGCCGACGGCGGCAAAGGCGGCGGAGGGAACGATCGGACCCGAAGACCGGAAATATCTGCTCCGCCTCGCGCGGGAGACGATCACCCGCTACCTGACGATGCAGATGGTTCCCCTGCCGCGGCTTTCGAGCCCCATCCTGCGCGAACCGCGCGGGGTCTTCGTCACGCTGAAGAAGCGCGGGAACCTGCGCGGCTGCATCGGCCGGATGATACCGGACCGACCGCTCGCCGAGCTCGTCGGCGCGATGGCCCTACAATCCGCGTTCGAGGATCCCCGCTTTCCACCCGTGACGGCCCGGGAGCTGCCCGACCTGGAGGTTGAGATCTCGGTCCTCACCCCGATGAAGCAGGTTCCCGGCCCGAACGACATCGTGGTCGGAAGGGACGGCGTCCTTCTCCAGCAGAAAGGGAGATCGGCCGTCTTTCTCCCGCAGGTCGCCCCGGAGCAGGGGTGGGGAAGGGACGAGATGCTTGACAACCTGAGCCAGAAGGCGGGGCTGCCGGCAAAGGCCTGGCGCGAGCCCGGGGCCTGTTTCCTCACCTTCCAGGCGATCGTCTTCCACGAAGGGGAAACGCATTAAGCAGGATTTCAAGGGGAAATGACGCCACGGGAAGGGGTTCAATCCTCTCCCCCGTGACGGATGCGATCGGCGAAAGGTAACGGCTGTTGGTGTCTTTACGCGCCGCCGGAAGGCTTTGTCTTCTTCTTACCGGGCTTTTTGGCCTTTTGGGCCTGGAGGCGTGTTTCCGCCAAGGCATGCCTCCTCAGGCCTTCGATATAGTCATCGGCGGTCTTGTCTTTTTTCCTGCGGGACTTGAGCCACTGCCCAATCAGAAACCCGATCAGGCAGGAAACCGATATGAATATCCAAGTTTCCGGATTGTTTGGAAACATTTCATTCTCTCCTTGTCGTGAACTGTCCAAGCTTATAACCCGGTTCCGCTGCCGGTGCAACCCTTAACCCCATCTGGTCCAAATCCCCGGTCTGCAAACGCGGTATCCCCGCATATGACGCTCTCTGGACGTCATCGGATGCCTGCGATCCCCGATGGGGGCATACCATCTGAACCGATGGCGATGTACGTGTAATTGAATAGAATTACTGAAAAAATCAGATGACACGGTACGCGATCCATGTACTATGGGGCTGTCGCAAACGGTTCTCAGCAAACATCGCAAGTGGATTCGGACAGGCATTCTGTTGATCGAGGTCCTGTGAGACATGCCACGCGCGCTTCTGAAAGACATCCTGATCTCATTGATCGTCCAGGCAGCGCTTCTCGCCTTTGCTTTCCAGGCCTATTCCCAGCCACCGCCGGTGCGCATGGAGATCCCGTCATCGTTCAATCCCGTCGGCTCCGGCGCCAGGGCTCTCGACATGGGCGGGGCCTTCATTGCGGTTGCCGACGACGCGACCGCTACCTCCTGGAACCCCGGCGGGCTCATCCAGTTGGAGAGGCCGGAAATATCTGTGGTAGGAGGCTATATTCAACGGACGGAGATCAACACCTTCGGGAACAACCCGGAGGCCTCGGGAAAGCAGTCTGCCGATGATATCGATCTGAACTATCTGAGCGTCGCCCACCCTTTCCGCCTGGCAAGCCGCAACATGATCGTTTCGCTGAACTACCAGAGGCTTTACGACTTCATGCGGAGCTGGAATATCAGTCGTGATGTGGACAATCCGCTGTTTACCTCGGCTATGGTGCGCCGGTTGCGGCAGTGGGGCGCATTTCCGGCTGGAAGCCGGCGGGGATGCGATGAAGAACATCCATCACGATGGCGCGTTTGAACGAGAGCGAGAATATTCACCCTCCGGCTTCTGGAGGAGTCCGCCGGGTCACCTCGGATGGGTGAGGTTCTCGGGGCGCAGAATGTCGGCAAGCTGCTCCCGGGTCAGGAGCCCTTTGGCCAGCACGATCTCCGCGACACCTCTGCCGGTGGCGTATGCCTCCTTGGCGACCTCGCTGGCGTTTTCATACCCGATATAGGGGTTGAGCGCCGTCACGATGCCGATGGAGTGCGAGACGATGTCCGCCAGGCGGCTGCGGTTCGCGGTGATGCCGCGCACACATCGTTCGGCCAGGGTCCGGCAGCCCTGCCGCAGGAGGATCAGGCTGTTGAACAGATTGTGGGCGATGATCGGCTCGAAGGCGTTGAGCTGCAGCTGACCGGCCTCCGCCGCAAATGAGACGGTCACATCGTTGCCGATCACCTGAAAGGCGATCTGATTGACCACCTCGGGGATGACAGGGTTGACCTTCCCGGGCATGATCGTCGATCCGGCCTGCACCGGAGGCAGGTTGATCTCGCCCAGGCCCGCACGGGGACCGGAGGAGAGCAGGCGCAGGTCGTTGCACACCTTCGACAGCTTCACCGCGATCCGCTTGAGCACCCCCGAAAGCTGGACAAACACGCCCGCATCCTGCGTGGCTTCGACCAGGTTGGCGGCCGTCACGAATTCAAATCCGGTCAACTCCGACAGGTATCGGCAGGCCAGGGACGCATACTTCGGCGGGGTGTTGATTCCCGTGCCGATGGCGGTCGCCCCCAGGTTGATCTCCTGGATGAGCAGGGCCGCCTCGCGCAGCCGCTGCTGGTCTTCCATGAGCATCACGGCGTATGTGCTGAACTCCTGTCCCAGGGTCATGGGGACGGCGTCCTGGAGCTGCGTGCGGCCGATCTTGATCAGGTCGGCAAACTCCTTCGCCTTGGCGTCGAAATCGCAGCGCAGCGTCTCCATCGCCTGGATCAGGTCGTCGATCTCGATCCGCAGCGCCACCTTCACGGCCGTCGGGTAGACGTCGTTGGTGCTCTGGCCCAGGTTGACATGTTCGAGCGGCTGCATCTCCGCGTAATTCCCGCGCTCGAATCCAAGGATTTCCAGAGCCCGATTGGCGATGACCTCGTTGATATTCATGTTGGTCGACGTCCCCGCGCCGCCCTGGATCACATCCACCACGAACTGGTCGTTCAGCCTGCCGGCGCGGATCTCCCCGCAGGCGCGCGCGATCGCGGCCGCCCGTTTCTTCTTCAGCAGCCCCAGATCCCGGTTCGCCGACGCACAGGCCTGCTTCACGCATGCCAGGGATTGGATGAGCCTCGGATAGGTTTGAATCGAAATGCCGGAGATGGGGAAATTCTCCGTTGCGCGGAGGGTGTGGATACCGTAATAGACATCCGCGGGCACCTTGCGCTCGCCAAGAAGGTCATGCTCGGTCCGATAGGTGGCTTTTTTCATGCCGGCCATTGTAACAAAATTTGCAGTTTCGGCAAATTAAATCCTGAAAACCGCGCACCCCCGGTATGACTCATTTTGGCTGCGGAGACGCCTCGCGCAGCGCGATTTGAAGATTTTTCGGTCAAAAAATAGCTGAGCGCAAGTCGAAGCGTCTCTGCGATTGAAACTGTGTCACCCGCCCAGCCTTTTCCGTTGACACCCCCCGGCGGCTTTTCCTATACTGTCGCGGCTCCGGAAACCGGTCGGCTGAACCGGATGCCATTCTGAAATCGTTGCCTGCGGGCAGCGAGAACGCCATGAAAGGAGACCCGGGATGATTTTCACGCGAGCCGGGCAGCCACTTGTCCGCTCCGGTCCCCGAAAAGAGGCCGTTCCCGCCGGCGCCCGCCGGCGCGGGCCGGGCCTCCCGCTTTCGTCCGCCGCTTTCGGCGGAGCGGTGCGCCGATGATCGCCGACGTCGCCGCGCTCCTGCTGACGGGTCTCGTCTCGCTCCTCGGGCAGATCGTCCTGCTCCGGGAGCTCAGCGTCGCCTTTTACGGCGTCGAACTGATCTACATCATCGGCCTGGGGAGCTGGATGCTCCTGACAGCCTGCGGGGTGCTCATCGGCGGGCGGCGCCCCTCGGCCGGCCGGACGGCCGTTCTTTTCTGCTGCTTTGCCCTCTTCCTCCCCGCCAGCGTCGTCTTCCTCCGGGCCCACCGTGGGCTCCTGGGCGGAATCCCCGGCGCCTACCTCGCCTTCCCGCTGCAGATGGCGGCGCTCCTGATGTCCCTTTTGCCCGCCGGCCTGCTCTCGGGCCTCCTGTTCCGCGCAGCCGCCGTTCTCCATGCGGAGCGGGGCCGGACACTCGCCGGCGCCTATGGGATCGAAAGCGCGGGAAGCCTCGCCGCCGGGATGATCGCCACGTTCTGCTTCCGGTACGGCGTCCAGAACCTTGCCCTGGCCATTGCCTGCGGCATCGTCGCTGCCGTGGCCGCCCTCTTCCTCTTCCGGGGGAAAGGGGGCCGGACCGGGCGGACCGCAGCCGCCTTGATCGTCCTCCTCCTGGCCGCGGTGCTCTATCAGGCGCCCGGCCTCGACCGCCGGATGACCGGCTGGAACCACCCGGGTCTGGTCACGGCCAGGGACTCCCCCTACGGGCGGATCACCGCGACGCTTCAGGCCGGTCAGCTCTCCGTGTTCACCAACGACGCCCTCGCCTACGAGAGCGGCGGAACGGAGGCGGAGCTCTTCGTCCACCTGACGGCGCTCCAGCACCCCGATCCGCGGCGGATCCTGCTCCTCGGCGGGGGATGGGACGGGACCCTCCGCGAACTCCTGCAACACCGGCCGGTGCGGATCGACACCGTCGTCTTCGATCCCGCCGCGCTTTCCGTTCTCAGGCGCTATCTGCCCGCAGACATCCGGGCGTCGATGGCGAACCCCGCGGTCCGCCTCACCCGGGCCGATCCGCGACAATTCTTGAAAAGCAGCGCTTTTGCCTGGGATCTGATCATCGTGGGGATGCCGGAACCTGCCTCGGGCGAGACGAACCGCTTCTACACCAGGGAGTTTTTCGCCCAGTGCGCGGCGCGGCTCCATTCAGGCGGAATCGTCGCGCTGCGGCTCCCCGCTCCCGAGAATCTCTGGACGCCGCCGGCGACCCGCCGGACGGCAAGTGTCTATCGCGCCCTCGCTTCCGTGTTTCCCGAGATCCTTGTGCTGCCGGGGCCGATGACGGTCATGACCGCTTCCGCGGCCCAACTCCCGAGGTTGCCGGAAGTGTTGACCGACCGTCTCCAGGAGAGGAAGCTCCAGACCCGGCTCGTGTCCAAACCTTACATCCGGTACCTCTTCGCGAACGACCGCTTCACCGAGATCGAAAGACGCCTGCAGGAGACTGAGGTGCCGGAAAACAGCGATATCCGGCCGGTCTGCTACCCCTATACGGTGATATCGTGGCTCTCGCGGTTCTTCCCGAAGCTCGCCCTCGCGGACTGGACGGGCGGGATCGAGGAGAAAGGGGTCTGGAAGGCAGGACGGTGGGTGGCGCTGGGGTTGGGCATCGGCCTCGCGCTCCTGTTTCTGGGAAGCCGCCTGCGGCCCGCCGGACAAAGGGGGCTCCTGGCCGCTGTCGCCGGATTTCTCGGCATCGTCATCGAATCGGTCCTCATCCTCGCCTACCAGGCAAAAGAGGGGGTCCTCTACCAGGAGATCGGTCTCCTCCTGGCGGCGTTCATGGCGGGCCTGGCCCTGGGGTCTCCGGCCCTCCGGGATCTGATCCTGGGAACCGGCGTGAAGAAACGATGGGCGCGCGGCTGGGGCTATGCGCTCCTCGCCGGCTTCGCCATCCTCGGCTTCACGGCGATCGGTATCGTGACCGGCGGGAACGCCGCCGGCCTCTGGGCGACGGCGGTGCTTCTGGCGGCTGCGGGATTCCTGGTCGGCGGACTCTTCGCCTACGCCGGTCTCCGCGGCGTCCGGGAACAGAAGGGCGTGATCGGTCCGCTCTACGCGGCGGATCTGATCGGCGGCAGCCTCGGCGCGTTCTGCGGAAGCCTCATCCTGATCCCCCTGCTCGGCCTCGCCGGGACCCTCAAGGGGATGATCTTCCTTTCAGTGCTTGCATTTCTCCTGATCTGACCTTCCCGGCCGGTGTCCGCGAATGATGAAAAGGGTTGACAGGACCCCCGCCCCTTCGTATCGTTCGGCCGTCCAAACCGTTATCAAACGGATAGAACGTCATGCCTGACCCCGGATCGGGTCCGGGGCGGGCTCTGATCCGGCATCCAGTCATCACTGGTTCCTGGCTTTCGCCGGGACGACGTCTGGATTCCGGCGTTCGCCGGAATGACGATTTTGAGACGTATTATTGCCGGAGCAATAACGCAACCTTCAGGAGGAGAGAATGAACGAACAGCGGCTGCCCCTTTCCGCCGTCGAAACGCCGGCGGTCATCGTTTATATGGAGGTGCTCGAGCAGAACATCGCGGAGATGTCCCGCCTTGCGAAAGAGGCGGGGGTGCGCCTCCGGCCCCATACGAAAATCCACGAATCCCCTGAAATCGCCGCGATGCAAATCGCCGCCGGCGCCTGCGGAATCGAGGTGGGGGCGATCGACAAGGCCGTCTGCATGGCCGACGCCGGAATCCCGGATATCCTGATCGCCCATCCGTTTTTCGGGGAGCGGAAGCTGGCCCTCCTGCGGCGCTTCCTGGAGAGGCCGGGCCTCAAGGTGACCCTCGTGGTCGACATGATCGAGCAGGCGGCAGGCATTTCGCGGGTGGCGGAGGCCTGCGGCCGGACCGTCCCGGTGCTGATCAAGATCGATACGGGCGGCGGCCGCTTCGGCGTTCCGCCGGGCGAGCCGGCGCTGCAACTGGCCCGGCAACTCCTCCGCCTCCCCGGGATCTCCTTCGAGGGGCTCTACGCGCACGAGTCGGGCGGCAAGCCGACCCCGGAGAGCCTGGGCGGCGTGGCCCGCACGACCGCGGCACTGGCCGCGGAGAGTGCGAGACTCCTCGCGAAGGAGGGAATCCCCGTCCACCATCTCTCCGTGGGCGCATCGCCGACGCTCCGCGCGACCTGCGAGCTGCTGCGGAGGGGGGAGTTTCCGGAGATCACGGAAATCCATCCGGGACACTGCGTGATCGGAGACATGTGGCATGTCCGGGCTCTGGCCAATCCCCGGGAAGTGTGCGCCGCCGCCGTCCTCTGCACGGTGATGAGCGCCGCGGGTCCGGGGCATGTCATGATCGATGCGGGATACAAGACCTTCGGGGCCGATTCGCTCATCCAATACCGCAATCTGCCCGGATTCTTCTGGGAGGGCAAGCCGAGCTTCGGTTCGGTGCAGGGCCGCCCGGATCTGTGGCTCGGGAGGATCTCCGCCGAGAGTACGATCCTGCAATACATGGATCCGGAGATCGGACCCGAGAAGCGGCTCAAAATCGGCGACCGGCTGGAGATCATTCCCAACAGCGCCACCCTGGCCATCAGCCTGCAGCAGAGGATCTACGGCATCCGGAACGGCCTCGTCGAACGGATCTTCGCGGTCGCCGGGAAGCCCAGTGCGAAACCGGCGTGAAGGGGGCCTAGTCTCTGTCTTCTTTGACTCTGGGCAGCAGGAAACCGATCATCACCATCACGACATTCGCCGCTCCGAGCCACACCAGGGTCTTCGAGGCGTTGTGCCCCAAGTACTGGTAGAGCTCGCCCACGATGCTGGGCACCGTGCTGCCGAGGCACCACGCCCAGCCCATCAGGACCGCGGAAACGATGCTCATGTTCCCCGGCGGGGCGATCCGTTGGCCGAACGCCACGCCCAGCGGGTTCACCGTGCCCAGGAACGCCCCGCCCAGAAGGCAAAGCAGGATGAATGCCGGAACCGGCAGCGTCGGGCGGACAATCGCATGGTAGCTGATGGCCGACAGGATCATCATCGCCATCAGCGTCCGGCGGCGGCCGATGCGGTCTGCCAGGTGGCCCATCGGCACCATGAACACCGTCGCGCCGAAGACGATCAGGCCGAAAGCCCCGCCCTGCCCCAGCCAGTCCGGGTAACCCTTTTCGTGGGCGAATTCCGGCATGAGGAAGAAGAGCCCGTTCATCACGCCGCTGGAGATCGAAAGAATCAGGAACAACGCCAGGATCTGGCCCGCCACCGGGCGAAGGGCATGGAGCGACCCGAGGACGGATAGCCGCGTGGATTGGGGCGCCTCCGCCGGCCGGCACCGCAGCCAGACGAACGCCCACATGATCGCCGCGGGCAGGAGGAGGATTTCGGTGTGGTGGCCGAAACCGTTGTAAGCGGTGCGAAACCCGATCTGGCTGAGACCGTAGCCGATGCTGCCGACGGCGATGAATACGGCGAGGAACATCGAGCCGCGCCGGGCGGAGAAGCCTCCCGCGAGCCCCGCCCCCGAAGGGTGGAACATGTCCTGTCCGAGCCGGCCCGCCGCAAGGATCACGAACACGACCCAGTAGAAACCGCTCAATCCGAACCAGGTCGGGAGCCAGCGGTCCAGCGCCGCCTGATGATCGGTCAGGGGGCCGAGCAGCAGAGCAAACGAGGTCAGCAGCGCACCGAGCAGGATGACCCGCCGCGGCCCGAATCGGTCGGCGATCAAACCGAACAGCGGCTGAAGCGCCGTCCCGCTCATGCCGATGACGGTGGCGATCCATCCGGCCTTGGCCACATCCAGACCGGCCAGGGTCTTGTAAACCGGCCATACGCTCATGCCCATGAAATCGACCATGACATGGGCAACGACCAGGGCGATAAACGTGCCGACTGCCGGATTTGTGGCCATCATTCAGACTTTCTGATCAGGAATGAAAAACGCCCGGGATAGCCATGGCGGGTCGAAAATCGGCGACGATCCTGCCTCGCTCACCGGGCGATCGCCTGCTGGAAGTGTCTCGCCATCTCCCGCGCCGGAACCGTGATCGTAGGAACGTCGGCATTTCCGGGACGGATCAGGAAGTGCACCAGTTGGCCGTTGCGGGAGCGCGCTTTTGCGAACTCATGGGCGTTCGTCACCCGTTGCCAGGGCGGTGTTCCCACGCTGGCGCCGAAGGCAGCCAGATTCAGCCCCTTCGAGGTCAGCGTCGGCTGTGATCCCGTGGAGCCCCACGATCCGTTGTCAAGCAGAACGACCGAGAGGTTCTTCGGGCAATCCTGGCTGAGTTCGAGCATCTGGTTCGGATTCAGGATGAAGCCGCCGTCTCCGTCCAGAACCGTGACATGGAGATCCGGCCGCGCTTCTGCCAGACCCATGCCGACCAGTGTTGCGGAACCGAGAGCGCCCATCAGGTAGAGATTCCTTGGGCGGTCCTGAATGGCATGCGCCTCCCGCGAGGGGTATCCGATCTGGGTCACCAGAACGTCCTTTTCGCCAAGGGTTTCCATGACCGTCTGAATGGCCTGATAGCGCGTCAATGCCGGTTTCCCGGCGAAGCCTTCGATGGAAACATGCACGGCGGCCATCCCGGGGCTGCCGACTTCCGGCGTCTCCCCGATGACCTCCCCTTCCCACAGGCGCGGAGAGAGGAGAAAGACGCGAACCGTGGACTGTTCAAAACATTCGCGAATCCCCTCGTCGAGCGCGCCCAGGTCGTCTGGAGTCTCGACGGCCGTCACCGGAATCCGGAGCCCCTGGAGCATGGGGATCATGCGTTCGCCCAGCATGGACTGCGCCTCGATGCTCTCCTTGTAATGGCCTCGCCAACTCGCCACCAGGGGCAGCGGCAACCCATACAGCATCGGCAGGGTCACCAGTTCGGTCACGAGATTCCCGATGCCGGTGTTCTGGATGAGCATCGCCGGCCGCTGACCGCCCATGGCCCAGCCGAACGCCAGGGCGATCCCCGTGCATTCCCGGGTGAGATGGCGGATGGGAATTTTCCGCTGCAATTCCGCAAAGAGGAATTGGAGCCTGTCGCAGGGCAAATAGCCGATTTTTTCGATTCGATGCCGCTCGATAATGGCGGTGATCGCCTGGCTGGAGGTCATCTCTCTTTCTCCCGCTGATCGTTCTGAATGTCATCAGAAATTGTCCTTACGCGGGTAACGATAGGGGAAGGGGCCTTGTGCGTCAAGCGAATTCTGTCACGGGGAATTGGCCTCCGCATATTCCCTGCCCATCATCCCCTTCCACAACGGGAGGGGAAAATTCATTTTCTTCCGAGTCGTCGGGATTTCAAATGGAGGCAGTGTATCAGTTTGTATCAGCCTGGTGCAGAGAGGCCTCACGTAGCGCGATTGAAAGGTTTTTCGGGCACCCCGCCGGCGAGCGAAGCGGCCGCAACGGCAACTGTCTGAGCGACGCCAGGAGCGAGTTTTGCCGTTGCAGCGCAGCGAGTCGTTGCGGGGTCGAAAAAGATTTGTGAGCGCCAGTGAGGCTTCGGCACCTCAAATTGAGACACCACCCAAATGGAAGAGGAGTTGAATGCGCCGAAGAAATGTGATTGACTTCGCGATCGAACGATCATGGGAAAACAGGAGCGGAAAATGCTGTACAGAATCATGCCCAAGAGCGGAGACGAGCTTTCAGTCCTGGGTTTCGGGTGCATGCGCCTGGCCGTGCAAGCGAACGGAACGATCGATGAGGAGCGGGCCCAAAGGCAGGTCCGCCAAGCCATCGACCGCGGGGTGAACTATGTCGATACGGCCTGGCCCTACCATTCGGGGAAAAGCGAGTCCTTCCTGGGCCGGGCGCTTGCGGGCGGATACCGGGAAAAGGTCAAGGTTGCCACGAAACTCCCCTTATGGCTGGTCGAAAGCCGCGATGACATGGATGGATTTCTCGATGCCCAGCGTGCCAGGCTCAACACGGACCGCATAGACTATTACCTCATCCATGGTCTTTCCGGGCCCCTGTGGGACAGGGGCGCAACGCTCGGAGCGGCCGATTTCCTCGACAGAGCCAGGGCTGACGGCCGAATCGTCAACGCCGGCTTTTCCTTCCACGGCACGCGGGAAGATTTCAAGCGGATCGTGGATAGCCACGACTGGGACTTCTGCCAGATCCAGTACAATTTCATGGACGAAGAGAACCAGGCCGGAACGGAAGGACTCGAATATGCCGCCTCCCGGGGGCTGGGCGTTATCGTCATGGAACCTCTGCTGGGAGGCAAACTCGCCGGGAGGGTACCTCCCACCATCCAGGAGATATGGAGCCAGGCAGAGGAGAAACGCACACCCTCGGAATGGGCACTTCGCTGGGTATGGAACCGCCCCGAGGTGACGGTTGTCCTCTCCGGGATGAATGAAGAGGCCCAGATCGAAGAGAACCTCGCGACGGCGGATAAGGCCTTCCCCAATTCCCTGACCGAGGCTGAACTGCGGCTGGTCAAGAAGGTGGAAGAGAAGTACCGGGAACTCGTGAAGGTGGGCTGCACCGGCTGCGGGTACTGCATGCCCTGTCCGGAAGGGGTGGCCATCCCCGTCTGTTTCAAGGCATACAACGACCTGCATATGTTCGACAATGCGGACGGAACAAAGTTCAGCTATGCCATCCAGTCGTGCGGCATCCTGTCCGGGGGGAAGACCGCGTTTGCTTCCCAGTGCATCCGGTGCGGCCAATGCACGGAGAAATGCCCCCAGAACCTGAAGATACCCGAGCTCCTCGAAGCCGCGGCCCAGGAGCTCGAAGGTCCTGAGTTGCAGCAGAGGCTGGCCATGATCGAAAAGAATTTTCGTCAGAGGTTTTAGGGCCGCTTCGGACAACCAACCGGCCGTCCGAGCATGATCTGCCGCTCCGGCCCCGGACGAATGAATGATGCTTCCTATGGCTTCGCCAATTCTTCCCGAAATGTCCGCTGAGATCGCCGCCCTGCCGCTCTATCCTCATCTCGACGAGATCGCCGCGGCGCTGGCGACGCACCATCTTCTCATGCTCCATGCCGAGCCGGGCGCCGGCAAGACAACGCTCGTGCCGTGGCGCCTCCTGGCCCATCCCGCTCTTGCCGGGGCGAAATTCCTCCTGCTCCAACCCCGCAGGATCGCGGCCCGGGCTGCGGCCGAAAGGATTGCGGCTCTGCTCGGGGAGAAGTTGGGCCGGACCGTTGGCCTTCGGACCCGGTTGGAGACGATCGTGAGCCCGTCGACCCGGCTGGAGGTCGTGACCGAAGGGGTGCTGACACGGATCATCCAGAACGATCCCGCCCTTTCGGGATACGGGCTCGTGATCTTCGATGAATTCCACGAACGGAACCTCCAGGGCGACGTGGCTTTGGCCTTCACCTGGGAGTGCCGGGCAGCGCTTCGCCGCGACCTCCGGATCCTGTTCATGTCCGCGACGCCCCCGGCGGAGGCGCTGCGGGCTGCGGTGGGCGAGATTCCCGTCATTTCCGTTCCCGGACGTTCATGGCCCGTCCGCCTGTTCGACCGGCCGCCGCTGAAAGGCGAGATGCCCGGGACGGGCGCAGCGCGATTGGCCATCGAGGCGCGGAAGATGCTCGACGCGGAAGGGGGCGGAGACGTGCTCGTCTTCCTTCCCGGGTTCCGCGAGATCCGGCAGGCCCGGGAGGAGCTCCTGCGGATGAGGCCGCATCTCGGTCCGGAGGTCGCCATCCTGCACGGCAGGCTTCCCCCGGAAGAGCAGCGCCGCCTGCTCGCAACCCCTTCAGGGGCCTCGCGCCGGATCATCCTCGCGACCAACGTCGCCGAGACGAGCCTCACGATCCCCGGGGTGCGGGCGGTCGTGGATTCCGGCCTCGAACGGCGGGTGCGTTTTCACCCCCGCACGGGCATGGACCACTGGGAGACCGTGGAGATCTCCGCGGCATCGGCGACACAGCGCCAGGGGCGGGCGGGCCGCCTGGGGCCTGGCATCTGCCTGCGCTGGTATCGCTCGGCAGATCCGCGCAAGAGCTTTTCCCCCCCGGAGATCATGGAGGCCGACCTGGCGGCGGTCGTGCTGGAGACCGCGTTCTGGGGGGCGGCAACGCCTCTGGACCTCACGTGGATCACGCCGCCTCCTGCCGGGGCACTGAAGCAGGCTGCCGCGCTCCTGGAAGAGCTCGGCCTGGTCGACGGCCGGGGCCGCATCACCGACGACGGCAGGCTTGCGGCAAGGATGGGCCTTCATCCGCGCCTCGGCCGGATGGTCATGAAGGCCGGGGAGAGGGGATGGCTCGCCACAGCCGCGGTCGCCGCAGCCATCCTCGAAGAGAGCGACCCGCTCAAGGGAGACGATCCCGATTTTCGCGACCGGCTCTCCGCGTGGGCCGCCTGGGCAGCAGGAGCGCGGAACGATCTGCGCCCGGATGCCGGACCACGCATTGCCCGCGAGGCGGAGCGGATCGTGCGGGCCGCCGGTGCGGCCGAAGGTACCATCCACACCGCGGAGGTGGACCCATCGCTTGCCGGGAGGCTGCTCGTTCTCGCCTATCCCGACCGCGCCGCCCAGCGCGTCGGCCCCGGCGGCATCGAAGCGGCAACACGCCTGGTGCTCGCGACGGGCCGGGGCGCCCGCATCAAGGGGGCCCTCGGGCAGGAGGAGTTCCTGGTCGTGGCGGACCTGGACGGAGGCGAGACCGAGGCCCGGGTGTTCCTGGCCGCTCCGGTTTCCCGCGCCGACGTTGAAAGCGGCCTCGCGGGGCCGGTAGCGACGTCCCTCCTTTTCTCCTGGGAAGGCTGGACTCCCCGGACCCGCGCGGAGGTGCGCGTCGGCCGGCTGCTCCTCGGGGACAAGCGGGGGGCCGTCCCGTCGCCGGCAGATATCCGTCAGGCGGCGCGCGAGCGCCTCGCCCGGGAGGGTCTGGAGACACTCCCCTGGAACGATGCGGCGCGGCGCTTCCGTGCCCGCTGCCTGTTCGTGGGCCGGTGCGGCCGTGATGAGGGATGGCCCGATTTTTCTTCTGCCGCGCTCTGGGACGATCTCGACCAATGGCTTTTCCCCTTCGGTCATTGGGAGGGAGGGAGAGCGGTGTTCACGGCTGAATCCCTCTTCCAGGCCCTCGCGGGCCGGTTGGGGTGGGAACGGAGGCGCGCCCTCGACGAGGCGGCTCCCGAGGCCTGGCTCCTTCCCTCGGGAACGCGGAAACGGATCGATTACGAAGCCGGCGATGTTCCCGTTCTCGCGGCCCGGCTCCAGGAGTTCTTCGGCTGCCGGGAGACGCCCCTGCTTTGCGGCCGGCCGCTCACGCTCCATCTGCTGAGCCCGGCCGGGCGGCCGGTGCAGATCACGGAGGACTTGGACGGATTCTGGGAGCGCTCCTATCCTGCCGTGAAGAAGGAACTCATGGGCCGCTACCCGCGCCACCACTGGCCCGATGATCCCCGGGCCGCCGCGCCGACGGCGAAAACCAAGAAGAAAAGGATCTGAGACGAGCCTCGACACCCCGACGCCCTCTGCTGCGCCCTGTTGAGAAGGCACTACAGGGAGTGGATCTACACGGATATGATCGGGCATTACGGATCATTGAGGGAGAAATCAGGACTGATCTCGGCCTCCTTTTTCGCGCCCGTGAGGGTGCTCAGCCGTGGCCGGGTCCCGTGTCGAACTGCCGATTGTCGCTGGCACCGCAGACCCCGCGTCTTACTCAAAGTGCTTCGATCATGGTTTCTGAGATGATCTTGCCGCTGGCGGTGACTTGGGCGTTGACACAACCGATTCGATTGCAGACAACGATGCAATCGGCGTAACTGGCCTCCCGGGTCAAAAAGAGCGCTCGAAGATCTGCGTCACAGCTGCAACTCGCGTAGCGGGGCAGATCTATTCCGCAGGTCGGGCAGAAGAGATTGACGATGCGCTGCTCGGGCAGATCGATGTCGACTGCAACCCTCGTTTTATCGCCGTAGATCGGACTCAGGGCCACCAGTCCTTTATTTTCATTGCATTCCACCCCGAGGAGAATTCCCGGATAACCGTTGAACACTGCGCGCCGGCTGATCAGACTGTGCCCGACCGGGCAGAAGAGTTCGCTGATCATCAGAACCTTAGCCATTCCGGTCACCTGCCTGACGGGATTCGGGATGAGGAGCATCCCTTTTTGATCAAACCATGTCATCTCGATTCCTCCTCAGTGCGATTCCGGTGTGCATTGATCCTCCATGGCGTCCTGTTTACAGATAAGGGAGGACCGGCATGCCGCGCCCGGGTGCAGTCCTATTTTGCGCAATCAGTAAGACTACTTAACGAGCATAATGGGACAATCCGTCAAAAGCGCCACCTTGTAACTGATCGTTCCCCAACTCTGAACGGGGTTTTTCCGTTCAACCTTGTGGGAATTCATGATGATCAAATCAATCTTGTACTCATCGATAAACTTGAGGATTTCCTGGACCCGGTTTCCGTAGATGATGGAGGGAACAATCTGAACCCCTTTCCCCCCGTAGGAGCCTATTCGTGCTTTCATCATTCTCTGTGCACGCTTTTCCAGTTTGGAATAGAACTCTTCATATTCCTCAAAAGTGGTATCAGATATGATTTCAACCACGTGGAGGAGATGAATCACACCCGCAAACTTTGTCGCAAGACTCGTCGCTATTTCAAGGGCGCTGATATGACTTTTCGAGAAATCGGTCGGAACGAGAATATGCTGAAACATGGTTTGAACCTCCCAAGCGCTGGAACAGGCAACATCTCAGCTTAGCCGAGGGGAAAATCACCAAGGCGCTCTCGAGTGCGATCTTCTCCCCCCCGATTCATGATCTCCCACATCAGCAGGGCATGTCGGGCCTCGGCACCGCGAATTCGTGTCCGGTTCATTCTCCTCACAGCTTATACTCCGCAGGCAATCATACATCTCGTACTCCGTCGGAGTACCCTTGTTGTCCCTCCTTCCCTTCCCTTTCTTTCATTCTGCCTTAATCGTTGCAGAATTACGCAGTCCTTGGCTTTCATTTTAACTATTACAGGGGCTTTGTCAACGCTTACCACACCGCCACCCGCGACCTCACGAAACGGGGGATTTTGTCTGAAAGACGGGCCATGATTACCAGGTTTTCGCAATCGTGGGTCATGACCTTTAACCTTAAACCGTTTCCTATAGCATAAGATGCTGATATTACATAATAATTCGTTTTAAAAGCATGTCCGATTCCCAGCACTTCCTCGATCTTATTCACAAATCTCGATATTTCAGGAAGATATTCGGGAATCAGTGAGTTACAACGGAATTAGAATAATAGGCACATATTATGGATGAATTATATCTGTTCGGGTACTAGCCTTCACACCGGATCTGAAGAAATCCGGAGAGCCATGGAAAGAAAAAGGCAGGACCGTGATTGATCCTGCCTTCCGATTTTGGGAATTCTGTTGTGGCGAGTATTAGAGTTTCCTTCTGAGCCCTGCCAATCCAACCAGACCAAGGCCAAGAAGGAGCATGGTGGTGGGCTCAGGGATTGTAGTTACCGAAGAAATTCTGACAATCATATCGTTGTAATCCTTGTCAGATTGGTAGTAGTTGCAGCTGCCGGGAATTCTTCCAAACTTCAAGTCTTCCATGCCGATCCAGAAACTGCCATCGGTGTCTTGGAAAACCGCGAAATGCTGGCTTCCGACGTCATTCGGTGAACTGCTGGACTGTGTCAAGAACTTTGCTCCGTCAACACCGATAAAATAGAACCCGTAGGTCGCGGACGGTGTAAACGTGGCAGTGGCTCCGTCGCTGGCTGAACCCCCAAAAATCGGATGCAGAACAGTTGGGCTACCGACAGCGTACCACCCAAACACATTGTTATTCTCGTTTCCCGCAACCTCAATTTTCAATGTAGCACCGTCGCTGGCACCGGTTTTCGTAAAGAAAAAGTTTGAATCAGCTGCTCCGCCGCTATCCGTACCTGAAGTAAATGTCCCACCCCAGAAGGGAATAGCACCGGGTACAGCGTTACCGCTGAAGTAACCTGTATTCGTCAAATAGTTCCCTACGCTTGCTGCGAGGTTAGAATCATAGGAGTTACCGTCCCAGTAGGGTTTCTCATCCTGGTCCAAGTTACCCGCTGCCCATGTTCGCCAACCGTTTCCTGCCGTCCCCGAGAGTGTGTCCGCGAAAGCAATCGGTGTGGCAAGCATAATTGAGAGAATCGCCAAAAAGGCGACGATTCTAAAATTCATTCTTTTCATACTCTCTTCTCCTTCTGGTTTGGATTCCGAAAGCAACGACCCTGTTCACACATTACCCGTTTGCGATAATGCAGCACATTCTGTACCATATGGCTATGCATTCGTAATCAATATGGTATTACAAATACGTCCTTACGTAGCTCAAAACCGACTGTAAAATTGTGCGACACCCCGACGATCGTTCCGATACAGCCTGTTTATTATAACTGCCTTATTTTAAAATGACTATTCTGAAAGAGGGCGGCTGTAAAGATACCCGTCAAGATAAGATTCTTCTACAAAATCAAGCTCGGCACTTCTCTATAATACTTTAATTTCATTATGATAGTTCTTCGGTAGGCTATTCATAGCCATCAACTCCTACTCGAGGACCAAATAGGGCGATGGTTGGGTAAAGGGTTTTTCGCTTTTTGTTCAGCAGGCCGCCCGCCAGGAATTCCGGACAGGGACTTCGGCGCGCCGAAGTATGATAAATGTATAATATAATTAATTAATATAACGACAGGCCCCGCATTTTACGTCTCTTTCGGGGGGAAATCCGGGCACGTCCCGTCGAGAGAGTCGAGTCCAATGGCAGCGGATTTCTAGGAGGCGAAACTTCAGCCGATCGTGAAGTTTGAATGTCCCGGAAAAGCAGGAGGCCCGCTCCTTCATGAAACGGGCCTCTCTGATTCTGTCTGTGTTACCCTCCCCGCGGGACCGGCCGGGGTAAAACGCCTGAAGATCCCTACCCGTGGGCGGTCTTCTTCTCTGCGCCGTAGACCACGAGCTTCCCGGCCTCCTCCATCTCATGGAGCCACTTGGGGTGCTGCTTCTTGAGCCACGCCCGCGTCACCCACCCGTCCAGCATTGCCGGAAGGGACCCCGGCGA
>JAJFTY010000191.1 GCA_021372695.1 Deltaproteobacteria bacterium
TGGCGAGCCGGGCGATCGGTTCGGGCATTCCGAACCTCCTTTTCGCGGATATCCGCAACGTGGAGGACGCCCGGGAGTCGGTTGCCGCTGCCCGGGCGGATACGCCAAAAACAAAGGGCATCATGGGTGCGGCGCTGCGGAGAGATGTGGGCTATGTTCTCGGACCCGGGTCCAGGGAATACGTGCAGCAACTCGAAGAGGGCGTCGTCGCCCTGATGATCGAGAAGCAGGCCGCTGTCGAAAGCCTGGAGGCGATCCTTTCCGTGAAGGGGATCGACATGGTTCAGTTCGGGCCGGCCGATTACTCCATGTCCCTCGGGATCCCCGGGCAGTGGACCGCTCCTCGGGTCGTGGAAGCCCAGGAATATATGATCAGGACAGCCCTCAAAATGGGGGTCGCCCCCCGGGTCGAGCTGATGGATTTCAAGGATGCCGGACCTTACCTGAAAATGGGGGTCAAACATTTCTGCATCGGCTGGGATGTGTTCATCATCCAGAGATTCTGCCAGGAGCAGGGCGCGGCCTTTCGGGAAGCTTTCGGCGGGTAACCGTCATAGAATCTGCTCTCACTTGGATTGTTGTTGGCGGTTCCATGATGTCCGGCCACTCTGTGGCCGAACAGGACAAAGAGTTGATTCAACATAAGGGGATTTCCCGGCGTTCGTGGAGGAGAGGCACAATGGCCAAAGTCGTGATGGAGAAGCTGAACAAGCATTACGGTGATGTGAAGGCGGTGCTGGACCTGGATTTGGAGATTCAGGACAAAGAGTTCGTGGTTTTGGTGGGCCCCTCGGGCTGCGGCAAGACGACTACCCTTCGCATGGTCGCGGGCCTCGAAGAGATCACCGCCGGGGACATTTTCATCGACGACAAATTGGTGAACAAACTCCCCCCTAAAGACCGGGACATTGCCATGGTGTTCCAGAACTATGCCCTGTACCCCCACATGACGGTTTACCAGAACTTGGCCTTTGCCTTGTCTCTGCGGAAGTTGCCCAAGGCGGAGATCGACCAGCGGGTGAAGGATGCCGCGGAAATCCTGAATATCGGTGAGCTGCTGCAGCGGAAGCCCAAAGCCTTGTCCGGTGGGCAGCGGCAGAGGGTAGCGGTGGGCAGAGCGATCGTGCGCAAGCCGAAGGTCTTCTTGTTCGATGAACCTTTATCGAACCTGGATGCGAAGCTCAGGGTTCAGATGCGGGCAGAACTCAAGAAGCTCCACGAACGGCTTCAGGGGACCGTCATCTATGTGACCCACGATCAGGTGGAGGCGATGACCATGGGGGACCGGATCGTGGTGATGAAGGATGGATTGAAGCAGCAGGTGGGGCCGCCTCTGGAACTCTATTTCAAGCCGGCAAACAAGTTTGTGGCAGGATTCATCGGAAGTCCGGCGATGAATTTCATTGAGGGGGATCTTTTGTCGGAGGGAGGTGGACTTTTTTTTCAGGCGGCGGGAATGAAGTTGAAGGTACCGAAGGACAAGGCGGAACCGCTGCGGAAATACGGCAAGAAGCGGGTGATTTTTGGAATTCGTCCAGAGGATTTGCCGGAGGCAGCCTGTGCGTTGCCGGGGGAGACGATCGACGCGATGGTCGAGGTGACGGAGCCTCTGGGGTGTGATGTGTTTTTGGATGTGAAGGTTGGGGATAGAAGTCTGACTGCCCGTGCGGAGCCGACGACCCATGCGAAGCCGCATATTGCGATCTGTCTTCAACCATCGCCGGAGAACATGCGGTTTTTTGACATTGAGACGGAGAAAGCGCTCCTTGTGTAACGACGCAAAGCGGAGAAAGGGACGGGATCCCTCCTTGAAAAGAGAAGGGAAGGATTGAACACCCTTCGGCTATCCTGAAGCGATAATTTTTTGACAACGGGGGAGGCATATTGGCCGACACACAGAGCAGCAACACACTGCTCCTGACGGGCGCGCAGGTCTTCGACCCCTCGACGTCAGGCTTTCAACGCCGGGATGTTCGCGTGGGCGACGGGAAGATCCTCGATGTCGGCCCTGCGCTCGCCGCCCGGGCCGGTGAGCGGGTTCAGGATTGCCGAGGCAAACTCCTGCTGCCGGGTCTGGTCGACTTCCACCTCCACTGTTTCCGGCAGGGGCAAGTCCTGAGCGTCGACGCCGAGGAGGTGGCCCCGTGCGCGGGGACCACGACGTTCGTGGACGGGGGAAGCAGCGGCTCGATGAACTTCCAGGCGTTTCGCGAGCACGTCATTGAGCCCGCGGGCGTCCGGATCCTCGCCTTTCTGAACATTTCGGCGATCGGCATGGTTTCGGTCGGGGCCTCGAATATGTCGTTTTTCGAGAACGACGACGACCGGCTGCTCGACGCGGCCTCAGCCATCGAGGTCGTGGAAAAGAACCGCGACATCCTCGTGGGCGTCAAGGTGCGCATGTACACAGGCCTCGCATCCCTCGCACCCCTGCGCAAGGGGCGGGAGGTGGCGGAGCGGACCGGGCTCCCGATGATGGTCCACATCGCCTCGGGCCCACCCAGCTTCGAGGAGATCCTCCCCTTCCTCCGTGCCGGGGACATTGTCACCCACATCTATCACGGCGGGGCCGATTCGCTGGTGGATGCGAGCGGTCGGGTCCGTCCGGCCTTCAATGAGGCGCGCGCACGCGGCGTGGAGTTCGACGTCGGCCTCGACCGTGTTCACACCAGTTTTGCGGTGGCTCGCGCCGGACTGGCCGCCGGGTTCCTGCCTCAATACCTCGGCACGGACATGACGCTTCTGAATCGGCGCCTCACAGTCGACGTGCCGACCACGATCTCGAAGATGGTGGCACTCGGCCTGCCGCTCGAAACCGCGCTGACCGCGGCGACGGCCAGCCCGGCGGCCAAGGTCGGGCTGGGGAAGATCATCGGCGGCGTCGAGCCGGGCATGGAAGCCGACCTGGCAATCTGCGAGCTTAGCAAGGGTGATTTTGTGTACGAGGACACCTACGGCAACGATTGCCGCGCGACACAGCGATTGGTCCCGGTCCAGACCCTCCGTCGCGGAAAACCGCTGGAGAAGATCATCCGAGAAGTCCGGAAATATGCCTTCTTAATGAAGTAAGATGCCGTAAAAACGCCACTAGAGAATCCGCTGGTTGAGTTTAGCCTCGGGATTCAGGCAATTGGGTGGAATTCGACCGCTCAGCGCTGCAGAAACGTTCTTGGCGCAAACGCCGGCCATCTCAATTCTGATTTCAGTGGTCTGGGTGCCGACATGCGGCGTTAAGACGACATTGGGGAGTTCGGATAACCCCTCCGTTAAGTTCGGTTCCTGCTCGAAGACGTCCAAGCCCGCCCCTGCAAGTTGACCTTCCCGCAACGCCTCCACCAGCGCCTTCTCGTCCACGATCGGACCGCGGGCGGCATTGATCAGGAAGGCCGTTTTCTTTATCAGCCTGAACTCTTCGGCGCCGAGCAGATGCCGGGTGGAGGGGAGCAGGGGAACATGGATAGAGATGAAGTCCGAGGACCTTAGAAGGGTCTCTTTGTCGACAAACTTGCCGCCCGTCGCGGCTTCAAAAGCGGGAAGCCTTTCGACATCCGTGTAAATCACCTTCATCTTGAAACCCTGCGCACGCTCGGCAACGGCTTGCCCGATCCGGCCGCCGCCGATGATGCCGAGGGTCTTTCCGGAAACCTGGGTGCTCATCAAAGTCATCAGGTTCCAGCCCTTATAGCCGGAACGGACAAACCTGTCGCACTCCACCACTCGCCTTGCCGTGGCCAAGAGCAGGGTCCAGGTCAGGTCGGCCGTCGCGTCGGTGACCACATCGGGAGTGTTGCTGACATAAATGCCATGCTGCGTCGCGCTCTTGACGTCGATGTTGTTGTAACCGACGCCGTAGTTGGCGATGATTCTGCACTTCGCTTTGATGGCGCGGCATATTCCCTCATCAATGATATCTCCGACAACGACCACGGCATCCCGGTTTTTTATCTCTGCCAGCAGTTCGTCCTTGGTCAGTCCGCGGTCTTCGCGGTTCATTTCCACGTCGGATCCGGGAAAGAGGTCGAGGATTTGAAGGGGCAGGTGGCGAGTGACGTAGATATTGGGTTTCGTCATGGCGGTCATCTCCATTCTATGATCAAATTTCTAATCTTACTGTGAATAACGATCAGGCCTGGTGATGGACCAGAGCCTCCAGGCGCCTGGTAAAGGACTCGATCATGTAATAAAAGGCGGTAGCCCCCCCATCCCGTTTGCCTACCGTTCCGTCAGGGCGCCAACTGCCCCGGCCGAATTTGGCTTTCATATGATCCGTGGCCAGCATCCCGGCCTCGGCGGCGGACACCGCGGCTTTCAGGGCCTCGGCGATATGGTCTTTTTCGGCAAGGGATCGCCGAAAGGTTTCGACCGCCGGGACCAGCGAGTCCAGCATGGTCTTGTCACCGACCTCGGCCTTGCCTCTCTTCTTGATGCCGTCGATCGCCCCGTTTCCCATGGCTATCAGGTCATCGGCCGTGATCTCCGTCTTCCCCAGGACCGCTTTACCGGCCCCCATAAAAGCCGACGCCTGTAAGGTGCCGAAGGTGGAGGGATTGACCTTGTTGACATTCATCCCGCATTTGACCAGCATTTTGCCGATATCCGCTTCATCCGGAGCCGTCAGGTAGGCGATCACGGCATCGGAGCCCATCCCCACGGTGACCCCCAGGTCGCCGTCGCCCATCACCGCGTCCAGGTCCCGCAGCTGGTCGAGGTGTTCCTTCATATCTCCGGCCACCTTGACCAGAATCGAGATCAGATCCGCCCTGTTCAATTGAATGCCGATCATGATTTTCTCCACTGGGGTAGGAAGGGCGAAAAGGCGGGCGCGTCCAGCAGCTTCTTGAATTCATCGTCCAGACGAAGCAAGCTCAATGAGGCTCCCGCCATCTCCATGGAGGTGGCGTACTCCCCGACAAAAGTCCTGAATATCTTTATTCCACTGCCTTTCAGGATGTCATGGACCTTGTTCGTGAGGACAAACAACTCTTCCGGAGGGGTGGCGCCCAGCCCGTTCATCAAAACGGCCGCTTCGTCGCCTGATTTGAAGGGCAGGTCACTCATGACCCTTTCCGCCATGATGGCAGCTACTTCATCCGCTTTCTTCAATTTGGACCGCTCGATTCCCGGTTCGCCGTGAATTCCCATGCCTATTTCCATCTCGTCTTCGGAGATGGTGAAATTCGGCTTACCCACAGCGGGAATCGTGCAGGGACTCAAAGCCACCCCCATGGTGCGGGTATTGGCGATCACCCGGTCGGTGGTCGCCTTGACCTCGTCGAGATTGGCCATGGTATCGGCCTTCGCCCCGGCAATTTTGTAGGCGAAGAATATACCGGCAATACCGCGGCGCCGCTCTTTCTGGGAAGCCGGTGCCGAGGCGACGTCATCCGCTGCCACGCTCGATTGAACGGGGATGTCCTCCATGGACGCCATTTCGGCGGCCATCTCGAAATTCATCGTATCGCCGCTGTAGTTTCCGAAAAGATAGAATACGCCGGCCCCGCCGTTCACTTCTTTGGTGACAGCCAGCATCGTGTCCGCGCTGGGAGAAGCAAAGACATTGCCGACGGAGACCCCGTCCAGCAATCCCGGACCCACATACCCTAAAAACACCGGAATGTGCCCCGAACCGCCGCCGGTGCAGATGGCTACCTTCCCCTTGACCGGCGCGTCGGCCCGCACCAACCCGCGCGGGCTTTCCCTGGTCATGCGCAGGTGAAAAGGATAAGCCTTGAGGATTCCGGATATCGTCTCGTCAACGAACTGAAGAGGGTCATTCATCAACTTCTTCACGGTTTATCTCCTTTCCGACACCAGAGTGGTGTTATTGGAACATCGTTGCCGTTTCGTCCCATTTGGGAAAACCGAAATCGACGATTGAATTGAACTCTCACATCGCATCAATATGCAGCCTGCACGATCTCCCGGGCTTCCTCCAATGTCAACGTCCTCGGATTGTTGACCACAATTCGTCCCTGTGTTTGCAGACAGCGTCCTGGAACCAGTTCGATAGTATCCTCAGGAATCTCCAGGTCGCGCAGCCTTTGAGGAATCTTTAGATCCTGGGTGAGCCGCCTCACCGCCTTCACCGCCTTCAGAGAAGCGTCATCCAGAGACAACCCATCTATGGATTCCCCCATAAGGGCCGCCACGCGCGCATATTTCTCCCGGCAGGCAATCCGGTTGAACTCCATCACATAAGGCAAAAAGAGGGCGTTGGCAATGCCATGAGGGATATGATACAGCCCGCCTATGGTCTGAGCTAACGCATGAACAACTCCTACATTCGCTACCGCGAGCGCAATCCCGGCCAGATAGCTTCCCATGAGCATCCCGTAACGGGCATCCATGTCCCTCCCGTCGGCATAGGCTTTGCGTAAATGCGTCCCAATCAAACTCATCCCTTTTTCAGCCGCCAAATCGCTCAAAAGTGTAGCATTGAAAGCAGTATAACATTCGATCGCATGCGTCAGGGCGTCAATTCCTGTCGAAGCGGTGAGCTTCTGGGGAAGACTCAAAGTGAATTCCGGGTCCAGAATGGCTGCTGCAGGCAGCAAGAAATCTGTACGAACCCCCTTCTTGGTGTCATCCCTGGAATCCGTGAAGACCGATGCCGGCGACACTTCACTCCCGGTTCCCGCTGTTGTGGGGATCGCAATGACCGGAATCCCGGGGTTTGGAATCTTATCTACACCGAAGTATTCGGAAATTTTTTCGGTATTGTTCAGCATCACGGCTGCCATTTTAGCGGTGTCAATCGAGCTTCCCCCTCCCAGACCGATCACCAGATCACACTGGTGTCCCCTAAGAAAGCTAACACATTGATCGACCAGTTCATACGGTGGTTCGGGGATGACCTCTGCAAAACAAAAGGTGTCTGTTTCCAAAATGTCTCGCACACGCTGCAGGATTCCAACCTGGGCGATGCTGGGGTCAGTAATAATCCCAACCCGTTGGCAGGAACGCTTCCGGACCTCTCGCGACAGTTGGTTCAATGCTCCTGGTCCATGATGGACTGCCTGCGTTGTGATGAATTTGGAGACCCGTTCCGTCATCGTTATCTCCTTTCATTGGCCTCGACAGTGGCATACGCAAACCTGACGTTTTCACTTATTTTTTCATAACGTGTGTGCGCCCGCAGTGACGAGACCCCTCGATCGCCAAACGGAGCATACCATAGCACAGTCAACCAGCACTTTGGCCTATTCAAAGGGTTCGGTTTGCGGCAGGAGGATTCCCGGGGCCCCCATTTTCATGGATTTCGGAATCACTTCCCGGCGGGGTTCCGGAATCCTGATTCATCGGGGCGATCCCTGCTTCCCTTGCCAGGGAAAAAGCTGATAAAACGTTACTTTCGCGTGAGTCGAGGATACGGAAAGGAGTCCTGCGTGTCAAGGACAATTTGACCAGTTTCTCCGTCTTGCCTGCGCCCAGTGAACGTCCCGGGAGAGCTTGAAAGATATTGAAGTACGCCTCAACTCTCATCACGAGAAACACTGCCATGAGGGTTTTCTCGGCAAGGGGAGTATTTTGCCCTTTGGATGCGAAAGCCCCTGTGCTAAGGTGCCAAAATGGGAATTGACTGGAAAGACCTTTTCAGGAGGTGTCCAAATGTTCTGGCGCAGCAAAGACAATCTTCAGCTTCCCGAGGGGGCCTTCATTCGCGGACTTTATAAATCCATGGGTTACAGCGACTACGATCTGTCCCGGCCCATGATCGGGATCGCCAATTCGTGGAACCGGGTGGTTCCGGGGCACTACAACCTGAACCTGGTTTCGGAATACGTGAAGCAGGGAATCTTCCAGGCCGGGGGGACGCCGGTCGAATTCGGGACGATTGCCGCCTGCGACGGGATCTCCCAGGGACACGACGGGGGGCACTACATCCTGCCCAGCCGCGATCTCATCGCCAACGACATCGAGGTGATGATCGAGGCCCACCGTCTGGACGGCGTGGTGCTCCTGGGATCGTGCGACAAGATCGTCCCCGGCATGCTCATGGCCGCGGCGCGCATGGACGTTCCCGCCATCCTGGTGGCGGGGGGACCCATGGAAGGGGGTTGCGAGTTCGACGGCAGGGCGGCAGACAGCACCGCCCTCACCGAAGCGATGGGAATGCTGACCACGGGAAAGATGACCAGGGACGAATACCGCCATCTGGAAAATTGCGCCGGGCCGGGCTGCGGTTCCTGCTCCTTCTTCGGGACCGCAAATACCATGTGTTGCCTGGCGGAAGCTCTCGGGCTGAGCCTTCCGGGGAGTGCGACGATTCCCGCCATCCGGGCCGACCGCCTGCGGGCCGCCCAGGAGTCGGGGCGACAGATCGTGCGCATGATCATGGAAGGGGTTACGGCCCGGCGGATCATCAACCTGAAAAGCATCGAAAACGCGATTCGTCTGAACGCGGCCGTGGGAGGTTCGACCAACGCCATCCTCCACCTTCTGGCGATCGCCTATGAAGCGGACGTGGACCTCAATGTGGACAGGTTCGAAGAGCTGAGCCGGGGGACCCCTTTGATCGCCAAAATCTTTCCCGCGGCGGCGGAAAATGTGCCCGACTTCCATTTCGCCGGGGGAGTTCCGGCGGTGATGAGGGAAATCCTTCCCCTGTTGCACCGGGAAGCCCTCAGTGTGAGTGGGAAAACGGTGGCCGAGAACGTGGCCGATGCCAGAATCGTGAATCCCGGGATGATCAGGACCCTCACCCAACCCTGGGCCGCGGAGGGAGGTCTGGCGGTCCTGAGGGGGAATCTGGCACCGAACACCTGCATCACCAAACCTGCCGCGATCCGGCCTGAAATCCATCAGTTTACGGGGAACGCGCACTGCTTCGATTCGGAGGAGGCGGCGAACCAGGCCATCCTGGACTGCAAGGTGGTAGAAGGGGAGGTGGTGGTCATCCGCTACGAGGGGCCGAAGGGCGGGCCCGGGATGCGGGAGATGTACACAGCGATGAAGCTTTTGTTCGGCCAGGGCCTGGCCCTCAAAACGGCCCTTGTGACCGACGGGAGGTTTTCGGGCACGAACAACGGATGTTTCGTAGGCCACATCTCCCCCGAAGCCGCCGAGGGCGGTCCTCTGGCCATCGTCCGGGATGGGGATCAAATCACCATCGACATCCCCGCCCGAAAGCTGCACCTCCATGTCCCCGATGATGAGATCCAGACCCGCCTGACCAGCTGGAAGCGGCCGGAGTCCAAATTCAAGAAAGGCTACCTGGCGCTGTACTCGCGCCTGGCGGAGTCGGCTGACAAGGGTGCAATCATACGGAACAAGTTCTGAAAAGGATCGGTTGCCCGGCAGGGGAAGAGCGATGCCCTCTTCTACGGCGATCACGGCCATTCAGGGCAAAGATCCTGAAAAGGAGAGTTGCACTTTCATGTGCGTTTTCCGGTCGCTGGCAAGAACGAAAGCTTCGACGGCCCTTTCGAAGGGAAGGGTCGCGGTGATGATCGGTTTGACGTCGATCCGGCCTTCGCGGATCAGACGGGCAGCCAGAGGAAATTCCGAATTGCAGCGGTGGGTGCCGACCAGAGAGATCTCCTTTCCCACCAGTGCATTCATCGGAAGAGAGACATCGCCTGTCACTCCCACACCCACCTGGACGATGGTGCCGCGCGGTCTTACGATGGGAACGACGGTACGCAATACCGGCGGCGCACCGGTGCATTCGAAGGCCACGTCAAAAAATCCCTTGTCCGAAAGAAACTCCTCTTTCCCAAGTCCCGGATCAACCGAAACGTTCACGACCCGTGTGGCCCCCATCGTCGCGGCTTTCTTAAGTGCCGCATCATGAAGGTCGGTGGCAACCACCTCCGATGCACCGGCATGGCGGGCTGCGGCCATGACGAGAGCGCCGATCGGACCTGAACCGGTTACCAGAACATTTTTGCCCATCAAGGTGCCGGCCTGGTTCACCGCATGCAGTGCTACGGCAAGCGGTTCGGCACACGCGGCCTCCCCAAGCGAAACCGAATCACCGACCGGTTCGCACTGGAACTCTTCGGCAATCAGCCATTCCCGAAAAGCCCCCTGGCTATGGGGGAAGCGCATGGCGCTTCCGTAAAACCACACATCCAGGCAATGGTGCCGTTGACCGGATTGGCAGAAGGTGCAACGCCCGCATGGGCGGCTCGGATTGAGAGAAATCCTGTCTCCGACATGAACCTTTCTGACTTCCGGACCCACGGCTTCGACCGTTCCGGATACCTCATGGCCGGGGATCATCGGCTCCCTGATTCTGACCGTTCCAAACCCGCCATCGAGATAGTAGTGGAGGTCGGAGCCGCAAATCCCTCCGGCACCTACCCGGACCAGAACCTGGGTTTCTCTCGGCTCCCCGAGCGGCGCCTTCTCGATTCGCAGATCCATCCTGTCGTGGATCACACAGGCCAGACTCTCCATGTCATCCTCCGAATCACCAGGCCGTCACGCCGCCCACGAGCTCGCCGGCGACGCTCCGGCCCTGTTCCTCCTTGATATCGCCGAGAAATACCATGGCGCCCTCGAGAGCGAATCGATGGGCGATGGCCAGTCCCTGGGAGGCGCCGGTGATCGGGGCCACTTTCTCTTTGAGACGCATGGAACTCTCCTCCCATTGACCACGGCCTTTGGGCCGCGTCTCTGCGGGAATATCGGCCGCTGCGGGAGGGCCGGGTGTGCCTGCAAAGGAGCGCCCCGGCCCTCCTCAAAGCAGAATCGCGGTGTCCTACCTGGCCTTGGCGGCCGCGGCCTTGAACTCATCCACGAGCGTCTTGCCGATCTTGGGCTCCCAGTTGGTGTAGACCGAGGCGCAGGCATCGACGAAGGCCTTGTGCTGTTCGGGGGTGAGCACCGTGACCGTGGTTCCGGCCTTCTTCAGGTTGTCCACGAAATCGGTATTCAGCTTGCGGTTCAATCCGCGCTGATAAACGGCCGTTTCCTGGGCCGCCTCGGCGATGATCTTCTGGTCAGCCGCCGGGAAGGAATCCCAGAGCTTCCTGTTGATCAACATGATCTGGGGGCCGTAGACGTGGCCGGTCAGGGAGACGTACTTCTGAACCTCGTAGAACTTGGAGAGCCAGATCGTCGGGATTGGGTTTTCCTGGCCGTCGATGGTCTTCTGCTGCATGGCGGTGAAGACCTCGCTGAAGGGCATCGGCGTGGGGTTTGCCCCCATGGCCCGGAAGGCCTCCAGGTGGATCGGGTTCTGCATGGTGCGGATCTTGAGGCCTTTCATGTCCGCCGGGCTCTTCACTTCACGAGCGCTGTTGGTGAGCTGGCGGAAGCCATTCTCATAGTAGGCCAGGAGTTTTAGCCCCTTGGCTTCCAGCGCGGCGGCCAGTTTGGCGCCGACCGGTCCGTCAAAAATGGCGTCCGCGGCCTTCTCGCTGGGAACGATAAAGGGCAGGTCAAAGACGTTGAACGCCGGCACCAGGCCCGTCAGCGGAGAGGACGACGTCATGACCATCTCCAAGGTTCCCATCCGCACGGCCTCGGTGGCCCGCACGTCGTCGCCCAGTTGGGCGTTGGCATAAGCCTGGACCGTGTATTTGCCGGGGAGCTTGGCGGCGAGAATCTGCCCGAATCTCTTGTTCGCCAGGTACACGGGGTGCTCCTCAGTCAAGCCGGTGGTGATCTTCAGAATCTTGGACTGGGCGAGGACCGGACCGGAGGACAGACCGATCGCCACCGCGAGGGTGAGGATAAAAAGGGCCGCTTTTTTCATGATCTTTCTCCTTTCATTCATGGGTTGCCTATCCGCATTGCCGTTTTGTTTCACTTGACCGCTATTCCTTCGATCCCTATTGGGGGATCAGGTCGACCAGAACCGTGACCGTCCAAGGCACGCAGGTGACGACGAAGATCACGATGACGCCGATGACGATGTTGGGCCAGATGGCCTTCGCCGTCCTGGCCATTGGGATATTGGAGATGCCGCAGGCCAGGCTGTTCAAAAATGGTCAGATGCAAGGCGTCGCAACGCCGAAGCGCGAGGCGTATCTTTTCGTAGGTTGAGCAAGCCTGCCCCGGCGAAAGCCGGGGAAGGGCGTAGCGCAAATCGAACAGATGGCCGTTTGGGAAGCCCGGCCAAACGCCGGTGCTTCCCGGCAGGGAAGAAGGCCTTCAGTTTATTGCGCCCGTTCGCCCCGCAAAGGCGGGGTGCCCGGGATGCACTCCCGGTCAACAGTCTTACGACGTGGCCCGCTGGCCGTTCCTAACCTGCAGGAAGTAGTCCGGTGCGCCGATCTGGCCGCCTTTGGAGGCAACCTGGAGTCCGGCGAAGATCTTATTGTCGGAGAAGGCGCGGCACAGCGGAGCCGCCGGCGTGATCGGCATCAGGAGCTCCACGGAGTGGATGTCCATCTGCCGCAACACGTAGCTGCACGTGTCCCCGCCAGCGACGCAGACCCTCTTCAGCCCTGTCGTCTCCACGAGCTCGCGCAGGATCAATCCCTGCTGCTTTCCCAGGTGCCGGCCGACCTCGCCGGCGTCGATGCCCAGGGCCTGAAGCGCGGCCCTGGTCTTGGCGATGCTCGGATCGTCGGGCCCTAGCGTGGAGAAAAGAACGATGCTCTTTCCCTCCCGGATCGCCGCGAGGGAGAGCCCGATGGCGCGGTTCCGCTCGTCGCGGGCCGTCGCGGGATCGATCAGCAGGTCGGTCGCCAGCCTGATCCCTTCGAACCCCTTGGCCATGGCGAACCGGATCTGCTCGGCCGTCTTGTCCGCCGCGCTCCCGCTGACGACGATGATCTGCTCCACGGGTCCCGCGGAGGGGATCGGGGCGGGTTTCTGGATGATGCCCGCGGACTGCCAGTAGCCGGCCATGGCATACTCGACGCCCGAGGAGCCGACGGCGAAGACGGGCCGCCCTCTCGTGGCCTTCTCGTGGATCAGCCGGCCGACGGTCAGCAGGTGCCGCTCTTCGAGGGTGTCCAGGAGGATGATTTCGTTCCCTTCGGCTACGAGCCGGTCCAGCAGACTCGATGTCGATTCGAAGGAACGGTTGAGCTGGAGAACGTCGATCAGCGCGACCTTTTTTTCGCTCTGCCGGGCGAAGTGGAGCCTCAGATCCCCCTCGTCCATCGGGGTGATGGGGTGCTTGCTCATCATGGGGTGGCGGTCGAGGCGGTAGGTCTTGTCGCCCACGGTCGTGAAGTGGTTGCCGAAGACGACGTAGCGGCCGATGATCGGCACGCCCTGGGCGATGATCCCGAAGGGAGGCCGGATCACCTCAAAGGCGATGTCCGCGGCGTGGCCGATGCTGCCGATCTTCGGGGAGGAGTCGAAGGTCGCGCACACCTTGTAGTGGATGAAGGGCACCCCGAGGCCGGAAAGGAGCCTGAACTGCCCCGGCAGCTCGCCGTCCATCTGGGCCGGCGTCATGGCGCGGCTCGTTCCGGCGACCCCCACGGCCCGGACCTCCTTGATCCGCGCCGCAAGGAGCGCGGGATCGGGCCGGTCCAGGAACAGCACCGTGGGCACGCCGTTCAAGGTCAGGGCCTCCATGGCGTCCGCCGAGCCGGTGAAATCGTCACCGTAGTAGGCCATCAGCAAATCGTTCATCTCGCTCTCCCGTCATTCAGTTTTCTAGCTTCGTCGGCCCGGCCCGTCTCAGACGGTCTGGATGTTCCCCTCGACGAAGGCGATCTTCGCCGTGTCTTCGGCCAGGTCCGTGAGGTAGTAGGCGTTGGAAAGGTCCGACCCCAGCGCCAGGGTGCCGTGCTCCCGCATCAGAATCAACCTGACCTGCGCGGGAAAGGTCCTCAGCCCATCCTGGACGTACTTGGAGAGCTCCGCGGAGCCCGCCGGCGCACTTTCGATCCAGGGGACCTCCTTGAGGACCCCCCGCGCCGACACCGTGACCAGGGGAAGCGGCTTCATCTTGTTGGAATAGGCCGTTGCGTAGGGGGGGTGGAGGTGAGCCACGGCCCCGGTCTCCGGCCGCAGTTGGTAGGCCGCAAGATGGAACCCGGTCTCCTTGGAGGACTTGAGCCCCCAGGGGCTCTCCAGGACCGTACCGTCGAGCCTCATCAGGAGGTTCATCTCCGGCGTGATGTCGCCCAGGGAGATCCCGGTCGGGGTGATCAGCACCTCGTCGGTTCCCGGAATGCGGACGCTCATGTTGCCGCCCGTGCCGCTGACGAGCCCCCGGTTGAAAGAACGGATCGAAAAATCGGAAAGCTCCTTCCGCAGACGGACGATCTCCATGCACTTGCTCATTTGAAAACCCTTCCTCTACCGATGCCG
>JAJFTY010000193.1 GCA_021372695.1 Deltaproteobacteria bacterium
GGTCGCTATGATGGAATTGTTCGGTGCCTTTGTCTCGGGATTTACCCAGGTCTTCACCGAGACCACCTTCCTGCTGATGCTCGTCGGGATCGGGATCGGGTTCGTCGTCGGCATCCTGCCGGGGCTGGGCGGGCCGGCCACGATTGCGCTGCTCCTCCCCTTCATCGTCAAGATGCCGCCCGTCCAGGCCTTCGCGCTCCTCCTGGGGATGGCCTCGGTCCTGGGCACGACGGGGGACATCACCTCGATCCTCTTCGGCGTCCCCGGAGAGCCGACCAGTGCGGCCACGATCATCGACGGCCACGCCATGGCCAAAAGGGGCGAGGCGGGCCGGGCCCTGGGCGCCGTCCTGATGAGTTCGCTCATCGGCGCCATCTTCGGGGCCTTCGTCCTGGCCTGCTCCGTGCCCGTCATCCGCCCTCTGATCCTGAAGTTCGCCTCTCCGGAGCTCTTCATGCTCGCGCTCTTGGGTCTCACCTTCGTCTCTTCGCTCAGCAGCGAGGCCCTGCTGAAGGGGCTCCTGGCGGCGGGGATCGGCCTCTTTCTCTCCACGATCGGCCTCAACCCCGTCTCGGGAACGCAGCGGTTCACCTTCGGCCAGGTCTTTCTCTGGGACGGCATCGGCCTGGTTCCGATCACCATGGGATTCTTCGCCATCCCGGAGCTGATCGAGATGGGGGTCCAGCGGGGCGGGATCGCCCGGGAACAGATCGACAGACTGGGCGGCGTCTGGGAGGGGATTCGGGATACCTTCATCCACTGGAAATTGGTGATCCGGGCGAGCGCCCTGGGGACTTTCATCGCCATGATCCCGGGGATGGGTCCGTCCGTCTCCCAGTGGCTGGCCTATGCCCAGGCGGTCCAGAGTTCGCCCGACAAGAGCCGCTTCGGCAAAGGGGCCGTGGAGGGGGTGCTGGGGCCCGGGGCGGCGAACAACTCCTCCATGGGAGGGAGCCTCCTGACCACGGTGGCTTTCGGCGTCCCGGCGAGTGTGCTCATGGCCATCCTGCTCGGGGCCTTCCTCATCCAGGGGATCATTCCCGGGCCGGAGATGCTGCAGCCCGAGGCGAAAGGCGGCCATCTGTCGCTCACCTTCTCCTTCGTCTGGATCATCGTGGTTTCCAACCTCATCACGGTGGCCCTCTGCCTCATCTTTCTGAAACAGCTCGTCAAGATCACCTACCTCCGGGCGGGCCTCCTGGTTCCCTTCATCATCGTCCTCATCTATCTGGGGACCTTTGCGGAAAAAAACGCCTTTCCGGATTTGCTGCTGATGCTCCTCTTCGGACTGATCGGCTGGGCCATGGAGCGTCTGGAGTGGCCGCGTCCCCCCCTGATCTTGGGCCTCGTCCTAGGCAACCTCGCCGAGAGCCGCCTCTTTCTCACGGTTGGGAACTATGGCCTCTCGTGGCTTCTCCGTCCCGGCGTGCTGATCATCCTGGCGCTGACCGTCACCGGCGCGGTGTATCCCTTCCTGCGGCGGCGATGGCTGGCACGGAAGGCCGGGCCGGCGACTGCGGGCGGTGACGCCGGCGAAGCGCCGGCCTCCCTGGCCGCCACCTTCCGTTTCAACGGGGCGATGGCCTTCAGCCTGACCGTGGCCTGCCTCATGGCGTGGGCCCTCTGGGAGAGCCGGCACTTCGACCTCAAGTCGGGGCTCTTCCCCTGGCTGATCGGTTTTCCGGTGTTCGGGCTGGCGGTCGTGCAGTTCATCTGGGATGGCTGGTGGAGAAGGGCCGGTCGTCCGCCCCTGACCGCGGAGCACGGCGGGGAGGAGCCCACGCTCTCACGCCGGGAGTTCAACTGCCGCACCGTGAAGACCCTCGGCTGGATCTGCGGCTTCATCCTGCCCGTCTGGCTGCTCGGCTTCAGGATAGGGGCGCCCCTGTGCGCCTTCGTCCATCTGAGGTGGGGGGAGAAGGAGAGGTGGCCCCTCTCCCTGATCCTGGCCGCCGCAATCTGGGCCTTCATCTACTTCGTTCTGGAAAAGCTGCTCCACGTCCCTTTCCCCGCGGGAGAGCTCCTCGCCTGGCTCTGGCCTGAATCGGCCTGAGGAACGGCCGGCGGATTACGGCCGGTACTCTCCGGTCGCGAAGAAGGTCCCCCGCGCAGCAGCCAGGAGGAGTCGCGATCCGTCTGTGATCTTCCCCTCGACGACCATCGTGGTCTTGCCGCTGTGGATGACGCCGCAGTGGGCCCGGATCGTGCACCCTTCACTGACGCGGCGCATGAAGCTGATGTTGAGGTCGAGCGTGACGGTGCGCCGGCCAAGGGTCGCGCAGGCGAGCATCATGGCCATATCGGCCAGCGAGACCAGAGCCCCGCCGTGGCTCACACCCCGGATGTTCGTGTGTTTATCGGTGATGAGCATCGACACCACGGAATTGCCCTTGTGCACATCCGCGATCTCCATGCCCAGGTACTTCGCGAAAAGATTGCGGTCGTGGAGGCCGACCAGAAACGCTTCGAGCCCGGGATCCACCCGGTCCACGGCCTCCTCTTCACGGGCGCCCGGGTTGCCGGTCGCATCCGCACCCCGCACGGGCGCCGCGGCCTTGACCTCTGCGGTTGCAGCAGCCGCCCTTTGCGAAGGTCGGACGGCGCTCTCCTGCGGCGTGAACTCACCCTGAGCCAGGAAGGTACCCCTGGCCTTGGCCAGCAGTTTTCCCTGGCTGTCCATGACCCGCCCTTCGACCACCATCGTGCTCCTCCCGCTGTGGAGGACCCTGGCTTCGGCCCTGACCGTGTCCCCTTCCCTGGCCCCGCCCAGAAAATTGGTATTGAATCCCAGCACCGTCGCCCGCCTGCCCAGGGAGAAGCAGGCCAGGTTCATGGCCATGTCGATCAGGGAACCGACCGCGCCGCCGTGGAGGATGCCACTCAGGTTGGTCAGCTCGTGCCGCACGAGCATGGAGACGGTCGTCTCTCCTGAGCGCAGTTCGATGATCTCCATCCGCAGGTAGTTCGCGTAGGAACTGAGTTCGGACAGGCTAAGCAGATACTCTTTGAGCCACGCCGGTTGCTCTTTCGCCACTGGATTCATCGATGCCTTCCTTTTTGATGCCCGTTTGTCGGGCCACACTGTTTGCGTCTGCCGACGACCGGGTCCGGGCCGCTCCGCCGCGGGGGATGAGCGTTCCCTCGGGGTGGTGCGGCCGCTGGAACGAAAAATAGGGAAGCGGGAGCCGTATGTCAAGGAGTTTGGACGCGGTGTGGGAAAAATCATTCAGCGAATAACAGTCCAAAATCACATGAAAACGAGCCTCTTCAACGGACCGGCCGGTCGTCGGACGGGGGGAACGGTGTAGGCTTTTCCCTGCATGGGAAAACGGCATCTCTCGGCCCATCACAACGAAAATCGTTCTATATTAAATAGATACGCCACTAAACCCTGCTTTGGTATGCATCTTGTAATAATGGCGTCAACAAACGATGGGAATAGGCCGCTGCCCGAGACGTTCCAATCCGGAACTTCCGCGGGGCGGTCCTCGAGGAGGAAAAGATGGGTTGGTTCATTGTTCCATTGATCTGGGTTTTATGCGCATGCTTCATGATGTGCATCTTGATCCTGGGAAAGAGGGCTGACCAGAGAAAGGAGCTGCTTTTGACGGACCCCGGCAGTCATCGGAAAGTGAATCCCTGCGCCGGGCAGCGCCGGCGCAGTGGGGTGGCATCTCACAAATTGGGATCTCTGCGCCCTCAACAGATCTCATTGTGAATGCGATATCGAATGTTACCGACATGAGTTCAGAAGAATGGGGACGGGGATTGGATCTCCGTCCCCACTATTTTTTTGATCAGGCTGTACCAGAGTACTCATTTTTTTGATTTATTTCCGGGGCAAGGCGTAAGCCCCGAAAAGCAGTAAAAATTCATACGTTAAAGAGACAAGGGCATTCATACCAGGCGGATCTTTTCCTTAAGCGTCAAGCTTGTTCTCGTGGCTTGTCTATTGGTCTTACCCTGTTTGGGGCTGGCTCCCGTGCGGACGGCGCTCGCCGCACAGGCGTCTCTGGCATGGGATCCCAGCCCTGACCCGGATGTAACCGGTTACAGAGTCTATTTCGGGAAAGTCAGCCGCGCCCAGACGGAGAGCGTCGACGTCGGGAACGCGATGCAGTACACCCTCACGGGCCTCCTGGAGGGGACGACCTACTATTTTGCCGCGACCGCCTATGATCGATACGGCCGGGAAAGCGTCTTTTCAAACGAGGTGAGTACGACCACCTCTTCCTCCTGCACCTACGCGATCTCCCCGGCCAGCCAGTCCTTCACGGCGGCGGCGGGCAGCGGCACGGTAACGGTCACGGCGACGGCGGGCTGCTCGTGGACCGCCACCGAGGCGGCGTCGTGGGTCACGATCACGTCGGGGGCGAGCGGCACGGGGAACGGGACGGTCCGCTACACGGTCGCGGCCAACACCGGTGCCGCACGGTCGGCGACGATGGCCGTGGCGGGCCGGAGCTTCACGATCAGCCAGGCCGCGGGAGCCTGCACCTACGCGATCTCCCCGGCGAGCCAGACCTTCGCGGCGGCGGCGGGCAGCGGCACGGTAGCGGTCACGGCGACCGCGGGGTGCTCGTGGACCGCCACTGCGGGGGATATCAATAATGACGAGCACATTGATATAACTGACGCAGTCCTTGTGATGCAGATCATGTCACAAATAATGCCGGCCCAGTCTGTTTATAAGGAGGCGAGCGTTAACAGCTTTAATCGCATCGGCATGGGAGACCTGATCTACATTATGCAATGTATCGCTACTATCAGAACTTGTAAATAGATCTGCCCCCTTTATCTTTGAGCAGGGCGGCGATTCCGGCCGTGTCCCGCCGCAGGATCATCTCCTTCACCTTGAGGAAATTCTTTTCGAAGAGCTCCAGGAGTGCCGGCATGTTGGGGTTCTCCGCGAGGATGGCCGCGTAGAGGCCGGGCCGCGGGCCGAAGACCTTGCGGCCAATCGCCTCCCGGGTCCGGAAAACCGGGGTGGAGAAGGCGGCGAGTTCCGAGGGCTCCACCCCGGAGTCCCGCAGGGTGAGCCCGGTCAGGAGCGTGTCCAGGTGGGTGAGCCCCTGGACCCACGCCATCATCCGGTCGTGCTCGGCTGGCGCCGTCACCGTGATCCGGGCGCCGTTCTTCACGAAGATCCTCTGCAGGAATCCCAGCCATCTTCCCCCCCGCGCAGGGCAGAGCACGATATTCTGGCCCTCCAGGGACGCAGCGTCCGGCCCGAAGAGCGGGTGGCAGCCGATCACCTCCGCGCGGGACGAGGCGAGCATGGCCTTGACCGGCTCTGCCTTGAGCGAGGTCAGATCCATCAACAGCGCCTCTTCGGTCAGGAGCGGTCCCACGGCACGGATGACCTCGATCGTGGAGGCAACGGGGACGGCCACGATCACGATCCGGCAGGTTGCCGCGAGCTCCGGAAGGGAGGGGCCGTCCGAACTCCCGGACACAAGGACCGCATGCCCCTCCCGGGCGAAGAAATCGGCGAACCACTTGCCGACCCCGCGTGTCCCGCCGATGATGCCGATGGTAAAATCGCTCTCTCTCATAGTCATTTCCATGGGGTGATCGCCCTCTGCCGGCAGAGATGGTCCGCGAGCACCATGCAGACCATGGCCTCGCAGACCGGGATGATTCGCGGGATGACCGAAACGTCGTGCCGTCCCGAGATCGTGACGACGGCGGGGTTCCCGTGGACGTCGACCGTCTGCTGGGGACGGGCGATGGAGGGGATCGGCTTGCAGGCGACCCGGATGACGATCTCATCCCCGCTCGTGATCCCGGCAAGAATCCCCCCGGCGTTGTTCGTTACGAACCCTTCCGGACCGATCGGGTCGTTGCAGGCGCTGCCGGTCATTCCCGCCGCGGCAAACCCGGCGCCGATCTCCACGCCTTTGACGCTTCCGATCCCCATGAGGGCACCCGCGAGCTCCGCATCCATCTTGTCGAAGACCGGCTCGCCCAGGCCCGCCGGACAGCCGCGGACCACGATCTCGACGATCCCGCCGAGCGTATCGCCTTCGGCCGCCGTCTCCTCGAGCCTCCGGACCATCCGCTCCTCCGCCGCAGCGTCGGGACAGCAGAGGGGGCCGGTCGGGGCCGTGGCCGGGGGGCCGGGAGCGGCGACGATTCCGCCCAGCATGCGTGTGAAGGCGAGGACTTCGATCCCCGCCTGACCGATCACCTTCCGGGCGATCGCGCCCGCAGCGACCCGCGCGGCCGTCTCGCGGCCCGAGGCGCGTCCGCCGCCCCGGTGGTCCCGGATTCCGTACTTCGCCCGGTAGGTGATGTCCCCATGGCCGGGGCGGAAGAGGTCGCGGAGGCCGTCGTAGGCGGAGCTGTCCGCATCCCGGTTGCGGATGACAAGCGAGATGGGCGTTCCCGTGGTCTTCCCCTCGAAGAGGCCGGAGAGGATTTCGACCCGGTCCGCCTCGCGGCGGGGACTGGCCGACGCGATCTTTCCCGGCCGGCGCCGGTCGAGCTCCCGCCGGATATCGGCCTCGGAAAGGTCGATCCCGGGCGGGCAGCCGTCGATGAGGGCGCCTACCGCCGGGCCGTGGGATTCCCCCCACGTGGCGACCCGGAAGAGCACGCCTGTGACGTTTCCGGCCATCTCATGCCTCCTTCCGGCGCGCGATCGGTGCTGCGATCGCCGACCGCGGAGACTGCGACGGCATATGCCGGCAGATCAGGGCCGCGACCTCTTCGATGCTCCGGCACGCCGTGTCGACGCTCAGATCGGCGATGCCCCGGTAGACCGGTTCGCGTTCTTTCAGGACCTCCCGCACCTCTTCCACGACGGGCTTGCCGGAGAGGGAGGGACGCCGGTTGCCGTCGGCCTGGTCCTTTGCCAGCCTCCCGGCGATCGTCGCCGGGTCGGCCATGAGCCAGACGAAGAGGCCGTTGCCGCGGAGGTACGCGACGTTCCGGGGGTCCATCAGGGCGCCGCCGCCGGTGGCGATGACGCCGCCGTCGAGCAGGGAGAGGTTCCGGATCACGGCCCGCTCCGCGTCGCGGAAGGCCGGCCATCCCCCGGCGGCGACGATCTGCTCTACGGTCTTGCCCGTCCGGTGGAGGATGAGGTCGTCCGTATCGAACAGGGGGCGTCCCAGGCGGGCGGAGAGCCGCCGGCCCGCCGAACTCTTCCCCGTGCATCGGTATCCCGTCAGAATGATGTTCATGATGTTACCTTCCTTCCTTGCTCATTTTTGAAATCACGATCCCTCCGCGCGCTGGATATTTTTCGGCCCGAAAGATCTCCAATGCGCGCTTCCGGGATCTGCTTTCCAAATTGCGCGAAAGATTTGTCTTCTCTTCGCGTCCCCTGCTCCGGCAGGGCAGAGGGGAGCGCCGCCTCCCGGAGCCCTTCCAGGGCCGTCCAGAAGCCGGGGAAGGATTTCCCGACGCAGGCCGGGTCTTCGATCCCGATCCCCGGCACGGCGAGCCCCAGAATCGCGAAGCTCATCGCGATCCGATGGTCGTCGTAGGTTGCGATCCGGGCGCCGTGCGACTTTCCCCCGGCGATCGCCAGGTCCTCGCCGGTCACCTCGGCCGCGATGCCCGTTTTTTCGAGCTCCGCGATCAGCGCTGCCAGGCGGTCGCACTCTTTCAGGCGGAGGTGGCCGATGTTTTGGATCAGGCTTTTCCCAGGCCGCATCGCGCAGAGCACGGCAAGCGTCGGAACGACGTCCGGCATGGAGCCCAGGTCGAAGGCCATCTCACCCCCGGGCAACTCTCCACCGCGGACTTCGACGTGGCGCTCCCCCCGGACGACCGTGCAGCCGAGCCGTTCAAGGATTCCGAGGAATCCTGCGTCCCCCTGGCGGCTCTGCGGTTCGATGTTTTCCACCCGGACGCGCCCCTTGAGCAGGGCGGCCGCGAGGAAGAAGTACGACGCGCTGGAGCAGTCCCCCTCGACGCGCCATTCCCGGCCCCGGTAGTGCAGCCCGCTGCGGATCAGGTAGCGGCCGGAGCCATCGCAGGCGACCGCCGCGCCGAAGGCCTCCATCGTCTCGGCGGTGAGCGCGATGTAGGGGAGCGACGGGACGCGGCCTTCGAGCACGATCGCGGTATCCGCGGCCGCGTAGGGGGCGGCGATCAGGAGCGCGGAGACGAACTGGCTGCTCTCGACGTCCCGGAGCACGATGGTCCCGCCGGCGAGACGGCCCCCGCGGATCGCGACGGGGGGAAATCCGGTACCGTGCTCCGTCCCGACCGTGACCCCCTGGTCCGTCAGGGCGTCGAGGAGCGGCTTCATCGGCCGTTCGCACAGGCGCTTCTTCCCGGTCAGGACGACCGGTCCCGGACCGAGCGCGGCCATCCCGGTGAGGAGCCGCATCCCGGTGCCGTTGCCTCCCAGGTCGATCGCGCGCCCCGGCGTGGCGAGCCGGCCGCCCGTTCCCCGGATCACCATCGCGGCCTCTTCGGTGTGCACGGCGGCGCCGAGCAGGCGAAGCGCCTCCGCCAGGCGGAGGGTGTCGTCGGAGAGGAGCGGATCGCGCAGCACCGACACCCCTTCCGCGAGCGCCGCGATCACCATCGCGCGTTGCGTGTAGCTCTTCGAGCCGGGAACGCGGACCGTCGCATCCAGATGTTCGAGCGGTTCAATCTGCATCATCTTCCCCAAGCCCCTCCAGAACAGCCCGTCTCATGATATCCCGCGGCGGTTCCAGCCCCGTCCAGAGCCGGAACTGCTCCGCCCCCTGGTGGGCGAACATCCCGACGCCGGAACGAACCGCGCAGCCCGCAGCTTTGGCCTCCCGCAGGAGCCGTGTTTTGATGGGGTTGTAGACCATGTCCATCACGCGGGAGAAATGGGCCAGCTCCGTTCGGGGCAGGGGGGTCCGCTCCACTGCCGGGACCATCCCCAGGGGCGTCGAGTTGATCAGGCAGTCCGCGCGCAGGCGGCCGATCTCCGCCAGCGGAACGAAATCGCAGCCGAACTCGCGGGCCAGCGCTTCGGCCCGTCCCTGGGAGCGGTTGACCACGATGGGCGTTCCGCCGGCCCGGGCGATCGAAAAGAGGGCCGCCCGCGCCGCGCCGCCCGCGCCGAGAACGACGAAGCTCTTCCCCGACAGGTCGCCCATCCACTCCACGAGGTCGCGGACCAGCCCGGGGCCGTCGGTGTTGTACCCGACGAGCAGGCCGCCCCGGCGGACGATCGTGTTGACCGCCCCGATCTTCCGGGCGTCGGGGTCCACCTCGTCGAGAAGCGGCATGATCGTCTCCTTGAAGGGGATGGTCACGCTCGCCCCGGAAAGGCCCCGCTCCCGGAACAGCCGGACCGCCGCGGCGGCATCGTCCGTCTGGCAGGCGCTGTACCGGGCGTCAATCCCCATCGCCGCAAAAGCCGCGCCCTGCATCCTGGGCGAAAGGCTCTGAGCGAGCGGGTTTCCGAAGACCGCGTAGAGGCCGTCCGACGCCCGATCTGCCGCAGGATGGGCAGGGCGGATTGAAACCGGTGGATACGAATTCATAGCGTGAAACTCCTCTTTTCCTCTGCCGGTGCGACACCGGGCAGGTGCGCGTCCAGGGAATGATCCTCCGCCCCGGGGATCAACTCCCGGAGCACGCGGTGGATCTCCCGCATCCGGCCGGCCGTCAACTGGCCCGGCGCCGAAGCCCCCTCCGGCTCCAGCGGGGCGTAGTGGATCGCCGAGCCGAGCAGGGGGGCCATGACCCGGCTGATCTTGCCCATCTCCCCCATGCAGAAGGCGGTGATCGCCTGCCCGCGCTGCCGGGCGAGCGGGATGAGCTCCAGGACCCGGAGGCTGTCTTCTGCCCGTTCCGCCAGGGTGACCGTCTTGACGATGTCGGGGCGGTCGGCCATGCAGGCGGCGAGCCTCGTCTTCAGGAAGGGCGCCGGAGGGGTTCCCGAAAAGTCGTGCCAGGAGACGATCCGTTTCGTCCCGCTGCCGGCACAGACCCGCCGGAGCTCCTCCTTGAGAGCAGGGTCGGTCTCCGCCTCGACGTCCACATAGTCGGCGCCCAGGCGCGCGGCCTCCGAGAGGAGCGTCACCCGCTCCTTCTCCGTTCCGGAGAACCCGCCCCCCTCCTCCCGGCGGCGGTTCGTGACGATGGCCCGGATGCGCCGGAGCCCGAGCAGCCGCTTCAGGTCCGGATTCCGCATCCGGTCGATCCGGAGCTCCACGAGCCCGGCCAGGGCCATGGCCCGCTCCATCATGGCGAGGGCCTCGGCATTTTCTCTTGCAACGATCGGTATGCAGATCATGTCAGCTCCTCTCCCCTCGGGTAGGACCCCAGGATCTTGATCATGGCCGTCCGTTTTTCCATCTCCTGCATGCACTCCCGGATCTTCGGCTCGTCGATGTGGCCGATGAAATCGACGAAGAAGAGGTATTCCCACATCCGGTCCCGCATCGGGAAGGACTCGATCCGGGTCAGGTTGATCCCCGCCGCGGCGAAGGGGGCGAGGGCCCGCTGGAGGGCGCCCGGGGCGTGGGGCGTTCCGAAGAGGATCGAGGTCTTGTCCCGTCCGGTGACCGCGCCCTCGCCCCGCTCCGGCTTCGGACCGATGATGAAGAAGCGGGTGGTGTTGCAGGGGTTGTCCTCGATCCCCTCGGCCGGCACTTCGAGCCCGTAGGTCTCGGCGGCAAGCCGGCTTCCGACGGCGGCGTACCCGGCCTCTTCCCGCACGCGCATCGCCGCGCCGGCCGTGCTCTCCACCTCCACCTGGGCGACTCCGTGGAGGTGCATCCGGAGCCATCCCTGGCACTGGGCCAGGGCCTGGGGGTGGGAGTAGACCTTCCGGATCGCCGTCAGGTCCGAACCGGCGGAGAGCAGGCATTGCCGGATGCGGAGGAAGCTTTCCCCCCGGATCGAGAGCGGCGAGGTGATCAGCGCGTCGAGCGTCGCCTTCACCGACCCCTCGGCGGAATTCTCGACGGGAACGATCCCCCGGAAGGACTCCCCCCGCTCCACCGAGGAGAAGACCTCGGGGATGGACATCTGCGGCGCGACGGAGATCGCCCGGCCGAAATGGGCCAGGGCCGCCTGGTGGCTGAAGGAGGCCTCGGGGCCCAGGAAGGAGACGACCATCGGCTCCTGGAGCGCCCGGGACGAGCAGATGATCTCCCGGAAGATGTCCCTAAGGGCGCGCTCGGGCAGAATGCCGTGGCTCTTCTCGGCGAGGTTCCGGTAGACCTTCTCCTCGCGGGCAGGGTCGACGATGCCGCACCCAGCCGCGCTCTTGAGTTTGCCGATCTCGACGGAGACGGCGGCCCGGTCGTTCAGGAGGCGGACGATCTGGCCGTCCAGCCGGTCGATCTTCTCCCGCAGTTCTTTCAGCAATTCTCCGTTCATGGCACCATTCCCTCCAGGGTCTCCCGCAGGATTCCCTCCGGTACGCCCCCGGTCAGGAAGGGCATCCCCATCTTCCGGATCAGGACGAAGGGGGTCGTCCCCTCCGCGCGCTTCTTGTCCTGCCTGAGGCGGGACCGTACCTCCTCCGGATCCATCCCCGCGGGAAGCCGGTCGGGCAGGCCGACGGCCCGGATGACCGCGGCGATCCGCGCGGCTTCGGAAGCGGAGAGGCCGTGGAGTCGCTCGGAGAGGTTCGCGGCCGCGGCCATGCCAATGGCCACGGACTCCCCGTGGGAGAGGCGGTATCCCGAGGAGGCCTCGACGGCATGGCCCGCCGTGTGGCCGAAGTTCAGGATCCGCCGGATGCCGCGGTCCTTCTCGTCGCTCTCGACGAGCTGCTTCTTGATCCGGCAGGCGGCCGTCACGATCCTCTCCAGGAAGAGGGGCTCCCGCAGGCCTCCTCCGGCGGCCGCAGCCTCCAGGTCGTCGAGCAGATCCGGCGAATCGATCACCCCGTACTTGATCACCTCGGCCAGGCCGCTGCGGAGCATGGCGTCGGGGAGCGTTCGCAGGAAGGCGATGTCGATGAAGACCGCCTCCGGCTGGTGGAAGGCCCCGAGCAGGTTCTTCCCGGCAGCGGTGTCCACCCCGGTCTTTCCGCCGATGCCGCTGTCCACCTGGGAAAGGAGCGTGGTCGGGACCTGGATCACCGGGATCCCGCGCAGGTAGATCGCAGCCGCGAACCCGGCCAGGTCGCCGACCACGCCGCCGCCCAGGGCGATGAGCGCGCTCTGCCGGTCCGCGCCGAGCTCGGTCAGCCGGTCGGTGAGGGAGAGGAGCGTGGGGATGCTCTTGGAGGCTTCGCCCGGGGCGACCGCGATCGTCTCCACTGCCAGCCCCGCCTTTTCCAGCGCGGCCCGGACCCGCTCGCCGTGCAGGCTTGCGACGTGCTCGTCCGTCACCAGGATGTACCGCCCGGCCCAGCGGCGCATGGCCACGATCATTCCCATGCGGTCCAGGATATCGGTGCCGATGTGGATTTCGTGGGAGCGGGCGGTTTTCCCGTCCAGGTTCACCTTCATCGTCTTCATTGCAGGCCCCCGACTCGGCCCATGGCCTCCCGGATGAGTCCGACCTCGTCCATGAGCCGGTAGAACTGTTCGGGCCGGAGCGACTGCGGACCGTCGCAGAAGGCCTTCTCCGGTTCGGGGTGGATCTCGACGATGGCACCGTCCGCCCCGGCGGCCACGGCGGCCCGGGTGAGGGGGATCACGTACTTCGCGTGGCCGGAGGCGTGGCTCGGATCGACGATCACCGGCAGATGCGTCAGTTCGCGGAGGACGGGGACCGCGCTGATGTCGAGCGTATTGCGGGTCGTTGTCTCGAAGGTGCGGATCCCCCGTTCGCAGAGGATGACCTGTGCGTTTCCCTCGGAGAGGATGTACTCCGCCGACATGAGGAGCTCTTCGATCGTCGACATCATCCCCCGCTTGAGAAGGATGGGCCGGCGGCTGCGTCCGACCTTCTTCAGGAGCGCGAAATTCTGGACGTTGCGCGCGCCGATCTGGAGGATGTCGCTGTAGTCGCCGACCAGATCGACATCGGTCGTGTTCATCACTTCGGTTACGACCGGCATCCCCATCCGCTCCCCGACTTTCTTCAGGAGTTTCAGCCCCTCCTCCTGCATCCCCTGGAAAGCGTAGGGCGAGGTCCGCGGCTTGAAGGCGCCGCCGCGGAGGATCTTCGCGCCGCCCTTCCTGGCGATGTAGCCGGAGGCCATCATCTGCTCCTCGCTCTCGACGGAGCAGGGACCGGCCATGACCGTGAACTCTCCGCCGCCGATCCGGACTCCACCGGCCTCGACGACCGTGTCCTCTTCCCGGAACTCCCGACCGGCCAGTTTGTAGGGCTTCAGGATCGGAACGACCTTCTCCACGCCCGGCAGGGAAACCGCCGATTTCAGGTGGACCTTGCCCCGTTCGTCGCCGATCGCGCCGATCAGCGTCCGCTCCACGCCGCAGGAGGGGTGGGGCCTGTAGCCGACGGAGGCGATCCATTCGGTCACCACGTCGATCTGCTCGGGTGTTGCGTTTTTCTTCATCAGGATGATCATCTTGTTCCTCGTGCAAACGAAAAAGGCCGCGGTCAGCTTCGTGCTGCCGCGGCCCCAAGAAATAGAAACAAAAAAGCCACGGTCAGCACGTTTTCGGTCTGTCCATGGCTTGAGAGTTACGGTTTTAGGTTTCCCTACGTCCTCCTAAGCATCGGGCAGACCGGTGCATAAAAGTAATAAAACCAAAACCCGTAGCTGCAATTCTTTATGTGTTCCATTGCTCTGCCCATGCCTATTTTTTCCAAAGGTGAAGGCATCAAAACACAGCGGCCCGGCCGCTGTCAAGAAAAAAATCAACACCCCAGGGCGCGGCCACCCGCTCCGCACCATGAAATAATCGTAAATACCGATACTTCCGGAACACGATTCCGGCTACTTCTTCTTCGGTTCGGCCTTCTTGGCCTCCTTCACTTGGACGGTGGCCGCCTTCATGGTGTATTCGATGGTCACTTTGGCGCCCACCTTCAGATCGCCGGTCACCTTGGTGGCGGCGTCGCGGGCGATCTCCCACTTATCGTTGCCCTTCTGGACCACGATCAGGTCCCCCGTCACTTCCAGGACCGGTCCGGTCACCTGGTAGGTCTTCGGCCCCGCAGCAAAAGCGACCGCCGCGACAAAGAAAAACGCACACGCCAACACCAGAATCTTTTTCATACGCCCCTCCTGCCTGCCATGAAAGGTTTGTGACGCTGATCGGACGGATGACGTCCGTGCCGGCCTTCCTTTGCGGCGCTTCGCGCCCACGGACACAAGGGCTTCATCGATTCAGTGGTTCTGCAATGCGGTTTCGAACGTATTTTTTCTACCAGAGTCCATGAGGCCTGTCAAAGGCAATTCCGCTTCCGCCTCGGCTGGTGCGGGCGATGCTATGGGGCCGAGTCGAAGGCGGTCCCGGACGTCATGGCGGCCCTCGCGCTCCTGCTGCCACGGGGGTCAGGCGGCCTCCCGGAGGATTACGTCCCGGGCTTCCCGGTGCCGGGAAAAGAATGGGCTCGTCAAAAAATTTGCCGAAAGTGTGATGCGGATCACAAAAATCGAAGAAAAAGTCCGATTGGCTGTTGACAAGGGAGCCCCTTTGAGGTCATGTAACCGCGGTGAAAAAGGCTTGTGCGGAACAGCGCCGCCCCGCGTTTCCCTTGCAGGAGGGTCCGTTCTGCCCGGTCTTTGGGACACCGGTTGAAAACAGGGCACTGATGCCCTGTCGGAAAGCCGGGGATGCCGAGATTCGAAAAAGGAGACCCGGATAAGGAACGCCATGATGAACGCCCCTATCACCTCTTCGCACAGGATTCTCGCACTCATTCTGACCCTGCTCACGCTCTTGGCCTTGGGCATGGCTCCGCCGGTCGGGGCCGACTACGGAGCGGACGTTGCCACCAAGATGACCGAGATTCAGTGGAAGGAGGCCGACCTGAAGGCGGCCCAGCGGGAGCTCGCGATCTTGAACCAGTTCCTGGGCAGCTACGACGACAAGGCGGCCAACCTTACCGCGGCGCGCCAGCAGCTCGCCGCCGCCGATTCGCAGCTTGCCGGGATCCAGCAGAATAACCTCGTGAAGCTCACGATTCGCATGGGCATCGAGACCTACAACACGGTCTCCGATACGGTCAGCCTCGGCAAGTCGGCCGCCGGGGCGCTGGTCACCCGCGGCGTCAACAGCGCCCTGGGGACGGCCGCAATGGATCGGCTGACGAACGGCCTGACCGACCAGGGACGCAAGGCACTCGGCATGGATGCCGAGAGCCTGAGCAGCGCGCGCACCGTGAAGATCAGGGCCGTCTCCGATGCCGCGGCCGCCGCCTATCCGGGGCTCGCCCGGGTCCAGCAGCGGCTCGGCATGAGCCTGGCTGACGTGAAGGCGGACGTTCTCGTCAACGAGGGCGTCGAACTCGGCGACACCGGCGCCATCCTCCGCAAGAACCTCATGGTGCGCGACGAGATCGCTGCGGCGATCACCAAACTCGACGCCATCGACACGGAGGCCGCGGCGGCCAAGACCGACGCCGACACCGCCGTGGTGGCCGCGCAGGCCGAGGTCGACCATCTCACCGCGGAGCTGACCGCGCTGCAGAACGAGCTGAACACGCTGAAGTCGCAGTGGGCCGAGAGCGAGGCCGCGGCCCGCCTCGCCGCCAATCAGGCGTTGATCGTGCTGCCGGCCGATCTGACTCCCGCGGCGCCGCCACCCCGGCAGGCAGACGAGGAGGATTGGGAATACGCGGCCCGGGCGGACGCCGCCATCAAGGCTGCGGCCCAGGCACGCTGGAACTCCGAGGCCGAGCCGCTGATCACGCAGATTGCGAGCCTCAAGACCCAGATCCAGACATCTCAGGCCGAGATCAATACCGCCGTGGAGAGCACCGTCACGAACCCCTCGGTCGACTATTTCATCTGGATCTACGGCGGGAACGACACCGTGAGCGCCGACACGACCGCCTCCTACGAAGGCGCCGCAGGCTCCGCCGCCCAGCTCGAGACCTGGGCCGCTGCCGTGGCCCCGGCCGAGGCAGCGCTGCCGGGAATCATCCAGAAGGTCGACACGCTTGCCGACGACTACACCTCCCTCAACAATCTCCAGAACCGGGTCCAGTCTCTCGCCGACCTGCTCTGGGAGGTGGGCCTCTCTCCGCCGGGGAGCTACAACACCGCCATGCAGGTTCCGGGCATGGGGCAGGAAGCCGCGGAGGGTCTCTCCGCCGGTCTGTCCCGGACCCTGGCCCTTCTGCCCAAGGCCCTTACCAACGCCCAATCCCAGATCGACCAGCTTGTCGCCGCCACGGCCGCCTGGAGCAGTGGAATCGGCTCTGTGCGGACCGACATCGAGGAGAATCTCGCCGCCGCCGAGTCCGCCCTAGCCGAGTTGATCGCCCGGGGCAGGGCTTGGGACAATGCGCTCGCCGCTGCGGAGGGGATGGTCGTCGACTTCGCCCAGGGCCCGATGGAGGCCCGCCTCGGCTACTACTCGAATACGAGCTTCGTTCGGGTGATCGAGCGGGCGTACGACTTCGTCACCTACAAGAGTGCCATGCTCGCGGCCGACGCCACGCCGGGCGCCTCCGGCCTCGCCGCGGCCCGGCAGTTGCGGGCGCGCTATGACGCCCTGGTCGCCGCGGCGCCGGCCCTCAAGGATGCCTTCGATGCGGCCCGGCAGCGGTTCCAGGGCGCCTTTGCCCGCCTCCAATCCTACGCCGGAGCCTACAGCCTGCGTTTCCCGGTGCTCGAAGACTGGAGCCGGGCCGCCGCCTACAACTCCACTGCCCACCCCGTCGATGCCTCGGGCGTGACCGACCAGGCGGCGCGGTACGAAGCGCTCTACTACACGAGCAAGCAGCAATACACGACGAGCCTGACCGGCGGAGAGCCCGTCGTGGGCCAGGGTGTGCTCTTCTGGTACGGCCTGCCGCAGCTGCACCAGCTGCCCGACCCCGGCATGGACGATCCGGTCGGCTTCCTCCCGCACCGGCTCGCCGTGGCCAAGGCGGTCATCGTCGAGCAGGGCCCCACCTGGGTCCCGCTCGCGCCCGACCAGTTCAATACCCGCTACAGCGAGGTATTCCAGGAAGTCATGGATTTGTACCAGGTCGCCTACGACGCGAACGACGGCAGTCTGGAGAAGGTGATGGCGGTCATGGGCGAACTGGGCGACGTTCAGGAGGCGTACACAGCGGCCCACCCGAAGCCGACGATCACCGTCCAGCCCCAGGGCAGCACGCATTCGATTCCTGCCGGAACGACCTATTCCGGTGAGCTCTCCGTCACCGCCACGGGCGACTTCATGACCTACAAGTGGGAGGTCACCCGCTGGCAGACCGACGAGTTCGGCTGGGAAGAGATCGCGGGCGCGACGGGCCGGACCCTGACGACGCCGGCGCTCACCGAGACCCGCTGGTTCCGCGTCACGGTCACCACCCCGGGCGGCTCGACCACGAGCGATGCCGCGCAGGTCCAGGTCAACTGGGTCTATCCCGCCCCGGTCTTCACGAGCGCCGCCTCGGCCTCGGCCAAGGTCGGCGTTCCCTTCACCTGGACCTTCACGACCGACATCCCGGGCGCCTGGATCTTCATCCACGGCATGGGCCTGCCGGCCTGGCTCAACTACATGCCGATGACCGCGACGCTTTCCGGCACCCCGGAAGCGGCGGGCACATGGGATATCAACGTCAATGCCAGCAACCAGGGATCGATGACCCCGCAGACGTTCCGCCTCACCGTCGCGCCGGCGCTCAGGGGCGACATCGACAACAGCGGCGCCGTCACCCTCGCAGACGCCATCTGCGCGCTCCAGGTTTGCGCCGGCATCACGCCTGCGGCCCCGCTGAACCGATGGGGCGGCGTGAATGGCGACGGGAGCATCGGCCTAGCCGAGGCGGTCCATGCCCTGCAGGAGGCGGCGGCGCTGCGGTAAAGCTCCGCAGGGGGCCAGTCGAACCTTTTCCGGCCCGGTTGCCGCCGGCATAAAAAACGATTGACAAGCGCCACGGGACCGGGCAGCGTACAGGCGTGATGGCCATATACCTGCTCGCGCTGATCTGTACCTTGAACCACATCGGATATTCGGGAAGCCGGGTCGTGGTTTCTCTCTACGCCCTCGGCCTCGGAGCGAATCAGTTCCAAATCGGGGTGCTGATGGCGCTCTATGCGCTCTTCCCGCTCCTGCTCGCCATCCACATCGGCAAACTGGCCGACCGCGTGGGCCCGCGCCTGCCCATGCTTGCGGGCACGGCGGGCGTGGCCGTGGCCCTCCTGCTGCCGCCGCTCCTTCCGGGGCTCCTCACGCTTTACGGGACGGCGATCCTGATCGGGGCCTCCTTCAATCTATTCTTCATCACCCTGATGGGAATCGCCGGAGGCATCGGCGGCGAGATCAATCGGGGCAGAAATTACGCCCTGATCAGTCTCGGGTTTGCCGCTGCGGGTTTCTTCGGTCCGATCACGGCCGGATTTTCGATCGACCATCTGGGCCACCTGCCGGCCTTCCTGCTGCTCTCCACCTTCACACTGGTCCCCATCGTGCTGATCGCCTTCCGGCCGGGATTCCTCCCGCCCGCGGCCAAGCCGGATGCGGCGCGGGGAAAGCGGCACGCATTCGATCTCTGGCAGGTGCCCACGCTGCGCAACACCTTCATCGCCAGCGGCATCATCTCGATGGCCTGGGATCTGTTCCAATTCTACATGCCGGTCTACGGCCATGCCATCGGCCTGTCCGCGTCGGTCATCGGTCTGGTGCTCGGCGCTTTTGCGGCCGCGATCTTTCTCATCCGCACCGTTCTGCCTTTCCTGATCAGGCAGTCGAGCGAAGCCGAGATCCTGTCATACGGAATCTTCGTCGCGGCGGCGGCCTTCGCGCTCTTCCCGTTCTTCAAGAACGTCTATGCGCTCTCGGCCGTTGCTTTCCTGCTCGGGCTCGGCTGCGGATGCGGCCAGCCGATGTCGATGTCCCTGATCTACGCGCTTTCCCCGCCCGGGCGTGCCGCTGAATCAGCCGGTCTGCGGGTGATGGTGAACAACATCGGCTCCCTGGCGATGCCGATCCTCTTCGGGGGCATCGGGACAGCATTCGGCTATTTCCCCGTGTTCTTCCTGAACTTCGTGGTGCTCGTGGCGGGCGGTATCCTGTTTCGCCGGAATGTCGCATCGCAGGCAGGAGCGTAATATATCGATCGCCCAATCGCGGGGCATTATCGCTCCGGCAAATAGTCTGGATTCCGGCTAGCGCCGGAATGACAGTTTCGGGATGAATTGCTGCCGGATTGATACGTTTCCCGGGCCGTAGATCTCGATCTGAGGAGGAATATGAAAGAGACGCTGCCTTCGATGGTGCTGACCGTGGTTCTCGTGATCAATTTCATCTCGTCGGTGATCGACCCGGATCGCAATTCCTGGGCAAGTTTCATCGCGACGCTCATTATCGTGGCGATCACCTACTGGGGCGGCTTCTTCAAACCGCTCATCGAGTTCCTCAGCGCCAACGTGTAGGCATGAATCGGTGGCAGGGTTCACAGGCGACCTGCGACCCTGACCAGAAAGCTTCTGCATCGCGAGATGGCCGCCGCGCCCGCGGACCGGACATGTCCCGATTTTCCTCTCCACCCTTGATTTGTGCCTCAAGGCCGCGAAGCAGCCGAAAACCATCCGATACCTATCATTTCAATATCTTACCAATGACGTTTGTTCTTGACTTTCCCAGGGATTAGGAACACAAGAAGGCCATACCCAACAACAAGCACCGTCACGAGGTTATCTGCCCCCACCGTTGGTAAGGGTGATGCCGTGAACATCATATCGTATCCCCGTTTCTCGACCGGCCTGAAGGGAGTTGCGTCTGGCGTTCTCTGTTGCGCCAGCCGCGGGAGGGATGAGACATGAAAAAGGTGTTGGTATTTTGCCTATTGATCGCTCTCGGGACGAATTGGGATGGGTCCAGAGTTTGGGCCGTTGACGTCGGATGGATGCACGAGGGAGTGAGAGTCTGGTATTTTGGCAGTGCCGGAACGGGCGGGACTTCCGATGTGGAGGAGGCGTATTTGTTCACATCCATCAGCGGGAACACCGCCCAGCTGACCCATCATTCAGGCATAAGCCATTGGACCTCACCTGCGGCAGCACCGGAGACGGGTTCTATTCTTGGCGAGGGACCCTTCTGGATCCATCCACAGGTGCTCCAAAGCATCGCCGTTGGAGACACCTGGAGAGGCATCAAAATCTATACGATGAACCGGGCGACCTATACATACGATACATTTAAAAACACCAGTGAGTTGTCTTCCTTACCTTACCTGCTTCTTCCCATAAAGGCATTATTCGATCTCAAGCCCGAGCGGGAATTGGTAAGGATCGTTTATGGTAATCCGCTTTACCCGAATTTTGACCCCGTCTCTGGAACTGCATACTTTGATGCCGACACAGGGCTCCGTCTATTCGTCACACAGAGGGCTGCGTATGTAACCACTTTTTTCATCCTGAGCGAGATCAATTATAATTTTGTCACCCGAAAGGCCTTTGCCGAGGATAATGGTCCGCACACCGGGTTCGAATCAACGGTCCTCAAGACAAAATCGGCATTATATGCGTCGCACATGGTGCAGATGCTCTCCTCGGTTGAAAGTCGATATGGCGGCACGGTGCAGATGTGGACCGCAAGCCAGTCAGGCGGAGCCATCAGCGCCTATTTCGGGCGGGATGAAAACTATTGTTTTTTCGGCAGCGTACCGCTCCTGAAACGCAAATTGATGTCCGCTGCCCCCAATTATCCGCCCGAGCAGTGGAATTCATATGGCGAATATCTCTGGTGGTGGGTGCCGACGGATGCGTTTCAGAAATCGACAATCAATGTATTCGGCGTTCCCATGACAAGAACTTCCACTGCGCCGTATACCTTCACGGCTGCTCAGTCGCAGACAAGCTTATACTTCTCCGAAATAGTCTTCGACAATGACGGTTACGTGGCTTCATTTTCCGCCAAAGACCCCTCCATCGGGCTCGATCTCGATCTGGGGACTCTTATCGATGACATTATCACGGTCGATGGCTTGGCCTACTACAAAAACACCATGGGAAAAGCTACGCCGGTCCCGATTCTCTATTCCGGCGATGTGGATGGAGATTTTGACGTGGACCTCGCCGATGCCATCTTATCGCTGAGAATACTCACGAACGCAACGTTGTCCCAAAGCTTCGGCGAAGATGCCGATGTAAATCACGACGGAAGGATCGGCATTGGAGAAGCAATCTATATTATGCAGAAAGCCGCCGGGTTGAGATAGAGCTTTAGATCGTCCGAAAAGCCGGCCAAGGTCTGCGGCCTCCGTGCCGGCGCTGCCGCAGCGGGTCCCGGAGCCAGTTTCTCTCCCGTAATTTTCTGACCAAATTTTCTTGACAATCATTTTCAAAAGAATCAAGGTCGGAGTGCCGGTTCCCGGCCCCAGGGGCAGCCTTACTGACGAAGATCACGTTCATCGAACCTCGCGAAGGATTGTCCCGTGAAAATTTGGTTGTTATCGGTGGATCAGGCCATCGCGGCCTGCGAGACTTTCTCATGACGGAGGTTCTCGATGCTCGGATGTCATATCGGACGCTGTTTCCAGGTGACCATTGCCGGCGGCTCCTATCAGGAGGGGCTTACTGCCGTGGTGCAGGGCCATTCACCCGGGATGCTCATCACCGAGGAGGAGATCTATGGCGATCTCCTCCTCAGGAAGCCGGGGGCGGATGAACTCTCCAGCCCCAGGCTGGAGCCGGACCTGCCCATCATCTTCAGCGGCGTGAATGCGGCCGACACGATCGAAGGGGCGGACAACGCGCACCAGACCAACGGGACGCCGCTCACCATCCTCATTCCCAACCTGGACCGCCACCTCGTTCACATCAAACAATACCAGGAGACCAACCGGACTCCGCGGCCCGGGCACAGCTCCTATGCCTCGTTCGTCAAGTACGGGCCTGCCGATGACGCCATCGGTGCCGGCTTTTTCAGCGGTCGGTACACGGCCACGATCGTCGGCGCCGGGTATGTCGCCAAGAGGGTGCTCCAGAAGTTCGGCATCGAGGTTTTCGCCTATGTCAAAGAGGCGGCATCGGTGGTCTGCCCGCCTGTCGATCACGAGAAAGCACTCGTCTATAACCAAGCCTACAAGAAGATGCGCCGCGACCTCGATCCCTTCTACCAGGAAATCTACGTGAAGGGCCGCATCACCCCGGAAATGCGCTTCCTCGAAAAAACCCGGATCTTTGCCGAAATCGAAAAGGAGATCCCGCAGATCCGCGGCAAGGCCCCGCAGATGACGAAGGAAGTCGTGCGGGACCGGTACGGCGTGCACGACGTGTTGAACTGCCCGGATCTTGCCGCAGCCGACGAGATGGTCGCCGCCTGCAACCGGATCTACAGAACCGGGGACTCCTCGGGAGGCGTCGTGGAAGTCGTGGCGACGGGCGTACCAGTCGGGCTGGGTGAACCCATGTTCGACAAACTCGACGCGGAGCTCGGCCGCCTGCTGGGCATCGGTGCCGTCAAGTGCGTGGAAGTGGGTTCCGGATACCGGACCAAGGATATGCTCGGAAGCGAGTCCAACGACACGATTCGCTCCGACGGGAAAAAGGTCATTTTCAATTCCAACAACGCGGGCGGGATCACCGGCGGGCTCGCGTCCGGCCAGCCCATCGTGGTCCGGCTGGTGGTCAAGCCGACGCCCACGATCGACAAGCCGCAGAAGACGATCGACAAGTACACCCTGGAGAACACCGCGCTCGCCGCGATCACCCGGCGCGATCCGACCATCGTGGCCAGGATCTGGCCGGTGGCCGAGGCCATGACCGCGATCATCCTTCTCGACCATCTCATCATGCATCTCGGGTATCAGGCCATCGTGAACCGATAGCCCCTGGAAGCGGACAGAGACTGACATCCATGGAAATCATCAGCGAAAAGTCGATTCTGCGCGGGGAAGTTCAGATCCCGGCTAGCAAATCCCATACCATCCGGGCCGTAGCCATCTCCAGCCTGGCTTCGGGAAAGTCCATCATCCACCACCCCTTGCTCTCTTCGGACGCGCTTGCGGCCATGGGTGCGGGCCGCGCCTTCGGGGCGAAGATCGCAGCCAATGCGTCCTGGGAGGTGGAAGGCGTGAGCGGCATCCCCTGCACGCCGGACAATGTGATCGATACCCACAATTCCGGGACCACGATGAACTTCTTCATGGGGGTGGCCGGTCTTGTCGACGGGACGACCGTGCTGACGGGCGACGCCCAGATTGTCCGGCGCCCTGTCCAGCCGCTCATCGAAGCTCTGAACGGCCTGGGGGCCTTCGCCTGTTCGACCCGCAACAACGGATTGCCCCCGGTGATCGTCAGGGGCCGACTGGAAGGCGGAAAGGTCCGACTGAGGGGCATCTCTTCGCAGTATGTTTCCAGCCTGCTGCTCAGCTGTCCCCTGATCGAAAAGGATTCGGAGATCGAGGTTTACGACGTCGCCGAAACGCCCTACATCGAAATCACCAAGGCGTGGCTCGACCGGCAGAGAATCCGCTACGAAGCCTCCGATGACTTCACCCATTTCAGAGTCTTTGGCGGCCAGTCCTACCGGGGCCAGGAGGTGGAGGTCCCGGCAGACTTTTCTTCCGCCACTTTCTTTCTCGTTGCCGGGGCGATCATGGACGGGGAGATCACGCTCCTCGGCCTCGACATGAACGACGCCCAGGGCGACAAACAGGTCGTCTCCTATCTCCAGGAGATGGGCGCCGAGATCCGTTTCGAAGAGGGTGGAATCCGGGTTCGGAGAGGCGCCCTCAAGGGGATGGAACTGGATATGGGAAAGACGCCGGACGCCCTTCCCGCCATGGCCGTGCTCGGCTGCTTTGCCAGCGGAAAAACGACCCTGCGCAACGTGGCGCACGCCCGGCTGAAGGAAACGGACCGGATCTCCGTGATGGCGAGCGAGTTGAGCCGTCTCGGAGCCCGGGTGGAAGAACTGCCCGACGGGCTCATCGTCCATGAGAGCCGGCTCCAGGGTGGTCCGGTCAGCGGTCATGCCGACCACCGGGTGGTCATGGCTCTGGCCGTAGCCGGAATGGCCATCCCCGGCCGGACATCCGTCGACACGGCAGAATCGATTGCGGTCACCTTCCCCAACTTTATCGAACTGATGCAGAACCTTGGTGGGAAGATACAGAAAGTGGCGTAGATCCCGGAAATCGCGGCGGCGATGCCGTCCGGCACCACCCGCAGCCCGCCCTCAGGAGGAACGAAAATGACAGGCAGCGAACTCTTCGACCTCACCGGCAAGGTTGCCTTGATCACCGGCGCGACCCAGGGGATCGGGCTCGCCATCGCGCGGGGGCTGGGGCAGGCCGGGGCCCGGGTCGTCATCAATGCCCGGAACGCCGGGAAACTGGAACGCGCCTTGGCGACGCTGGCGCAGGAGGGCCTCACGGTCTCGGGCTGCCTTTTCGATCTGCAGGAGAGCGTCCAGGTCCGCAAGCGGGTCGCAGCGCTGGAGCAGGAAGTCGGCGGGATCGACATCCTGGTGAACAACGCGGGAATCCAGCGGCGGAGCCCCCTGGAGCAGTTCGACGAAAAGGTGTGGCGCGAGGTGCTGGACATCAACCTCACCGGGCTCTTCCTGGTGACGCAGCAGGTCGTCCAGGGGATGATCGCGCGGAAATCGGGAAAGATCATCAACATCTGTTCGGTCATGTCCGAGGTGTCGCGTCCGACTATCGGGGCCTACACCGCAGCCAAGGGCGCGGTGAAGCAGCTCACCAAGTCCATGGCCGTCGAGTGGGCGAAGCACAACATCCAGGCAAACGGCATCGGTCCGGGCTACATCCTGACGGAGATGAACCGGCCGCTCATCGAAGACCCGAAGTTCGACGCCTGGGTGTGCGCCCGCACCCCGGCCGGCCGCTGGGGCGATCCCGCCGAACTGGTCGGCACGGCCGTGTTCCTGGCCTCCCGCGCCTCCGATTTCGTCAATGGGCAGATCATCTACGTGGATGGAGGCATCCTGGCATCGTTGTGATGCTGCCCGGCGGCCGATCTCACCGGACGCGCCTCTCTTCGGAAAATGAGAACCAAAACATGAAAAAGGCACTTCTTCTCATTGGGAGCCCTCGGAAGAGGGGCAGCACTGCGGTACTTTCAGCGGAAGCTGAGAGAGCACTGAGAGGAATGGGCGTTGAAACGGCGACGTTCTTCTTCAACGACCTGAATATCAAGGGGTGCCAGGCCTGCTATCACTGCAAGAGGAACGATGTCGCCGAATGCGCCATCAAGGACGACATGCAGATGGTCTATCATTCCATGCGCGAATCCGACGGAATCATCGTTGCCGCCCCGATCTATTTCGGCGGCGTCACCGCCCAGACCAAGGCATGGCTGGATCGCCTCTTTCCGTACATCGGCATCAACCTGAGCCCGAAGATGCCGGCGGGAAAGAAGATCTCCTTCATCTTCACGCAGAATCAGCCGGATGAACGGTTGTTTGAAACACCCGTCAGAACATTCATGCAGATGGTCGGGCTGACCGGGCTCTCCGTTAAGGATCATATGCTTGCCTGTGACCTCGACGCCGGGATCAAACCGCCGGTTGAAGGGAGGAAGGATCTCATGGAGCGGGCGTACCGGATTGGAAAGGAGCTGCTCGGGTAAAAGGCGATCGGCACGATCCTCCCGTCGAAAACGAACGGCACATGACAGGCCAGGGAGGAAATCAGCGGACGCGACCGCCGTCCGTCCCCCATTCTTTTCTTGATATTCCTTCGGCCTGCGTGTATCGTCTGCCAACATTGGCACAAGTGCTTTCCCGTTTTCCGCTGTCCCTCTGATCCTTCGATCCTCGTTGTTGCAGTTGATCCCCGGCCCGGATTCAAGGCCGCCGCAGACAGTCGAACATCGAAAGCCGCGGGCGTCTCACACTCCCCGGGCTGATAGTCCCCGTTCTCCGCAACCCTCATGACGGGAAAGGACAATCCTTCGCGGGCAAGCGATCTTCCCGACGAGCGCTGTCGGGTTCCCTCGTGGACCCAAACCAAACAAAGGAGGCGTTATGCAAAGATCGAAAGTTTTCATTCTGATCGCGGTATTTTCCATGTTGTCGGCATTCATGGCTTGTGCCGTTTGGGCGGATTCAAGAGAGGTCACCGCCGCCATCGACGCGGCGAGCCAAAGCTGCCGGGGGGTCTCCCAGCAAATCTGGGAATTCAAGGAACTCGGCCAGCAGGAGTTCAAAAGCTCGGCCTTGCTGAAGGAGGAACTGACGAAGCTCGGATACAGGGTGACGGGCGATCTGAAAGTTCCCGCCGACCTGGTCAAGGACGGCATCGCCAGGACCGCCTTCAAGGCCGAGATGGCCGGAAACGGCCCCGGTCCCACGGTGACGCTCATGCTGGAGTACGATGCCCTGGCCAACGGCCATTCCTGCGGCCACAACCTGATTGCCACTTCGGGGCTGATGGCGGCGGCGGGTCTGGCCAAGGTCATGAAAGAGACCCCGGGCCGGGTCGTTGTCATCGGTACGCCCGATGAGGAGCGGGGTTCTCTGGGCGGGGGCAAGGTCGCCCTGCTCGAAGGCGGTCACTTCGACGGCTCCGACGTGGTGTTCATCACGCACGATGCGGACCGGTGGAGCCTGGATCAGCGGTTTCTCGCCATGAAGCGGGCCGGCTTCACCTTCAAAGGCAAGTCCGCCCACGCGGCTGCCGCGCCCCACAAGGGGGTCAATGCCCTGCGCGGCGTTCTGCTCACGTTCAATTGTGTCGACAACCTGCGCGAGCATCTGCGCCAGGATGTGCGCATCCACGGCATCGTCTCCAAGGGCGGCGCCGTGGTGAACGTTGTGCCGGAACTGGCCCAGGCCGAGTTTGCCTGCAGGGCCCTCGATACGGCCACCATGGAAAGCGCCTACACCAGGATCGTCAACTGCGCCAAGGCAGCCGAACTCGGCACGGGCACGACGCTCGAGTTCAAGGAGCCCCGGGTCGCCCTCAAGGCGACCGTCGCGGTCCCGGCCCTGCTCGAAACGGTTCACGACAACCTGAAGACCCTCGGGATCGCCGACAATCAGTTCAAGGAGTTCGAGGAGTTGGCCTCGTCCGACCTGGGCATGGTCAGCTACTCCTATCCGACCGTGAATCTCTGGTTCAAAGTCGCCCCGGAAGGCACGGCATTGCACTCCGACGCGCTGCGCGAGGCGGCGAACTCCGATGATGGCTGGAAGGCCGCGGTGCTCGCCGGCAAAGCCGTGGCGCTGTCGGCCTACGAGATGCTGACGAACCCGGCCAAGCTGAAGGCCGTCCAGGATAGCTTCAAGGAAGCGAAGGCGCGTGAAGCAAAGTAGGTAATTTGGGGAAAAGCGGATCTCCCTGCGGCTTGCCGCGGGAGGATCCCGCCAAATGAAAATGTAAGCGCCTCTCGGAGATCTCTTTATGGTATCGTATAGATAAGTCTGTTCGCCGCGGCGAACTGAAAAAATTTCCTGGCCGTCTCGGGTGGCTGGGGGAACGGGCGCGGGGCGCCCACCTCCCATTTTTCTCCTGTTATTTTTTCTTGATCTTCCCATGCCTCGCGTGTATGTTCTGCCAACGTTGACACAACCGCTTTCCACTTTTCCGCTGTTCGATTGATCCATCGTTCCCCATCGCTGCCGTTCTTCCCGGCCCGGTTTTGGGGCCGTCGCAGATACTTGACGACCTCATGAAGAGTCATATTCCTCTCCCTCGCGGGAGGTATGACCTTAACCGTGTATCTCCCCTCCCCTCGCGGGAGGGGATGAAGGGGAGGGGGAGAGAGTAGGATCCTTCGATGGCAAGCTGTCTTCCCAACCAGCTTTATCAGGTGCCGCTGGCCGAGCTCCAGCCCGATGAGATCGATCATATCTGGGCGACGATACATTTTGCTGATCAACTAATAAGGAGGGATCATATGAAAAGAGGTTCGGTTATTCTGCTTTTAGCATTGATGTCCCTGTTTTTTCCTTTTACCGGCTTCGCTTATGTTATCGGCGATGTCAACTCGGATAACCGGGTCGATCTGACCGAGGCCATCAACGCCCTGCAAGTGACCGGCGGCGTGAGGACGCCCTTATCCGCGAGCGCGACGATCAATGTGCCGGCCGATATCCCGACCATCCAACAGGCCATCGATGCCGCAAAATCGGGCGACATCATCAACGTTGCCGCAGGGACTTACACTGGAGCCCTGACCGTCGCCAACAAGGCCCTGACCATTCAGGGAGCCGGCAAAGCATCGACGATCATCACCAGCGGAAGCACGAGCACCACTGCACTGACCGTTGACGGCGCCAGAATGATTGTCGTCTCCGGCATCACCCTGAAGGATAGCTATACAGGCATCCTGGCCATGCGGGGAGCCGCCGTGGAGGTGACGAACGCCATCGTCCAAGGAGCAAATTACAGGGGCATCCTGATTATCGATAACGCGACGGCCAAACTCACCGACGTGACGGTACAGCAAAACAGTGGTCATGGGATTCATGTCACGAGGAGTTCCAGCATTACGCTTTCCGGCACCGTGACCAGCAGCTACAATACATCTCGTGGAATCGAGATTTCGCAAAGCTCCAGCATCCACCTGTCCAATGCCATCGTAACGGTCAACAACAACGGGGACCGCGGGATCAATCTGATCAACAATTCCGCTCTCCTCGAAGAGAAATCATCCCTAACGGTGCAGGACAACGGCGGGTCATACGGCGTCTATGTCCTCAGCGGGTCCTCTTTTCTGATGCAAAACAACGCAACGCTCCTGAGCGAAAGGAACGCCATCGGCATCCGAGCCGCGTCTGCAGCCAGCCTATGGACGAATGATACATCGCAGATCACCATTCGTGCCTGCGGAACAGGCCTGTCCATTAAAGACGGATCCAACGCTCAGCTCAGTGGCACCCTCACTGTGGAAAACACCACTGGGACAGGGTCCGGTGTTCAGATGGATAGAAATTCAAGTTTACAGATGAATAATAGTTTGCTGATCTCGAACGATGTGGTCGGTAATGGCGTTGGCATCTCCATGACGTCAGGCGCTCAGATAGCTTTTACACCGTTTCCCCAACAAACGATAGTAATCCAGAATAACAATACCGGAATATGGGCGTCGGACGGCTCTATCGGCGGAAGCGGTTCCGTTACCATCAAAAATAATGTCAATGACCTTAACGTAAATTTCGGAAGCAAGGTCAGCCTGCCGGCGGGTTCTTACGGAACCTGCACGACTGACGGAACAGTTCTGGGCATCACCTGTCCTTGATTCTGCAAAAACAGGGACAGATACGGACCAAGACCGGCGTATCAGTCCCTGTTTCAGAAGCCCTGTATTCGTACGGGTGGTTGCCGCGAGGGCTGACGATTCAGACAAGAAGAGAACGGTTGAAATCTGCGACAAAATCGAACGGACGTCCCTTGCCGATCTCAAGTGTGCCACGACGTTGCAGAAGAGCTCTATCGCCCTGCCGGGAGCCAGCGGGCGTTCCAATCCGCCCCGGGTCAGGCTGCCGGATTCATCTTGCGTGCCTGCTCGTACTGCTCGGCAAAGTATTTTCTGACCTTGGCCGGGTCGAAATCGAGGAAGGTGCCGCCGCTTTCGAAATGCTGGATGAATACCCTGCCGACGGCATACGTGAGCGCGCCGCTGGCCGCCGGGATGGTCGCAAGCGATACGAGACCGACGATGGGGATGAGCCTCGCCATGCTGCCGGCAATCAGGCCAGCATAGATGCCGCCGACCAGAGCGGCCACGAGTGACTTCGCCCTCTCCCCGGAGTAGTTCAGGCCGTAGAGCGTGCAGAGCTTCTTGAGCATCCGCGACTGAAGCACCGTAACGGCAAGCAGGTCGAAGCAGGGGATGGGCGCGAGGCCCGCACCGGCGGAGAAGAGCATGTACTTGCGGACGAGGCGGAGCGCCTCCTGCTGCCTGTCGCCCTGGGCCGGCGTGGCGATCGCTCCCTGTGGCCACCCGGCCTCCTGAGGCGGAAGAACAGCGCGCTCCTCCCCCTGCCTGGCCCCCTCGGTCGGAAGGGCGATCCGTTCCCCCCGCGGCGAGCCCATGATGCCCGTTTCGGCAGCGGCCTCGGGGGGTTCAGGCGCCTCTTCGTAGACGCGCCGCCGGGTGCGCTTGATCTTGATCGTACCGGCCGGCACTGCTTTGTCATCCGTATCATCCGCCATGTTTCACCTCTCTCCGGCAAACCGTTCCAGACCCAGGATATCCCTTACGTAATCATCATAATCCTCTTTGGCCTGACTCTTCTTCGGGGAGGCGAATACCGTCTCCCTGCGGGCGAGCGCCTGGGAAAAGTCCGTACTCGTCCGGATCACCCGCGGGATGAAATAGGCGCCGTATTCGGCAGTCAGCCGCTGCAAGCCCTCGGCGGCAATCTTCTCCCGCCGGTCGAACTTCGTATAGAGTATCCTGATCAGGGGCTGCTTGAGGCCGAAGGTTTCGCAGATCGAGCCGATCTCTTTCAATGTCAGTTCGAGCCCCTTGAAGGAGAAAGCGTCGCTGTGGACCGGAATGACGATGATGTCCGCGGCGCAGATCGTCGAGATGACGGCGATGCCCAGGGAGGGAGGGCAGTCCACGAACACGGTGTCGAAACCGTTGGCCTTCAGGACTTCACACACGCCGCGCACGGCCCGCTTCTGCGAACTCGGGTTGATCAGGCTCGCGTCGAGCAGGGCGTTTTCCAGGGAGGAGGGCAGGATGTAGAGATGCTCCTGGATCTTTCGGATCGAGCCCACGGTCAGCTCCCCCGGGCTCTGCCAGACATCGTAGAAGATCGGGTCTTCCTCCCCGGGAAGCTGGTCCAGGGCCAGGGAAGAGGAGCCCTGGGGGTCGAGATCGATGATGCAGGTCTTGAAGCCGTACTGGCAGGCCCGGGTCGCCGCCGTGACCGTGCTCGTCGTCTTGCCGATGCCGCCCCGCATGTTGATGTGGGCGATGACCGTGAAGGGATAGGCGAAACCGGACCGGGAAAGATATTGTCTGACTGCCGCCGGGCCGATTCCCTTCTTGCTGCCGCCCAGGGCGATGAGTTGCTCCGCATCGAAAGAGCGCCTCACATCGGCAGCATCGGCGCCCGAAAGCCGTGCGAGCTCGTCTGTCGTAAGCAGGTACTGGAAATGATGGTTGCCTTCTTCTTTCAAAAGGTGCTCCAGCCTTACGCGGATGTGCCTATACCTACTAAAAGGCCGACGATTTGGCAACCATTACTTCGCAATCCGGCCGGTCGAACCGGTCGGTACGGCCGTGTTCCTGGCCTCCCGGGCCTCCGATTTCGTCAATGGGCAGATCATCTACGTGGATGAAGCCCTCCTGGCGTCGCTGTGACGTGGCCCGGTGGACAATTTCGCTGATGAGCGCCGCTTTTCAACCGGTTTTTCGGAAGAGTTTCGTTCTCCCGGTTTCGATCATATATAGTCGCGATAATAAATTTTACATCTTCCCCTGATAATTTAACCTATGGAAAAATAAATGTATTTCTCGTAATCACTTCCCAGAGTCATAATATTACTGTCGGATATTTTTACAAATAGTGGATATACAAAAAGGCCTCATTGACTTAATTTGAAGCAATTGCAATATGTTGCAGATAGGGCACATTTCATGCAAGCCCATGCTCATCATATACCTGTAAATATAAAGAGGAGGATCAAAGATGAAAAAGACATTGAGGGTCGCGTATGGTATCATCTTTATGTTACTCATCATATTGTCGGCTGCCCCAGCTTCCGCCGGCACTGTGTGGACCGACTGGACCACCATCACATCCAGCGCCCCGGGTGCTCTAGGTACCCTAAATGGCGTAGGTGTGACTTATGCCGGTGAGGTCCTCGCTAACACGGTGATTAATGGTACAGCTACTAACTGGAGTCCCAACAGTTCATTTATTGGAGGCACGGTGACGACCTCGCCCAGTACCGTAGGGGACATCATCGCCTTGGATGGGGTGTCGGGTGGGGTCTCTTCCGGAACGATCACTTTTGACTCGGCGATCGTAGATCCGGTCTTCGCAATCTGGAGTTTGGGATCGCCCAGTATCGCGGCGTCATTTACTTTCAACCTAACGCCTTATTATGAGGCTGGTGGTCCGAACTCGCAGTATGGCGGTGCGCCTATTAATGTTGTGGGCAAGGTTGTCTCTGGACGCGAAGGTAACGGAGTAGTCCAGTTCACCGGCTCTTTCACCACATTGTCTTGGACCAATACCTATGAGTACTGGTACGGATTCACCGTCGGAACAGCTGCGAGCTCTGTTCCTGAGCCCGCCACCATGCTGCTTCTTGGTCTTGGACTGGTTGGATTGGCCGGAGTCAATAGAAAGTTCAGGAAGTAACGTAACACCGAAACTGATTAATTTCAAAAAGGCAGGGTCAAAGAATGACCCTGCCTTTTTTGTAACCGGGCTTGATGACGGCTCGCTGGCCTTCATTGAATGGCATGCGGTATGGGCCTTTTAGGAGTGGTCCTTATGGAAAATGCGGGCCAGGATCTGCTCTGCGCCGCTGATGGCACGATCGAGGCATTCCAGAAACCATTCAAAAAAATGAGGGTAATGAACAATCTCCGAATTTTTTCGGCGAATAAGGTCGTTATTCACCGCAAAATCTTCCTCATCGCGTCGCCGATCTCGGCCGCGTCCCGCGGCCTGACCAGCCGCGCGACCTCCTTGCCGTCCTTGAGAAACACCAGTGTCGGCCAGAGCTTGACGCCGAAGGAGCGTCCCAGCGGCCGGCCGCGGCCGTCTTCGACTTTGATGTGGGATACCTGTGGATAATCTGCGAACACCGAGGCGATGAGGGGCTCCGCCGCCTGGCAGTGACCGCACCACGCGGTGCCGAACTGCAACACCGTGGGCGCATCCAATGCATCGATTTCTGCGCGTGTCGGTTCTTTCGCGACAAAGTCTTTGCTTAAGGCCATGGTGGATCCCCTCCTGCCGGAATTCGTGAATCAGCCCGTGCGTGAACTTGATCGATGAGGCTCAGCGGAGATACTGGCCGAACCATTGAAAGACCCGGTTCCATCCGTCGACCGCGGCCTCGGGCCGGTAGCTGGGGCGATCGACCGCGAAGAAACCGTGGCCGGCGTTGTCGTACGTGTGGAACTCGTAAGTCTTCCCCCATTTCCTGAGCTCGGCCTCGGTCTTGGCCACGTCCGCGGGCGAGGGGCGCTGGTCTTCCCGGCCAAAAAGTCCGAGCAGAGGACAGCTCAGATCCTTCGTGCAGTCGAACGGATCCACGGGCTGGCGTGGGCTCAACGCCTCCGGGGTCGCCACAACCCCGCCGCCGTAGCAGTCGACCGCCGCGTCGATTCCCTTGAGCGTGCAGGCGGCCAGGTAGTCCTGCCGGCAGCCGGAGCAGTAGCCGATGATGCCGACCTTGCCGTTGAGATAGGGCAGGGTGCGGAGATGCCGTATGGCAGCTTCGACATCGCCCATGGTGCGGTTGTCCGGCATGCCGCCGGCCGCCCGGACACTGTTGCTGTTCGCCCCGGGCGTCCCTTTGCCCTCACGGAAATGGAAATTCGGCGAGATTGCCGTATAGCCATGATGGGCGAACTTGCGGGCGATCTCCTTGGTCGCCTCGTCCCAGCCGGGCATGTGGTGGATCACCACCACACCGGGGTAAGGGCCGGCCCCGGTCGGGCGCGCCAGGTACGCGTCGATCATGTCACCCTCGTGGCCGCACAGGTTCACGGTTTCCGCAAACATCGCTTCGTACGGCATCTCGCATCGCTCCTTTCAAGGTTGTCATTCCGGCCAGGATCCCAGCTTTTGCCGGGATGACGGCTGTGCAATCCTGGATTCCGTGCTGTAGAACGTCATGCCGGACCCCGGATCGGGTCCGGGGCAGGCTCTGATCCGGCATCCAGTTCATCCTGGATCCCGGCTTTCGCCGGGATGACGACTCATTTCATGCGTTCAGACAGCATTTCTTGTACTTGCGGCCGCTGCCGCAGGGGCAGGGGTCGTTCCGCCCGACTGCGGGGTGCGTCTTGGTCTCCGCGTCGCGGAGGAGCTCCATGATCCGCTCGGGAGGCTGCCCGGCCAGCCGCAGCGCCGCCATCTGCCGGGTGCAGTCGCGGCAGTAAGCGAAGAACCGGCGATAGCCCGCGCACAGGTAGTTCAGCCCCGCTTCGCCGTCCGGGGTCCGGGTGATGCGGTCCTTCGGGCATCCCCCGTTGCACAGGGCAACGACCTCGCACTCCCGGCAGCGGCGCGGGAGCTTCTCCCGCTTGGCCTGCCCGAAGGCGAGCTGGGCCGGGTGCTCGATCAGTTCGCCGAGCGGGGTCGTGCGGATGTTGCCGAGGCAATGGTCCGGGGTGACGAAGTGGTCGCAGGAGTAGAAGTCGCCGTTCCGCTCGACCACCGGGACATCTCCGCAGGTGGGCCGGAAGATGCACAGGGAGTGGTCCTGGCCGTAGGCGGGCCTCGCCGCCTCCTCGAAGATCTGGACGATGATCCGCCCGACGTCGTGCCGCACCCACTCGTCGAAGACGGCGCACAGGAAAGCGCCGAACGCTTCGGCCGGCACGGTGCGGTCGCTCACGCCGCCCGGGGAATCGGGCCGCGGCTCGACGAGCGGAATGAAGGTGATGTACTGGGCGTTGATCTCCCTGAAGAAGCGGTACACCTCGAGGGGATGCCGGACGTTTCCGGCATGGACGACGCAGAGAAGATCCACCGGGACTTTGTGTTTACGGAGCAGCCGGTAGCCCTGCATCGCCTGCCGGTGCGTGGGCCTCCCGTCCCGGGTCACGCGATAGCAGTCGTGCAGCGCCGGCGGACCGTCGAGGCTGAGTCCCACGGCAAAATTCTCGGCCGCGAAGAAGCGGCACCAGTCGTCGTCGAGGAGCACGCCGTTCGTCTGGATGCCGTTCCCGATGCGGCTGCCGGGGGGCAGGTGTTTGCGCTCCAGCTCCACGATCCTGCGGAAATAGTCGATCCCGAGCACGGTCGGTTCGCCGCCGTGCCAGAAGAAATTGATCTCCGGCCCGGGCGAGACGGCGATCTGCTCCCGGATGTACTCCTCCAGCAGATCGTCGGGCATGCGAACGGACTCGCCCTCCGGGCGGAGCCACTCCTTGTGCAGGTAGTAACAGTAGCGGCAATCGAGGTTGCAGGCCGCCCCGGCCGGCTTCGCAAAGATCTGGAAATCCCGTGAAGCTTTGACCATGCGTTCCTCCGAAGATCGGTCACCTGCGTCGTCCCGCCTACCCACCAACCACACTGGACCCCGGCCTTCGCCGGGGTGACGACATCGAGTGACTACGTCATCGCCGGGATAAAAACTAGGATGCGGCTATCGGTTGCCTCCCGTTGCGGGACGAAGTATACTACGAACGTTCCCCGGGACCGAACCACTTTTTTGAGGAGGGAAAATGGCCATGAGCTTCGTCGAGAAAGGGCAGAAAGGGGTCACGCGCAGGGATTTCATCAAGGGGGCCGCGGCCGGTGCTGTGGGCGGCGTGGTGGCAGGTGCGGCGGGGACGGCGCTGGCGGCGTCGATGGCGGAGCCGAAGTCCGCGCAGCCGGCCCCGGGGATGACGTCGGAGACCCTGTGCGCGGGGATCGTGAAGATGCGTGGGCACCAGGGCGACACGATCGATGCCTATCTGGCCGGCCCCACGGGGACCGGCCCGTTCCCCGGGGTCGTGGTGATCCACCACATGCCCGGCTGGGACGAGGCGACCAAGGAGATCACCCGCAAACTCGCCTACCACGGCTATGCGGCGATCTGCCCGGACTTGCAGTTCCGCGAAGGCAGAGGATCGCCCGAAGCGAACAGCGCGAGCGTCCGGGCCGCGGGCGGTATGCCGGATGACCGCACCACGGGCGATGTCGAAGGCGCCATGCGGTATCTCCGCAGCCTGCCGTACCTCAACGGCAAGGTCGGCATCATCGGCTACTGTTCCGGCGGGCGGCAAGCCTACCTGGCCGCGTGCACGCTCAAGGGGATCGACGCCGCAGTGGCCTGCTACCCGGGCGGCGTCGGGGCGGGCAAGGAGGGGCTGACGCCGCGTCAACCCATCGATCCGATGGATCTCACGAAGGACCTGAGCTGTCCTCTGCTCGGCTTCTTCGGCAAGGAGGACAAGCGCCCCTCGCCCGAGCACATGGCGAAAACCGAAGCGGAGCTCAAGAAATGGGGGAAGACCTACGAGTTCCATGCGTACGACAATGCCGGCCACTCCTTCTTCATGGTGGATCGCCCGGATTATCGTCCGGTGGCCGCGGTCGACGGATGGAACCACGTCTTCCAGTGGTTCGGCAAATATCTCCGCTGATTGCGATTTCCGCAGACGGCTGACTTACGGACATGGATGCCCACGGAGGAGAGTATGAGAGAAGCGCTGCCAGCGTTCGTGCTCATCGTGGTTCTCCTGATCAACTTCATCTCATCGGTGATCGATCAGGATCGAAATTCCAAGGCAAGTTTCATCGCGACGATGATCATCCTGGCGATCACCTGGTGGGGCGGCTTCTTCAAGCCGCTCATCGCGTTCCTGAGCGCCAAGGTATAGCCTGAAAGAAATGGACGAGCCGATCAATGACCATTGTCGAGACAATCAAAATCCGGAAGTCCTGCCGGACATACAGCGACAGGGCCATTGAACCGGATAAGCTGGCGGAACTGGGGCAGTTCCTGGGATCCAATACCCAGACCCTTTTCGGCAGCAAAGTTCGCTTTCTTCTGATCGATTTCGATGAGCTGGAAGCCGGCGAGCTCAAGGATCTGACCACCTATGGCGTCGTCAAGGGAGCCAGGCAGTTCATCGTCGGCTCGGATATGCCGGCGACAGGCGATCGGTCGTGGACAGGGTGTTCAGGTTTGTCGCCTCAGCGGACAAAAGGAAAGCCTGGAGTGAACTCTTCTTTCTTCACGATCTGGGCACTGCCCTCGATCAAGCGGATTCTGGCGTTTTCGCCACGCCTCTTGAATGCGTCAGGATGGCGCCTTCGGCTTCGAACAAACAACCGTGGCGGATCATCAGGGGCAGGGGGGATGCGTTTCATTTTTACCTCAAGAGAACACCCGGATACGAGAGCCTGATCAAAGACATCAAACTCCAGAACGTCGATATGGGTATTGCCATGTCTCATTTTGATCTGTCGGCAAGGGAACTCGGGTTGAAGGGAAACTGGAAGGTCGACGATCCCCAGATCAAATCAGACGGCATGGAATATATTGTCAGTTGGGAGACCCTGAGCCGGGATTGATCTTTCAAGCCCTATTTTCTTCTTGATACTCTCCTTCCTCTCGTGTATCGTCTGCCAACACTGACACAAGCGCTTTCCACTTTTCCCGCTGTACCTGGCTGATCCGCCGCTCCGCGCTGTTGCGTTCGTCGCGGCACGGTTTTTCGGCGGCCGTCGATGCTTCGTACATTGAAAGACCGCGGGCGCCTTTGAGGTCCCGCTGGAGAGTCCGGTTTCTTGTCAACCCCGTCCGACAAGGAAGGAGGGTCCTTCGATGGCAAGTTATCGCCTGCGTGCAGTCTGGGCCGCGGTGCTGCTGGTTCTCACACTGTCACTGTATGCCTGCGGGGGCGGGGGGAGTGGCTCGGGCGGTGCGGGTGGACCCGCGGTGTCGGGTGTCGCAGCCGCGGGAGCGCCCGTCATCGGGCAGGTGACGCTGCGGGACAAGAACGGCATCGAACGCGGTCCCGTAGCAACGGACAGCAGCGGCAATTTCTCCTTCGATGTGACCGGCCTCGCCCCGCCATTCATCCTCAAGGCAGAGGGCTGGGTAGGCGCCCAGTCCTATACGCTCTACTCGGCAGCCACAGTTGTCGGAAAGGCGCACATCAATCCCTTTACCCATCTCGTGCTCGCGGTGGCGGCCGGCGTCGATCCTGCCCAGGTTTTCGGCCCTGCGGGAGGGACGCCCGATGTGGCCGCGATAAACGATGCCGCACTGCGGGCGGCGCTGGCCAAGATCAAGACTTTGCTTCAGCCTCTCCTGGATGAATACGGGATAACGGATTTCGACCCGCTTTCGGGAGATTACGAGGCCAACCCCGGCAACAGGCTGGACGCCATGCTGGATTTGATCCGGGTCGAGTTTGCGAGCGGGTCCGTTACCATCGCCAACAAGCTCACCGGATCGGTCATCGCCTCGGGAAGCGCTGCGAACCTGAACGCCATCTCCCTCGACAAGACCAGAGCCCCGAGCCAATCGCGTCTTGCCGAGATTCAGGCAATCACCACACGCTTGACGGAGCTCTGCGCGGTCATGAACCTCGGAGCGGACCTCACCGCTCAGGTCCTCGACGGCTTTTTCATTCCCGATCCGCAATACGGCACGAGCAACGGCCACACCCGGGCCGAGGACATCGCCAGCATCCCCGCGATATTCGGCCCTGGCGGGACGAACACACGCGGAAGAGTCCTGAAGATCCGGAACGTGCGGCTGGTAAGCGATATCACAACGGATTATTTTGCGTCGCGGGGAGTTGAGCGGGCATTCATTCTCAACTACGACTTCATCCACGAGAACGGCGATATCGTCAGGGGAACCAATGTGACCTTTGCCCGGGAGGCGTCGAGCGGCTTATGGAAATTCGTCGGCGACCCCGACCAGAACAACAACGGCAGCACCAGTAATTATGGTTGTGTTATGACCGTTTCCTTCATCAATTACGGTACACTCGATATCCTTTATTATTCTTCGGTTTCTCCTGAACCCGTGGACATCGCCTCAGATGGAACAAGTCTCTATGTGGTGGATTCCGGTTACAGCATCATCAGAAAGATAGATATTTCCACCGGAACATCATCAACTTTTGCAGGGTCTGATGGCACTATCGGAAATATCGACGGCGTCGGAACTGCGGCTATCTTCAGTTATCCGCAGGGCATCACAACGGACGGCACCAACCTCTACGTGTCCGACGGCAATGACAGGATTCGTAAGATAGCCATCTCCACGAGGGAAGTGACAACCCTGGCAGAGGTCCCTGAGCTCACAGGACTCTATTTCGGCGGTTGGAGTGCGGCCAGATTCGGCAAGCCGCGAAGCATAACAACGGATGGCACGAACCTTTTCTACATCGGTTACCCTGACAATAACAGAATTCGTAAGACGGCCATCGCCAGCGGCGGAGCGGTCGGAACACTGGACGGCGTCGAGCCTGTTCGCGCAAGTGATAGCCTGAAGAGCCTCACCTCGGATGGCACGAACCTCTATGTCACAGAGGGTTTTCAAAGGACGATCCTGAAGATCGAAATATCAACGGAGACAGTCACAACTCTTGCTGGCACTCCCGGTGCCGTCGGAACGGCCGACGGCATCGGGCCGGAAGCACGTTTTACCTCGCCGACCTGTATTGCGACTGACGGAGTCAGCCTCTACGTGGCGGATAACTCCACAATCCGAAAGGTAGCGATTGCTACAGGGGCGGTTACAACGCTGGCAGGCGCCCCGGGGATATCAGGATCGATCGATGGCACGGGAGGTGAGGCCAGATTCACCGATCCCCGAAGCCTCACCACCGACGGGACAAATGTGTATGTGATCGACGGCAATAAGGCCATACGCAAAGTGGAGATTTCAACCGGAGTGGTTACGACATACTGACGACATCATGAGCCCGACACCCCGGATCCGATCCGGGGTCCGGCATCCAGTCATCACCCGCTACCGGTTTTCGCCGGGACGACGTCTGGATTCCGGCTTTCGCCGGAATGACGACTTTGACATGACCGAACACCCTCAATGGTGTCAAAATGATAAGCCCGTTCGGCGCCGAACTGGGATTCCTTCCCGCATCGTGCCGGCACCTCCCCACAATCAACCTGCCTCTGCCCATCATTTGTCCCTTGGACTTTCCTGTGACATTTGTGTAAGATCCCGACCCGGTTGAGCAGCCCGCTCAGCCGGAAGGAGGAGCCATGAAGTACCTCAAGTACGTCGATGTCGTGCGGTCCATGTTTCCGGACCAGCCCCCTTACCAGTGGACCGAGAACGCCTCCGCCCCCTGGACGCCCCTGGTCAAGCCCCTGGCGGAAAGCAGGCTTGCGCTGATCAGTTCGAGCGGGGCTTACCGCCGGGGCCAGATCCCGTTCAAACCGGACAAGAACGACCTCACCTTCCGGGAGATCGCCG
>JAJFTY010000194.1 GCA_021372695.1 Deltaproteobacteria bacterium
AGCCGCCGTAGAGAAACATGCAATAACCGAACGTCGATCCCCCGGCATTGAGGTTGATGCCGCCCCAGTCTCCGGCCGCGGGCGCCGAAGCGGCCCCATCGCCGTTGGTGTCCCCGCCGTGGGCGTCATCTTTGACGGAGGTAAAAACGATCGGCACCGCTGCGGTGGCATTCGCATTGATGTTGCCGCTTGTCGCGACCGTCATGGACGCGCCGTGATCGAATTTGACGATCGTGCCCGGTGAAAGGCTGAGCGCGGCCTTGACCGTAATCGATCGGGTCACCCGGTACAGTTTGTCTGCCGTCCAGTTCGTGGGCGTCGCGATGTCGGAGCTGACGGAGACGGTCTGCATCGGACCGGTCTGCTGCCTCGCGCCCGACACCACCTGGAGGATGTAGATTGCGTCGGCGACGTCGAGGTCGCCGTTGTTGTTCGCATCACCCTGGACCGCGTAGGTCGAAACGGGGTCGATTGAGAGGACAACGAGAGACGCCAGCAACAGAAACGCGGATGCGGTGCACTTTTTCATCATGATCTCCCCTGGGCCACATTTCGAATATCCCCAACTCTTCGTTCACCCTGTACTGCCCCGGGCCGATGCTCATCATACAGGTGAGCCTCAACCCCTTACGTACTCCTCGTCGAGCGTCCGTCTGACCGTTTTGGCCAGTGTGTCCAGCGCGACCGGCTTCATGACGAATTCCCTGATGCCCAGGGACCTGGCCGTCTGCGGCGTGACCGTTTCGCTGAAACCGGAGCAGAGGATGACCGGCAGGTCCGGGCGAATGGACAACAGCTCCTGCGCCAATTCGACGCCGGTCAGATTCGGCATGGTCAGGTCGGTGATGACCAGATCGAACCGGTCCGGCTGAGCCCGGAAGAGTCTCAGGGCTTCTGCGCTGTCGGTCTGTCCGACGACCTGGTATCCGAGGCTGGTCAGCATCACCTTTCCGAGATTGACCAGCTGTTCCTCGTCATCCACGAAAAGAATGCGCTCTTTTCCCCGGGCGATCGGCGAAGGAGCCGCTTCGCCCTCCTCTCCAGCGGTGTCGATCAGCAGGGGGAAATAGATCTGGAATTCTGCACCCTTTCCAACTTCGCTGCGGACGGTAATCGCTCCATGGCAGCTCTGGACGATGCCGTGGACTACGGAGAGCCCCATGCCCGTTCCCTCTCCCGGCTTCTTGGTCGTGAAAAAGGGATCGAAGATCTTCTCCAGGATTCCGGGATCGATGCCGTGTCCCGTATCGCAGATGGAGAGTCTGATATGCCTGCCCGGTTGCAGGCCGTGGGCTGTCAGGATGTCTCCCGGCGGGATATCGACGGGCGCCAGACCGATGCTGAGCACCCCTTTTTTGTCTCGCATCGCGTGAGCCGCATTGGTACAGAGGTTCATCACGATTTGATGAATCTGGGTGGGGCTTGCCAGTATGGTGTCCGGATCGGCCTGAATGTGATGCCTGACCTCAACGGTCGCCGGAAGGGATGCCCTGAGGAGCTTCAAGGCCTCTGCGATGATCGGGCTGATTCTGAGCGGCTGCAGCGTCTCTTCTGTCTGGCGGCTGAAGGTGAGGATCTGCTTCACCAGATCCCCCGCCCGCTTTGCCGCTTGGTATATCTGCTCCAGATACCGATGAAGGCGGTTGTTCTCCCCAGGTTCTCGAAGCGACAGTTCGGTATAGCCGATGATGGCTCCGAGAATGTTGTTGAAGTCATGGGCTATCCCCCCCGCAAGCGTGCCGATCGCCTCCATCTTCTGAGCCTGGCGCAGCCGGTATTCCAGGAGCTTGCGCGCCGTGATGTCCTGGATCGTCCCCTGGTAGTAGAGGAGCTCCCCCTTGTCGTCCCGGACGGCGCACCCGGTCACGGAAACCCATACCGTGCTCCGGTCCTTCCTGTAGTAAAGGACCTCCTGTTCCGGATGGGTGCCCTGTTCGTCCATGATCTTGAGGAGTTCCCTCCGGCGCTCGGGCTGTACGTACATCTGCCTGGGCATGTCGGTCAGCGAGGCCAGGACGTCCTCCGGGGAGTCATAGCCGAGGATGCGGGCGAATGCGGGATTGGCGTTGATGATCCGGCCCCCGGGGGTGGATTGGAATATGCCCATGACGGCATTTTCAAAAATGGTCCGGTATCTTTCCTGCGACCGTTTGGACTCGGTGATGTCGCGGATCGATTCGATGGCGCCGACCACATTGCCCTTCAAATCCTTCAGGACGCTGGCGATGCCGAACAGGTAAGCCTCTCTCCCGCTCAGGTTCGCGATATAGGCTTCGCCCGCCAGCGAAACATCCTTCCGCTCTAGGGCGGCGTACTTTTTCTCGAAATCAGGGGAGGGTTTCAAGACCAGGTCGATGAGAATAGGCTGCCGTTTCCCCTGAGTTACCCGGGCGTACTCGTAATCGGATTTGCCCAGCATCTCCGCCGCATCCACCCCCGTCCTCTCCTCGATGGCCCTGTTCCAGGCGATCACCTTTCCCGCCTTGTCGATGACGAAGGTGGCATCGGGGAGGAAGTCGATGATGTTCGCCAGGCTCTGCCGGGACTCCTCGAGCTCCTTCAGCATGTTCTTCTGTTCGGTGATATCCCGGACCGTCCAGATCCTGCCGTAGTATTTTCCATCCTTGCCCAAGACCGGCGACGAATGGCGCTCCACCGTCACGCCGTTTTTCAGCTCGACTTCGTCCCGGCACCTTTCGTTCGGATGGTCGTAGAGATACCGGACCTTTTCGATGAACTGCTCCGGATTGACGGTCATTTCGGTCGCGTGCTTCAGCAGGAGAGCGTCGTCCCGGTCTTCGCGGATGTGTGGTGGGACCTCTCTGAAGTCCATATAGTTCTGATTCGCCAGAATCCTCTTGCCCTGGTCGTCGACCACCATGATGCCGTCGGCGGTGGCTTCCACCAAGGCCTCGAGAAAGGTTGTCTTCCAGAGAATCTCGCGCTCCGCGGCGATCCGTCCGGTGATGTCGCGGACGGAGACGATGCGAACGCTGCCTTCCTCCGTCTTCAGCAGGCCGGCCGTGGTCTCGACGGGAAACACCGTTCCGTCTTTTCTCCGGTGGAATCCCGCGGGGTCTTGACCGCTCAAGGCCATAATCGTTTCGCCAGCTTGTGGGGTCGGGGCGTGGATATCGGTCTCCTTCATGCCGATCAACTCTTCCCGCCCGTAACCGTACATCTGCAGAGCCTTGCCATTGGCGTCGAGAATCCGGCCGTTTCCTTCATCGACGACTAGGAGGGCGTCGGATGCCACCTGGAAGAGGGTCCTGTACCGCTTCTCGCTTTCCCGGATGGCCTCTTCGGTTTTGGCTTTCATGATGGACATGCCGATCTGGGCCGCTATGGTTTCGAGGGCATTGCGGCCGCGGAGCGGTATCCTGTCGAGCGCGTGGGACGCGGCGTTGATGTCCCCGATGATCCGGCCCTGAAAGCCGATCGGGATCACCGCGAGGGCTCTCAACCCCTCTTTCTGCTGCTCGGGAAAGTCGGACACCAATGAATCCGACCGCTCCAGGTAAACGGGCTTTCCCAGCATGACGAGCCGGGCTCTGTCGGAATCGGCGGGAATGTGATGAATCGCTCCGCTGAACTCATCGGAAAGGCCACTGTGGCAGGCAAGATTCAAATCTCCCGTGCGCGGATCCGTGATGTATATCCCGCCGGAATCGAGCCCGGAGACCCGGATTGCCGTTTCGAGGCAGAGTTGAAGGGCCTGCTGAAGGGAGATGGCGCCGGTGAGGGCAATCCCCAGGTCGCGCTGCGCCGCCATGACATGCTCCGCCTGCCGGCGATCGGTGACGTCTCTCGCGATTCCCTGTATTGCCAGCGGAACGCCGCTCCGTTCGATGACCGAGGCTGCCGTTTCCAGGATCACGTACTCCCCGTCTTTCCGCCTGACCCTGAATTCGGTCCGGGTCTTCTGGTTGCCGGTTTCTTTCAGCTCCCGGAGCCGCTCACGCAGCAGAGGGAGCTGATCGGGGCTGACCAGGTCCATCAAATTCAAAGAGGGGAGATCGTTTTTCCCATAGCCCATCAAGGTCAAGGCGGCTGGGTTGGCATCTAAACAATTCCCATTAAAATCGTGAATGTATATGATATCGTGGGAGCGCTCAAAAAGAGAACGGTACCGTTCGTCAGCCGCTTTGAGCGCATCCTCAGTTTCGCAAGAAGAGGTTCCTTCTGCCATGCAATTGCTGCCCCCCTGAAGATCGTAGTTCATCGGTCTCAAGCCGTCCGGTCAAGTATTGCAGGGCTCCGCGAACCGGACGCCCATATCGAAAGCCTTTCGGCAATCTTCCGGAAAAACCTCCGCTCTCCGCCGGGCCTTTCTCTGCTCATCGAGTCCCGATGTCTCGAATTTGGAATAGTCATCGAATTGATAGGTATCCGTGACCAGCAGCGTTTCGGCGGCTCCGAAACATCTCTTGAACGCCATTTCGGTGAGCATCAGCGTCTGCCCATAACCCATGGCCTCCATCCGGCTCTGATCGACGTTCATGGTGTAGATCCACCCGGTGGGGATCTTTCTTTTGAACTTGGAAGAATAGGCTGCGTCATAGGTAAGGTACTGGAAGAGAAGCCGCTCGACGAAAGACCTCATGACGCCCGTGGGCATGCCGAAATAGATGGGCGAGCCCAGAATCAGGGCGCCCGCCTCATGGGCCCTGTCCAGAATCGGCGTGAGCTCATCTCGCACGGCGCATCGGCCGTAGCTTCGCCCCTCCTCGAGCTTGCAGGCAAAACAGCTGATGCACCCTTTGTAGCTGTAGTCGTAGAGATGGACCAGCTCCGTCTCGGCGCCCCGGGAGGCTGCGCCATCCAGGGCGTTTTTCAACAATGTCGCTGTATTCCATTTCTTCCGGGGACTTCCGTTCAAAGCAATCACTTTCATCGGGAGGCCTCCTTACAGACGGGGAAGGGTCCCTTTCGCAAAGCCCTCAGGCGGCGCGAAAGCGTGCGCATCTTACCACATCGGTTCGCCGGCAGAAAATAGTTTTACAGGGGTATTGACCCGCCTATGGCTTCATAGTTTATAGTCCGTTTCAACAACGGTCCGGCAGGACCGAAAGGGAAGGGAAATCATGAAAAAGAGCACCACGATCTCGAAACTGGGGCGTCTGTTCGGACTCTCCCGGAGCACCCTCCTCTACTACGACCGGATCGGCCTGCTGACCCCGTCGGGAAGAACGCGGGCCGGATACCGCTCCTATTCGGAGGCGGACCGCCTGCGGCTCGAACGCATCTGCGGCTTCCGTCGGGCCGGGCTTGCTCTGGACGAGATCCGGGCCATCTGCGCCTCGGGAACGCCCTCCGCGGCCCTGCTCGAAAAGCGGTTCCACCAGATCGGCGAAGAGATCCGCCTCCTGAAGGTGAAGCAGGGGCTTCTCTCCCGCATGCTCGCGGGGCTGGCCTCTGCAAAATATCCGGCTGCGGTGAATCGGGAGCTGTGGGTGGAGATGCTGCGGGCGGCGGGGATGGACGACCGGGCCATGGCACGCTGGCACGCCGAGTTCGAGGAGCGGGCGCCGGAGGCCCATCACGAATTCCTGCTTTCCCTGGGCATCCCGGAAGGGGAAGCCGCAGAGATCCGGAACTGGTCGCGGCGGGCGGCGGAAGAGCAGCGCGAAAGCCCGGCCGGTCTCGAAGATCCACCCGGCTGATCCGCCTCACATCATCCGGCCGGAGTGGACCGGCCGCGGGTACAAGAAGAAAGGAGCGGTTTTATGGAAGAGACGATCCTGATGGCGCACGGCGACCGAATGACCGAGGTTCCCCGGGCGGCGTGGGAGGAGGGGGTCAAGGCTGCGCCGGCGCATGTGGCGGAAGGCCTCACCTTCATGACGGAGGCCCATCACCGGGTGCGCAACTTCGTCGTCCGGGAGCTGCCCCGGGCCGGGTCGGCGCTCACGCCGGAATCCATCGCCGGGTCACTGGCGCTGACCGTCCCGGAGGTCCGGGCGATCCTGGACGAGCTGGAGGCGCACATGACCTTCCTGTTCCGGAACGAAGCGGGCGCAGTCGCCTGGGCTTACCCCGTGACGGTCGATTCCACGCCGCACCGGGTGACGTTCGACACCGGAGAGAGCCTGTACGCCGCCTGAGCGATCGACGCAATCGCGACGCCCTTCGTGCAAGGGCGCTTACGGGGCGAACCCCTCTCTGTAAAGGTCGAATCCTCCTGCGCCCGATGCGGCGCACCCCTGAGACTGAAACTGGACAGCGAGCTTCGGTGCGAACTCCTCGAAGGCGGCCGGGAGCCGATGCTTTTCCATCCCTTCGTGGACTTTGCGACGCTCGCGGAGCCGAGCATCATCAACGCCTTCTGACACAAGTCCCAGTTCTTCTGTTCAGAAGAACATGCCCGGAGCTACCGCACCGGCCATCAGGTCCCGGACGGCAGCTTCTACACCCTGGAGCAGGGGGCCTGGTTCGACCGGATCGTCCAGTCCGCGCTCTTTGCCTTTCGGTAGCCGGGCCCGGTTTCGGCAGAAGCCGGGCGGGCTGCGGCGCGCTCCTCCCTTGCCGGAGGCGTTCGCAGAGATCGGGCAGGCTAAGCCCGAGAGTTCTCCTTGCGCTTCTTCAGGGCAAGCGCCTCTTTCAGCCCCTTCTCGCGGATCACCTTGAACTTCAGGCGGGTCTCGGTCATGCGGTAGAAACGGCTTCCGTACTTCCGAAGCAGGCTCTCGTCGATGGTGAAGCCGAGGCCGGGCGCGGTGAAGGGCTGGAGGTGCGCGTCCTTGTCCGGGAGGATGGGTGCGATGATCCCCTCGCGGAATTCCGGGATCCAGGAGGGCTCCTCGATGGGATACTCCAGAGGGAGGCGGTTGTCCGGGTCGGAGAGGACCATGTTCCAGTTGATGTAGAAGCCGATGCCATTGGTCCAGGTGTGGGGGGAAAAGCCCCGCCCCCTCTTCCGGCAGGCCGCGAGGACCTGCTGCACCTGGGCGATGCCGCCCGCGAAGGTGGCGTCGGGCTGGTAGATGTCGAAGCAGTCCTTTTCCAGCATGATCTTGATCTCGTCCCAGCCGTAGTTCAGCTCGGCGCCGGAGATGGGGAGATACCCTAGCCTTTTGAGAGCAGCGTTGCCGTCGTAGTCGCGCGAATCGAGGGGCTCTTCCAGCCAGGAGATGCTGTTGTCCCGGCACGCCCGGGCGAATTCCGCCGCCCGTTCGAGATCCCAGGCCGGAACCTTGTCCACGATCGTGACGAGCCATCCCTGGTTCGCGTCCACACCCAGCCGCAGGACGTCGCCCACCCCCTTGCGGACCACCTCGACATGGCGGATGTCATCCTTGAGTTCCCGGTTTTTCACCCGGAGCTTGGCCGTCTTGAAACCCTTCGCCTTCTGGGCGAGGAGTTCTTCCACCCGTTTTTCCGGCTCGTGCATCTCCCCGGTGGAGCAGTAGACCTCGACCGGACGGGCCCTCCCGCCGAGAAGCTCGTAGACGGGCTTGCCCGCCTTCTTGCCCAGGATGTCCCAGCAGGCAGGCTCGATCCAGAAGTTCCGCCATCCCAGAATTCCCGCCTGTTTTAGCAGGCCCTGGACGGAGGCGATATCGGTCGGGTCGGCCCCCATCAGGTAGCCGCCCAGGAGGTCCCCCAGCCCCTCCCGCTCCTTTCCCATGGCCGAGCCGGCGGAGAACCCCTCGATCCCCTCGTCCGTGACGATCCGGATGAGGGTGAACCGGTTGTGGGTCTGGGGATAACCGGGGATCCAGGTGGGCCAGAAGGTCTTTTTCAGGGGCACCGATACGTGGTACAGGTCGAAGGCCGTGATCTTCATCTCTTCCTCCTTCACCGGCTTCCCGGGTCTCGATCAGCAGGGGCAGGTCTTGTCTTTGCAGGGGATGACAAAGACGGGGAGGGGGCTGCGCCTGACGACCTTCTCGGCGACGCTGCCGAGGAAGACATGATCCACCCCCGTTCTTCCGTGCGTACCGAGGATGATGACGTCGACCTTTTCCTTCTGGGCGAATTCGAGGATCTTATCGTCCTCACGTCCGGATTCGACGACGATTTTGACTTTGGCCTTATCCCTGACGCGATTCATGTACTTGTCGGTGAACAGCTTCTTGAGGTATTCCCGGTGGTCGGCGTCGATCTTTTCCAACTGCTCCCCGCTCAGGTAAGCCTCCATCGTATAGACCTGGGCAGGCCGGGGGGGTATGACGTGCAGGATGTAGAGAAGCCCCTCGTCGCGTTTCGCGATGCCGAAGGCATAGTCGAAGGCACAGTCGGAGATTTCCGAGAAATCGGTACAGAAGAGCACCTTTGTGAATTTTGGAAAATCGATCATGTCATCCTCCTTTCAGAATAGGTTCAAGGGTCTGAAACGGTTCATTTCCACATGGGACTGATCACTGTCTCAAAAGGATGTCCCGTGAGTCTCGGGACGAACGGCTAATGACCGGCGGCCGTGATTTCGGCGCGCTTCCCCGCCAGAATCAGAGATCTTCCCCTCTGCTGATCGATCCGGAAGATGTTGGTCGGGGGTGCCGTCATCCCCGATTTCGGGCGGATCTCCAGGTAGTATATCCCGCCCTCCACGGCGTATACCGTCTCCGTGCCTTTGTCCGCACCTGCGGTAAAGGCCACGGCATGCTTGCCGGGCGGCACCGTCAAGAGGAAATAGGTCCCCCGCGCGAGCTTTCCCTGATCCTGCCCGTCGAGGCTGACCTGGAAGAGGAGCGCCTGTCCGGCGAATTTGTCCTCCCGGATGACGTAGACGGATGCCATGCCCGGCGGGGGCTGAAAGCGCTTGGCCTCCACATCGGCGCGCTCGGGAGCGACGGGCACCGTCGGGGGCGAAATCATCTTCGCCGCGGAAACGCACCCGGACAGGACAAGGCAGAGGATAAGGAGCAGCCATCGGCGGCTGCGATTCTGATGAGCTACGCTCCTGCCGGCGATGAGACTCGCCGGCCCGCACGCCGATTTGCGCCACAGTTCACTCATGGAAAGCACCTCCAGCAGGAGTTCCCGCCGGAATTTTAATTAACGGACGCGCACCATCTTGTGGACGGCCGGATATCCCGCCGGACGCGGCGGAATTTCGGAGTCGGCCGCGAGCTCGCCCACATAGATGTTCCCGTCCGGGTCGCCCCAGAGGCCGTGCGGAGCGTAGAAGCTGCCGGGCTGCCAAATGTCGTCGGTGCCCCAGCGGGCCAGGAGCTTGCCATCCAGGGTGAGGATGTTGAATCGCGGCGGCAACGGATGGGGCACCCGCGGGTTGTCGCATTTGAGCTCGGTCACGAACAGCAGGTCGTCCGGGCCGATGAACATGCCGCAGGGCCGATGGAAATCGGTCCACTCCTCGATGAAATCGCCGTCCGGCGTGAAGAGTTGGATGCGGTAGTTCTCCCGGTCGGAGACGTAAACCGTTCCGCTCTTGGCAACGCAGAGGGTGTGCACGATGCTGAACTCGCCCCTGCCCGTTCCGGGCTGGCCCCAGGATTTGATCAGTTTGCCGTCGGGGGTGAACTTGTGGATGCGGGAGTTGCCGTAGCCGTCGCTGACGTACAGTTCGCCGCCGGGGCCGATGCCGAGGCTCGTCGGCCGGTTGAAGGGGCCCGCTCCCCGTTTGATGCTGTGGTAGTTCTTGCCGTCGTAGCCCGTGTCGGACGGCTGGTTCCGGGTTCCCAGGGTCATCAGGATCTCGCCGTCGTAGGTGCACTTGCGGACGGTGTGGTCGAAGTCGTCGATGCAGTAAAAGGATTCGTCCGGGCCGATGAAGGCGTTGTGGGGCCGGGAAAAGACCCCCTCACCCCAGGACTTGATGAAGGTGCCCCCGGCGTCGAAGATGAGGACCGGATGGGGGGTGCGGGTGAAGACGTGAACCCGGCCCCGGCCGTCGACCGCCCCGCCGGGCACCCCGCCGAATTCATATCCGGCCGGCGGCCGGCCCCAGTCCGGGATGAACTCGTAAACGAAATCGCCGCTTCCCACGCGCATGGATGAAACCCCCTTTCGCACTTCGGTGACTCGGATCTCCGGCAGCGGCCGGTGCCTCTTCATCCGGCATGGAGAATACGGAAGGCCGTCCGGCAATGTCAAGGAGATTTGTCGGGACCTCCGGAGGTGCCGCTCATGACGGCTCGACGTTTTCGGAAAACGGCGGCGCCCGCAGGCGCCCTCGGTGCAGACTTTGCGGAAAGGGCGCTGCACGCGGCCGCCGCCGCAGACTCAGAACGGGTTGTAGGTCTTGGTCTTGGTGTAGTGCATGTAGCCGATGCTCGCACCGGCGCGCAGACCCACGCCCAGCCGGATCGGCGCGAGGATGATGTCGTCGCGCTGCTGGTAGTTGATCCCCACTCCGCCGACGAAGTAGAAGCTTCCGTCAACCGCCGGATAGCGCCGGAACAGCAGTTCCGGATCGTTCAGGTGATAGACCAGAACGAAGACCTTCGCCGCGTCGCCGCCGTAGTCGAAGCCGATGGAGGGGCCGCTCCAGTAGACCCTGGCGGTCTCGCCGTTCTTCTTCACCAACTGACCGTCGCCGTAACGCAGGCCAACCGCTATGGCGCCGCTCGCCTCCTCGCCCTTGATGTAGGCGTTCGGCCGGCCGTGGTCCTTGAAGGCCTTCTCGATGACCTTGCCCAGCCCCTCGGCGCTCTTTCCGAAGAATTCGGTCGCATCCCTGAGCACGGAATCCTGATCGTAGGCATCGGCATCCTTGCTCTCGGCGGCGAAAACCGGGGAGCCTGACATTCCAAGGTTGAATGCCGGCGCGGAAGGCCAGACGGCGATGCCCAGCAGACAGGCGGTGATGAGGATCAGTCGGGTCAAGTGTTTCATTTTATCGACTCCTTTTTCTTTAGTGCCATGGTTTGATCTTTGTTGAATTCGCCAGGAATTCACGGGGCTGCACGCTGCAACGAGCGCGGAAGAGGGTTCGAGGCGGCAGCCACGGCGCAGATTATAGTCGAGGATTCGGGGAAGAAAAATCAGGGTTGAATCGCTGTCAAATCGTAGGCAGAAACTCCCAGGGGCTCACGTCTCCCGAAGGCGTCGGGAGTGGGCGGACTTCCATGGATTCGGAACTCTCTCATCGGGCCGTTGACGCGGGAGCGGATACCCGCCCGGCGGCGCGGCTTCAGATCCATTCCATGATCGTATACTGTTTCAACAACCCCGTGGGCCCGTAGACGGAGATCCTGCTCGGCTTTCCGGCTGAATTGTATTCGGTGGTGGTGTATCCCGTAAGCTGGTCGGCGAAATTGTAGGTCGATGCCTTGGACAGCTTGTTTTCGGCATTGTATTCGTACCGGGTACATCCGGTTTCGTCCCCCGAGAGCTCGTTCACGGTGGAAACCTTGACGATCTTTCCTGCCGCGTCGTATTCGGTCGTGACGGACTTCTGCAGGAGCCCCGTCGGACCGTAGGTGGAGACGTTGGTCGTTTTTCCGGCTGCATTGTACTCGGTCGTAGTGTATCCGGTCATCTGGTCGGCGAAATCGTAGTTGGTTTCCCGGGTCGTTTTTCCGGCTTCGTTGTATTCGTAGATCGTGTATTGCGATACGACCCCGGTGGAGCCGTAGGCGGTGGTTCGAGAGATCTTTCCGGCCGTGTCGTATTGGGTCGTGGTGTAGGAGAGAAGCATGTCCCCGGGTCCGTAAACGGAGGACTTGATCACATCTCCGGCTTCATTGTATTGGGTCGTGACGTACGACATGATCTCTCCGGTGATGATGTGGCTGGAGATCTTGACCGGCTTTCCGGCTGCATTGTATTCGTAGGTCGTGTATTGCGAAATCTCCCCCGTGGCCCCGTAGGTGGTGGCCTTTGCCACCCTGCCGTTGGCGTCGTATTCGGTCGTGGTGTATCCGATGAGATTTCCCCCGATGCCGTCGTAGATGGAGACCTTGGCGATCTTCCAGCTGACGACGGCCGCCGGTTTTGCCGATTTCTCGTCCGAGGGCGCGCTCTCTTCGGACCCGCGAACGGCGGTCACGATGTAGTGGTAGGTCGTGCCGTTCACGAGGTCAGCGTGCTTGTAGGGCGGCGCGGCAACGTCCCGAATCGCCGTCCCGTTGGCCTTGGTGACCCCCGGGGAGGTGGACCAGTAGATATTGTAGGAGGTGGCGCCGGCCACCGCCGACCAGTTCAAGGTCACCTGGCCGTTGCCCGCGGTGGCCGAAAGATCCTTCGGCGCTTCCACTGCCGGACGCAGCCCCGCCAGGAACTGGAGGACATGGATGGCCTCTTCAATGCCGATCAGCCCGTCGCCGTTGACATCCCCTTCGCTGTTGACGGTCGCGGAGATCCCGCTTGCGACCCGGAGGGCCAAAACGGCATCGGCGAGATCCACCTGTGTATCGGAGTTGATGTTTCCGGGCGTCCCTGCCCAGGCGGGGGTGAAGGCGAGGAGCAGAGAGGCCGCAATCCAAGCGCATATCTTCATGATCGATCTTCCTTCGCAGCCGAGCCGGGCCGCAAGGGGAGTCCGGATGGGCTTCGGTGATGACGTCGGCTGACCGGACATGCCCTACGCGTGCCGGCAGTCCCATCGATCCGGAGGATAGGAGGGCCAAACGGGTTTGTCAACAGGATTTCCGGACGTGGGACCTCCTGAACCACCATCGGATCAGCGGCGGAAGCAGCAGGAGGATGGAGAAGAGCCGGAAAAGCTGATAGGCCATGATGAAGGCAACGTCCGCATGGAGGGACAGCGCGACCACGCCCACCTCGGAGAGTCCTCCGGGGGCCGTGGAGAGGAAGCTCGTGAGCATCGTGGCCGGCACCACGAAGGTCAGGCCATAGGCGACCAGGAACGTGAAGGCCAGGATCGCGGCCCCTCCCCCGATCGCATAGGGAAACACCCGGCCGAGCTTCCTGATGCTGTCGAAGGTGATGATGATCCCGAAATAGGTTCCGAAGAAGATGAGCGCCGTGTTCATCACCAGAGGCGGCACCCGCGGCGCCTCCTGGCCCATGAGCACGGCGGCCGCCGTCGCGAAAATGGGGCCGAGCAGGGTGGGGATCGGCAGCTTCAGGAGGTTGGCCAACCCCGCCCCCAGGAGCGCAGCCACGATGGCCGGGAGCGCGGCGGTCCAGCCCAGCGCGCCCGCAGCGACGAGCGGCGCGGCTGCTGCGGCGGGCATCGGGCCGATGCCGTCGGCGATGAATGGCACGCAGAAGACCACGGTGAGGACGCGCATCATCTGCAGAAAGGTCACCACAGTCACATCGGCGTCCTTGATCTCCTCGGTGAGGAGGACCATCTGCGCCAGACCTCCGGGGATGCTGCCGAGCATGCCGCTGGAGAAGCTGATGCCCGTCCGGCGATGGGTGAAGTAGCCCACGGCCACGCAGAAGGACATGGTCAGCAGGGTCACCCCGAACATCGCCGGCAGGTTTGCGAGGATCTGTCCGGCGGTTTCGGGTGTGACGGTCCTCCCCATGGAGTAGCCGATCACGATCAGCCCCGCGTTCCGCAGTTGGACCGGCCAGACGGCTTTCCCGTGGCTGATGGTATGATAGAAGATCGTGACGGTGAGCGGCCCCAGCATGCAGGGCAGGGGGAGGTGCAGGAGCTGAAAGAGGAGGCCGCCCACGGCCGCGATCAGAAAGGTCTTGAGGATCTGCAAAATATTCACCGAAACGGTTCTTCCGTCCAATCGAATTCGTTTGTCCGGTCACGCCGCTGGCCCGCGGAGCGCCGGCGCGATTCCGGCGGCCTTCATACTCTCCCAGGCGCGAGAAAGCAACAGGCCCTCTCGGCGGAGTTGCCCCGTCAGATCAAAAGCGAATGGTTTCGAATGATTGTGTGTGAGGCGGGTCTTTCTCCGGACGGCCGGAAGGGGCCCCGCATTCTCAGGTCAGATGATGGCGGATTTTGCCGCCCACGAGCGTCCAGCGGACGGGAATGTGACCGATCTCCCCGGCTGGAACCTGCGTGATATCCGCCCCGAGCACGGTGATGTCGGCGAGCTTCCCCACCGCGAGCGACCCCTTCAGGTTTTCCTCGAACGAGGCGTAGGCGGAGCCGAGCGTGTACATCCGCAGGGCCTCCATCAGGGTGATGCGCTGGTTCTCCCCCAGGAGCGTCCCATCCTGTCCGCGGCGGGTCACGCAGCTCTGGATGGCCAGGAGCGGTTCGTAGGGCCCGCAGGGGCTGTCGGTGCTCCCCGCGAGCGCGATGCCGTGATCCAGGAACTCCCGGTGGGCGAAAAGCCGTTTCACCCGCTCGGCGCCGTAGAAGGTCAGGAGCTTTTCGCCGTGGGCCCAGACGTAGGAGCCGAAGGGGATGGCCAGGAGCTCCATCCGGCGCATCCGGGCGAGGATCCCGTCGGTCACGAGGCTGCAGTGCTCGATGCGGTGGCGGTGGTTGGCGCGGGGCGATTTGGCGAGCGCCGCCTCGAAGGCCGACAGGGTGATCTCGATCGCCCGGTCGCCGTTGGCGTGGACGGCCGCCTGGAATCCCGCTTCGTGGACGCGGCGGATCCGTTCCCGGATCTCCTCCGGCGGGAGCAGCAACAGACCCGTCCCCAGCTCGGGGTCGCCGTAAGGCTCCTTCAGGCAGGCCGTCCGGCCGGCGATGGCGCCGTCGGCAATGAGCTTCACGGCGCCCAGGCGCAGCCATTGGTCGCCGAAGCCCGTCCGGAGACCGGAGGCCTCGAAGGCGTCCAGGTATTTGTAGGGGACCAGGCCATAGATCCGGAGTGGCAGTTCACCCTCCCGCCGAAGCTGCTGGCAGGCGGTGAAGAAGGCGGGGGTCGCAAGCGCTTCGCCGACACTGGTCATTCCCGCCTTGAGAAAGCGCTCCCCGACGACACCGATGCCCCGGCGCAGGTCGTCCGGGGGAAGCGGAGGGATGATCGTCTTGGCGGTGTCCGAGAGGGCCTCCAGACCGTAGCGGAAGGCGGCTTCCTCATAGAGATGGCCGTTGAGCCGATGCGTCCAAGTGTCGCGGCCCAGCTGCCCGCCCGCCGGATCGGGCGTCTCCTCGGTGATGCCGCCGCGGGCAAGCCCCAGGCTGTTGGTGACGCCCCGGTGCACGCTGACATGGGCGATGAAGACTGGGTGATCGGGCGCCGCCGCGTCGAGTTCGGCCCGGGTGATGGGGGTGCCCGCGAGCTTGGTGTCGTCGTATCCGGCGGCCCTGATCCACGACCCCGCAGGAACACGCCGGGTCTCCTGCCGGATCTTGTCCAGGATTTCCGCGAAGGTGGAGACCGCACCGGGGCTGGCATCGATCTGAACCGCCATCTCCGCCATGAAGAGCAGATGGAGGTGGGCGTCGATGAAGCCCGGAAGGATGGTTCCGCCGGCGGCGTCGATGCACTCCGTTCCGGGGCCGCGCCACTCATTCATCTCCCCGGGCGGGCCGACGTGGACGATGCGGTCGCCGCAGAGGGCAACGAAGCCCGTGCGGCCGGCGTCTCCCGGCTCCATGGTCAGGACCCGGCCGTTGTACAGAATCTTATCCGCCCGCAGTGTCATGTTCGCTCATCCGTTCGGACCGCGTCTACGGCGGTGCAGGGCTCAGACGACGATGTCCTTCTGTTCCGCGTAGGCGTGGATCATCCCCTCCCGGTTGAAGATCGTGGCGATCAGGGCCACGCGGATCCACATGCCGTTTCGCATCTGGCGCCAGTAGACGGCCCGCGGGTCGTGGTCCACATCCGTGGAGATCTCGTTCCGGCGGGGCAGCGGATGGAGGAGAACGGCGTCCTTCTTCAGGCGCTTCAGGTCCCGGCCGTCGAAGGAGTAGTCGCCGATGTCGCGCTTCTTCTTCCCCCCCCCCTCCTCCTTGTCCCACTCGTCCTGGATGCGCGTCATGTAGATGGCGTCGGCCTTCGGGATGGTGCCCTTGAAGTCGTCGGTGACGCTATATTCGATCTTCTGCTTGTCCAGCATGGCGAGGATGTCGTCGGAGATCTGCAGGTCCTTGGGGGCGGCGAAGATCTGGCGCACGTCCTTGTAGAGGGTCAGGAGCCAGGAGAGGGAGCGCACCGTCCGGCCGCGGAGCAGGTCGCCGGTGAAGACGATGGTCTTGCCGTCGATGCCGCCGCGCTCCTCGAAGCTGCGGTGCAGGGTGTAGATGTCCAGGAGCGCCTGCGTCGGATGCTGGTCCTTGCCGGAGCCGGCGTTGATGACGGGCATGGGCCGGTCGGAATTGGCCAGGACCCAGGCCGTCCGCTCGGCGAGGCCGCCCACTTCGCTCCGCATGATGATGATGTCGAAATAGGAGCTGAAGGTCCGGACGGAATCATCCTTCGATTCCCCCTTGAATTCGCTGGAGGTGGAGGTGTCCCGCACCTCACCGATGGAGATGCCCAGGATCTGGCAGGCGGCGGTGAAGGAGAGGAAGGTGCGGCTGCTGGGCTGGGAGAAGTAGAGCATGACCCGCTTGTGGGAGAGCTGGCTCTGCAGGAACTTCATTCCGTCCTCGGTCTTGGCGATGCGCCGGATTTTGGTGGCCAGCGTTCCCAGGGCGTCCAGTTGGGCCCGATCGAACTGCTGGGCGATCAGACAGTGGTAGGGACGGCCGTTTTCCGCAAAATAGGGCGCCCTCTTCATGAGCGGCAGGGCTTCGTACTGTTCCCAGGTGAGTCCCGTCAATGTCGCTTTTTTTGTCATTGTGCATCCTCCTTTAGCGTGCTCTGCTCAAAAAACGCCCATCTGCTCCTGTTTCCCTCACCTCTGCCGTTCGCGCAGCTCTCCGTGCGCTTCCGGGTTCAGAATGGATTCCGCTCCGCTTCGCGACTCCGCGAATGGGGCCTTGCATCGGGACACTTTCGAACAACCCTGTGAAAGAGCCTTCCCAAGGCAGGCTCTTATGTGAGTGTGGCGACCATGACCGCCTTGATGGTATGCATCCTGTTTTCCGCCTGGTCGAAGACGCGGGAAAAGGCGGATTCGAAAACTGCGTCCGTGACCTCCAGGGCGCCGATTTCCTTGGTCACGGCCGTCTGGTTGTCGTGGAACGCGGGGAGGCAGTGCAGGAAGATCAATTTCCCGCTCTCGGCATTGCCCGTTTTGCGCATCAGGTCCATGGTCACCTGGTAGGGCCTGAGGAGTTTGAGCCGCTTGTCGAATTCCGCCTCTTCCCCCATGGAGACCCAGACGTCGGTGTAGATCACATTGGCGCCTAAAACGGCCTCCCGGGGATCATGGATGATCCGCACCGTCCCTCCGGTCTTGGCGGCAAACCCCTTTGCCTCGGCCAGCAGGTTCCGGTCCGGGTAGAGCTCCGGCGGCGTGCAGTTGACGAAATGCATCCCCATCTGGACGCAGCCGATCATCAGCGAACTGGCCACGTTGTTGCGGCCGTCACCCATGTAGACGACGGTCAGTCCCTTGAGCCGGCCGAAATGCTCCTGGATCGTCAGAAGATCCGCCAGGATTTGCGTCGGGTGGGCGATATCGGTCAGCCCGTTCCAAACCGGGACCCCGGAGTGGCGGGCCAGCCCCTCGACCGTTTCGTGTCTGAACCCGCGGAAGGCGATGCCGTCGAACATGCGGCCCAGAACGCGCGCCGAATCGGCCAGGGACTCCTTCTTGCCGAAATGGATGTCGCTCGTGTTGAGATAATCGGGGTGGGCCCCCTCGTCGGCGGCGGCGACCGTGAAGGCGCAGCGGGTGCGCGTGGACGATTTCTCGAAGATGAGTGCGATGTTCTTGCGGAGCAGCAGGTTGCCGCGAACGCCGCGTTTCTTCTTGTTCTTCAGCTGCGCGGCCAAGTCGACCAGGTATCCGATTTCGGCCGGGGTCAACTGTTTGACCGTGAGGATGCTCTTGCCTTTCAGAGAGGTGTTTTTTTTCATGAGACAAATCCTTAATGTATGGGGTGGCTTTTCGGGGGGTCAATGGTCCCCAGGGGGAAGCATCGCCCGCGCAGTCATGACCGCCGCAGGCACCCCGGTCGGGAGAGCTCGGATGCCCGATCTCTCCATGACGGCCGGGAATCGGTCCTACCATGCCGCAGCGACCCTTGTCAACAACAAACCCTTGGCCGCGGTTCAGATAATCCAGGTTCCCGTCTTCCCGGCAAGGCCCTGCATCATCGTCTCCGGCAGCGTGATCATGGCCGGCCTGCCGGTGGCCGCCGTGAACTCGATCGCCGCCTCGATCTTGGGCTTCATGCTGCCCGGGGCAAAATGGCCCTCCGCCAGGTGTTGCCGGGCCTGGGCGACGGTGATCCGGTCGAGGAACCGCTCGTCGGGCTTCTTGAAATTCACGGCCACCCGCTCGATGGAGGTCGTGATGATCAGCAGGTCCGCCTTCAGGTCCCGGGCGAGGAGGCTCGTGGCCAGGTCCTTGTCGATCACCGCCTCGACCCCTCTGAGATTCCCCGCCTCCTCGATCACCGGAATGCCGCCGCCGCCGCAGGCGATCAGCGGAAAGCCCAGATCGACCAGGGTCGCGATGATCGGCTCCTCCATGATTTTGATGGGGCGCGGCGAGGGGACGACCCGGCGGTAGCCGCGGCCGGCGTCCTCCCGGACAGTCCATTTCTCCTTTTCCACCTTTTCCTTGATCTTTTCCGCGGTAAAGAACTGGCCGATCGGCTTCGTCGGGTTCTGAAAGGCGGGGTCGTTCCTGTCGACGAGGGTCTGGGTGATGACGGTGGCTGGCGTCAAGTCCATCCCGCGGCTCTTCAGGGCGTTGTGGAGAACCTGCTGGAGCACATAGCCCATGCCGCCTTCGGTGTGGGCGCCGCAGATATCCAGGGGGAGCGGGTAGATGACGGAAATCGCGGCTTCCACCCTGCGGAGAACGTTTCCGACCTGGGGGCCGTTTCCGTGGGTGATGACCACGCGGTAGCCCGCGGCGATCAGGTCGCAGATGTAGTGCATGCTGGTTTCGGAGTTTTCAAACTGCTCGGGAATATTTCCTTCCTGTTTCTCCCGAGAGATGGCGTTGCCGCCGAGGGCGACGACCGCCAAAGGCAATTTTTGGGATGCTTCCGGACCCTTCTTCACCGCTCTTGCCATGATCAACCCCCTATTGATGATGTCCCCGCTTCCGCCCGAGCCCCGGATGTCGGCAAAGCACGGGCCGGCTTTGCCGCGTGCTTCGACATCGATCGGGCGCCAGCCAAGGATTTAAAGAACAGTTTATATGATTTTAGGTCTTATAATCTTCACCGTCCACTGTCAATGATTTTTTTCGATCCCCAAGAGCCATTCAAGGGCGCAAGTGCATTATTATAATGGATGGATATTGTTAAAGTAACGCCAAATAGTGTCAATTGTTCAAAAAAAACCTTGACAAGAAGTTGCGAACACGTATACTGCAAAACAGTTTTTATAATCCTCTGGTTATTTAAGGGTTGATAGATGGAAACAAACCTCTTCGAACCCGTCCAAACCACCCGCATTTCGGATCATATTCAAAAGAAGATCAAGGACGCCATCCTGGAAGGGCGGCTCAAATCAGGGGATCGTCTGCCCACCGAAAAGAAAATGGCCGAACAGTTCCGGGTCAGCGTGGTCACCCTGCGTGAGGCGTTGAGGTCCCTGGAGAGCATGGGCCTGATCGAAAAGAAGAAGGGCAAGGGCGGAGGGAACTTCGTCTCGCAGATGGGCGAAGATTCGATCAAGAGCTCCCTGGGGTGCTACCTTTCTTTTCAGCACCTCACCTACCATCATTTGCTGGAAGTCCGCACGATCATCGAACCCTCGATCATCCGCCTGTTGGCCGAAAAGCTTACCGATGAAAAGATCCAGATTCTGGAGGAGAATGTCGCGTACTGCGAAAAAAGGTGCCAGGAAATGCTGCCGTTTCTGACGGACGCCGATTTCTTCGATCTGGATCAAAAATGTGTCGATTTTCATCGTTTGCTGGCCAAGGTTCCGGCGAACCCCATCCTGAGCCTGACGGTGGACTACGTTTTCGCTTTTCTCTACGACTGTGAAAAGGAGGTCCTCGCTCCGGATGCGGAATTCATCGCGGAGAACACCAGGGACCACCGCATTATTCTGGACTATCTGAAGCTTCGGGACTGGGACCAGGCCGAAAAGGCCATGGACGAGCACCTGAGGGCCGTCAACAAGACCCTTGCGGCAATGGGGCAGAGGAGGCTGAAGATTCCCGAAGTCTCCCCGGCTGTCCGTGACTTTCAGGAAAAGGTCGGCCTCGGCCGACCGCAAGCGTAGTCGGAAAAGGGCCGGGACTTCCGGCCCTCCCGTTCGGAATCGGGTGTGCCCCGATCAAGAGCTATCAATCTTTTAAAATGAGGAGGTTGTACAATGGAAACGTTATCGTTGAAGGGAAGAGACTATATTGCCGAGTGGGATTTCACCCGCCACGAGATCGAATCGATCGTCGATCTGGGCATCGAGCTGAAGCGCCAGTATGCCGCCGGCATTCCCCACGAAAACCTGAAGGGCAAGACCTTTTTCATGCTCTTCTACAACAAGTCCCTCCGCACCCGGAACAGCTTCGAGGCGGGGATCTACCAGCTGGGCGGTAACGGCCACTACCTGACCCCGGACGCGGTTTACATGCCGGCGGTCGAAGGCGACGAAGTGGCCTTCATCACCGAGCGCGTCAGCGACGTGGCCCGGGTCCTCTCCCGGATGGGCCACGGCATCGGCATCCGCGTATACGGCGACCTGATGGGCTGGGTCTATCCGCGCGGCAGCGAGTACATCCGGGAATTCGCCAAGTGGGCGGACATTCCCGTCATCAACATGGAAGACGACCTCTTCCACCCCTGCCAGGAGATCGCCGACCTGATGACCATGAAGGAGTTCATCGGGCCGGACCTGAAGCACAAGAAGCTGGTCATGAGCTGGGCCTACTCCCCGAGCGTCAAGAAGCCCATGGCCGTCGCCCACAGCAACGTGATCGGCGGCACCATGATGGGGATGGACGTCGTCCTGGCCCACCCGAAGGGATTCGAGCTCGATCCCCGCGTGATCGAAAAGGCCAAGGAGTACTCCGCGATCTACGGCGGGAGCTTCGACATCACCGACGACATGGAAGCGGCCTTCGAAAATGCCGACGTGGTCTATCCGAAATGCTGGCCCTGCATCGAAAACCTGCCGCCCGTCACCAAGGAGCCGCTCCACGACAAGACCAAGAAGATGGCCGACGAGCACAAGGACTGGATCTGCGATGAGAAGAAGATGAAGCTCATCAAGAAGACGGGCATCTACATGCACTGCCTGCCCTGCGATCGCGGCTACGAGGTCACCAATCCGGTGGCCGACGGTCCTCAGTCCGTCATTTTCCATCAGGCGGAGAACCGGCTCCATGGCCAGAAGGCCATCATGAACCTCGTAATGAGATAAAGACAATGGCGATTCTGAAGACGGAAAAACTGACGAAGAAGTTCGGGGCCATGGCGGCGGTCAGCGATGTGGACCTGCAGGTGAAGGAGGGTGAGATTCATTCGATCATCGGACCGAATGGCGCAGGGAAGACCACCCTCTTCAACATGCTGGCAGGAACATTCCCCTCCACCGCGGGCCGGATCTGGTTCGAGGACAAGGAGATCACGGGCAAGAAGCCCTACGAGATCTCCCAGATCGGGATCGCCCGCTCCTATCAGGTCACCAACATTTTTCCGGTGCTCAGCATCAAGGAGAATGTCCGGCTGAGCGCCCAGTCCCGTACGAAACACAATTTTTCTTTTTTCAGAAGGGCCTCCTCCCTGCGGGAGGTGGAGGAGAAGACGCTCGCGGTGCTGGAGGAGGTCGGTCTGACCGATATTATGCACCACAAGGCCGCCGAGGTTTCCTATGGCGTCCAGAGGGCGCTGGAGGTGGCGATCGCCATGGCGACGTCACCCCGGCTTCTTCTCCTCGATGAACCGACGAGTGGCATGCCCCACGAAGACTCCTTCAAAATCATGGATCTGATCAAGAAGATCTCCAAGGGGCTGACCATCGTCCTGATCGAGCACCGCATGCACGTGGTCATGTCCGTTTCCGACGTGATCACGGTGATGGCCCAGGGGAAGGTGATCGCCGAGGGGCCCCCCGATCAGGTTCGATGCAACGAGGAAGTGATTCGCGCCTACTTGGGCAGTTCCGGAGGAATGTGATCCTATGCTGAAAGTTCAGGGCATTCAAAGCTACTATGGAGAGAGTCATATCCTCCATGGCGTGGATCTGGAAATTTCGAAGGGGGAGGTGGTCTGTCTGCTGGGGCGAAACGGTGCCGGCAAAACCACCACCCTGCGCAGTGTGATGGGGTTGACGCCCCCCCGGGCAGGCTCCATTCTCCTGAACGGCGAGAACATTGCGGGCAAAAAGGCGTATGAGGTCGGGAGAATGGGCGTTGCCTGGGTTCCCGAGGAGCGGCGGATCTTCAAGACATTGACGGTCATGGAGAATCTGCTGATCGCCGAGCGCAAGGGCGATGAGGGGAAATGGACGATCGACCGGATCATGGAGATCTTCACCAACCTTGCGCGGCGGCGCCAGAACCGGGGCGATGAGCTCTCCGGCGGCGAGCAGCAGATGCTGGCCGTGGCCCGGGCGCTGATGCGCAATCCCCAGCTGATCCTCCTCGACGAACCGACGGAGGGGCTGGCACCGATCATGGTGGATGCCGTGATGGAGGTGATTGAGCGCATCAAGGAAGAGGGGGTCACCATCTTTCTCGTGGAGCAGAATGTGGACGCCTCCATGAAGGTGGCCCATCGCCACTACATCCTGGAACAGGGGAAGGTCGTTGCCCATATCGGCAATGACGAGCTGAAGAGGGATCGATCGCTGCGCGAAAAGTATCTTTCGATCTGAGCGGGCATGTATCCTTAAACAAACCAGACAAGGAGGAATTCTGTATGAGAAGCGGAATCAGAATCGGACGGTTGTTGGTCGTCGGGATCGGTCTTGTGGTCGGCCTCACCCTGATCGGATGGGGGGCGTCGCCGGTGTTGGCGGCTGCGGCCAAGGATGAGATTGTCTTCCTCAATGCAGGTCAGCTCAGCGGCCCCTATGCCGAAACGGGACGGGACCAGAGCCGGGGCATCAAGCTCGCCATCGACGAATTCGGCGGCAAACTCCTGGGCAAGAAGATCCGGCTGATCGAGCGGGACGTGCCCAACCCCAGCGAGGCCGTGCGCAAGGCCAAAGAGGCCGTGGAAAATGAAGGCGCAAAATTCATCATCGTCGGAACCAGCAGCGGCGTTTCGCTCGCGATGATGGAGTACGTCAAGACCCAGAAGGTCGTTCTCGGCGTCATGGCGGGAGCGGACTCGATCACGGGTTCGGCCTGCAACAAGAACAGCTTCCGGTGGCAGGTGCCGACCTACGGCGCCATCCGGGAAGTGGTCCCCAAGATGATCGAGAAATTCAACGCCAACACCTTCTACACGATCACCCCGGATTACGTCTTCGGCCATGACCTGCTCAGGAACACCGAAGAGGTGCTGAAGGAGAAGGGGAAGAAGCTCCTGGGGAACGCTTTCCATCCCATGGGAGAGACCGAGTACAGCCAGTACATCACCAAGGCCATGGCGGCGAAGCCCGACGTGATCCTGTTCCTCAATTTCGGCGACGACACCGTCAACGCCCTGAAGCAGGCCGTCAGCTTCGGCGCGAAGCAGCAGAGCAAGATCGGCATCGTCTGGGCGACGGGCCTGACCCAGTTCCGCGCCATCGGCACCAAGGTTCTCGAGGACGTGATCGCCGGGTGCCAATATGAATGGAACGTGGATACACCCGCGAACAAGCGGCTCAACCAGCTCTACAAGAAGGCCTACAACGAGCTGCCCACCTACACGGCCGCCTCTCCCTACCAGGCCGCCATGACCATCCTGACGGCCGCCAAGAAGGCCGGCTCGACCGACCACCTGAAGGTGATCAAGGCGATGGAGAACATGGAATACGACGGGATCACGGGTAAGGAGATGTACCGGGCCTGTGACCACCAGTGCATCAAGAATTACTACACCCTGCGGCTTAAGAAGGAGAGCGAGAAGAAATTCGAGGACGACTTCTCGGAGATCATCGGCTCCTCCAAGAACTTCGTGGACTGTGCGAACACAGGCTGCAAGATGAATTAAAGGAGGTCGGGGGCGGCCCGGAAAGGCCGCCCCCAATCTTAGAAAGGGTTCCCTTCTCTTCCGGGATTTCCCGGCCGGAGAGATGTCCTGACACCCGGCCGTCCCCCATCGCTGCATCGGATCGGGGATAAGGCGACGACAGACCATGGCTGCTTAGAGGACGACCACCTATGGACATCAACGTCAATTTGATTCTGGTTCAGGTATTCAACGGCATCGTGCTGGGAATGATCTATGTCATCCTGGCCATGGGGTTGACGATCGTCTGGGGAATGATGGACATCATCAACTTCTCGCACGGATTCTTTTACACCGTGGGCGCCTATTTCGCCTATACGTTCGTTCAGCTGACCGGCAACTTCTGGCTCGCCCTGGTCTGTGTGCCGCTGGCGACGGCGCTGGTGGGCATCTGTCTGGAGCGGATTCTCCTCCGGAAGCTCTACGGGATGAACCTGCTCTATCAGATCCTCATGACGTTCGGGATCGCCCTGATCGGCCGGGAACTGATCCTCCTCACCTACGGGCCGATCGGCAAATCTTTCTTTCCCCCGAAAATTCTGGAGGGGACGTTCTTTCTGGGATCGCTCTTCTTCCCCAAATACCGGGTCTTTCTCCTGGTTCTGGTCGTGATCATCGCGATTGCCATGTACCTCTTCATCGAAAAGACCAAGTTCGGGTCGATCATTCGGGCCGGCACGGAAGACAAGGAGATGGTCAGCTCGCTCGGCATCAACATTTCCCTCGTTTTCATGCTGACCTTCGGGCTGGCCATGGCCCTGGCGGGATTGAGCGGCGTGCTCGCCGCCCCCATGCGGGGGATCAATCCCTTCATGGACATCAGCATCCTCGGCATCTGCTTCGCCGTCGTGATCATCGGCGGCATGGGGAGCTTTACCGGGGCCATCCTCGGGGGGCTGATCGTGGGCATCGCCCAGAGCGTCGTGGGACTCTTCTGGCCGCCCGGTTCGATGGTCGTCATCTTCCTCGTCATGATCGCCATCATCCTCATTCGCCCGAGGGGATTGCTGGGGGTGAGGGACTGATATGAATACCATCCTGAAAGACAATCTCAGTTTTGCGGTGCTGGCCGTCGTCTTCGCCGTTCTCCCCTTTGTCCTGCCCTATACCGCGCTGGCGACGGAGGTGCTGATCTTCGCTCTGGCGGTGATCGCCTTCGATCTCCTCCTGGGCTACACCGGGGTGATGATGTTCTGCCAGGCCTCCTTCTTCGGGACCTCGGTCTACGTGACGGCCCTCTCCATCATCCACCTGAAGACCTCCCTCATCCCCTCGATGCTTCTGGGGATCGGGATGGCGAGCGTGCTGGCCCTGATCTTCGGCTTCTTTGCGACGCTCCGGAAAGGTTCCTATTCGGTGCTCCTGACCCTGGCTTTCAACGAAATGATCTACTTTATCGCCTATCAGTGGAAGTCGGTCACCGGGGGTGACGACGGCCTGCGGGGGATCACGCGGCCCAATCTGGAGATTCCGGGACTCCCGAGCATCTCCTTCGCTACGGAGCTGAGCTACTATTTTCTGGCCCTGTTCTTCTTCCTCCTGGCCTTTCTGATCATCAAGCGGATCATCGATTCGCCCTTCGGCAAGGTCCTCGTGGCCATCCGGGAGAACGAATCGCGAGCCGAGGCCATCGGGTACAACACGCGGATCTTCAAGCTGATCTCCTTCGAGATCTGCGGGATTTTCCTGGGGCTCGCCGGGGCGCTCTACGTGATGTTCATGAATTTCGCCCATATCAGCAATGTCGCGTTCGACACCTCGGGCAATATCGTCATGATGGAATTGATCGGCGGCATCGGCACGCTTTTCGGCCCGATCCTGGGCGCTTTTCTGGTCGTCCTCGCTTCGGAAAAGGCGAGCGCCATCTGGGCCCGCTGGCCCCTGATCCTTGGGGTCATCTTCGTTCTCTTCGTGCTTTTTGCCCGGGGAGGGATTTGGGGATTGATCACATCGTCGATCCAGAAATTCCGCAAATCCCGGGCCTGATGACTTTTTGACCTGGTTTCTCCGGGCTTCGCGAAGCACGCTCTGCGTCGAGGAGGGTGCGGACGGCCCGATGCGGTGACTCACTGAGGATCTGAAGAGTAGCCCGCGGGGAACCGCGGGAGGAGTCATGAACCCAATAGGAATAGGAGAAATGACATGGCAGAACCGAAACGAATGAAATACTGCGTGAACAATGAGTGGCTGACGTCGAAGACGAAGAAATACATGCCCGTGACCAACAGCAGCACCGGAGAGGTGATCGCCGAAGTGCCCTGCTGTACCGTCGAAGAGGTGGAGAGCGCGATCGCGGCCGCGCAGGCGGCGTTCGCGGCCTGGTCGGCGACGCCGGTGCAGAACCGCATCGCGGTGATGTTCCGCTTCCGCTCGCTTCTGGAGAGCCACCTGGAGGAGCTGACCCTGTCGGTGGCCACGGAGCTGGGCAAGAACATGGACGAGGCCCGCGGCGACATCATCAAGACGATGGAGGTCGTCGAGGTCGCCTGCGGAGCGCCCATCCTGATGCAGGGAGACTCCCTGATGAACGTCTCCACCGGGCACGACACGGTCATGTACCGTGAGCCCGTCGGGGTGTTCGCGGGAATCGTTCCGTTCAACTTCCCGTCGATGGTTCCGTTCGGCTGGATGATCCCTCTCTGCATTTCGACGGGAAACACCTTCGTGCTGAAGGCGTCGAGCCTGACCCCGCTGACGGGGATGCGGGTGCTGGAGCTGCTGATCGAAGCCGGCCTTCCCGCGGGCGTCGTGAACCTGGTCACGTGCAGCCGGGTCGAGGCCGAAATCTTCCTGCGGCACCCGGCCGTCCGCGGGATCTCCTACGTGGGATCGACGTCGGTCGGCCTCCACATCTACTCTACCGCGGCGGCGAACGGCAAGCGCGTCCAGGCGCTCTGCGAAGCCAAGAACCACGGACTCGTCCTGCGCGATGCGGCGCTCGAGCGGTCGGCGATCGGGATCATCAACTCGACCTTCGGCTGTGCCGGGATGCGGTGCATGGCTCTGCCCGCCCTCTGCGTCGAGGAGGCCTGCGCCGACGAGTTCATCGGTTACCTCCTCAAGTATGCCAAGGCCCGGAAGGTGGGCTGCGCCTACGATCCGAAGACGGAGCTGGGGCCGGTGGTATCGGCCGAGCACAAGCAGTTCGTCATCGACTGGATCAACAAGGGGGTCGAAGAGGGGGCCGAGCTGATCCTCGACGGCCGGAATATCGTCGTTCCCGGCTTCGAGAACGGCCATTTCGTGGGGCCCACGATCTTCGATCACGTGAAGCCCGGGATGTGCATCGGCGACTGCGAGGTCTTCGGCCCCGTGACCGCCATCAAAAGGGTCAAGGACTTCGAGGAGGGGCTGGCGATCATGAACGACAACCGCTTCGCCAACGGCTCCTGCATCTTCACCCAGAACGGCTATTACGCCCGGGAGTTCGTCCGCCGGACGCATGGCGGTATGGTCGGCGTCAACGTTGGGATTCCCGTGCCGGTGGCCTACTTCCCGTTTGCCGGGCACAAGGACTCCTTCTTCGGAGACCTCCACGTGATGGGGAAGGACGGGGTCGCCTTCTACACGGAAGCCAAATGCGTCACCTCGCGCTGGTTCAGCGAGGAGGACAAGCAGGAAAAACGCGTGAGCACCTGGGAGGGTACGATCACGCGGAAATAGGAACACCTTCCTTCGCCCCTCCCCCTCTCCTGTCTCCGTTTTCCGGTCCCCCGAGGGGCATGGGGAACGGAGCCGGGGGAGATTTTGGCCGGGCCGGGAAGAGATTTGAAAATTCAGAAAGGAGTTTGCCATGAAGGCACCGGAATTGCCGCCTTACGATTATCAACCGAAACCCTACAAGGGGCCGTCCTATGAGGAGGTCCTGAAACTCAAGAACCGCTACGTGACGCCCACGTCGGTTCCCAATTACAAGAAACCCCTGATGATCGTCGAGGGTTCCATGCAGTACCTCTTCGACCATACGGGACGGCGCTATCTGGACGTCATCGGCGGGATCGTGACGGTGAGCGTCGGCCACTGCCATCCCTACGTCGTGCAGAAGGTGAAGGAGCAGAACGAGCGCCTCCAGCACATCACCTCGATCTATCTCCATCCGAACATCGCCCAGTACGCCGAGATGCTGGCATCGAAGCTTCCGGGCGACCTGAGCGTCTGCTACTTCGTCAACTCGGGATCGGAGGCCAACGATCTGGCGCTCCTGATCGCCCGGCTCTACACGGGCAACTATGACGTCGTGGCCCTGCGCAACGCCTATCACGGCGGCAGCGCATCGACGATGCAGCTCACCGCGCACAGCACCTGGAAGTACAATTACCCCCACAGCTTCGGCGTCCACCATGCCATCAACCCGGATCCCTACCGCGGCCCGTGGGGCCACGACGATCCGCAGGCCGGCGCGAAATACGCGGCGGAGATCAAGAACCTGATCGACTATGCCACGCCGGGACGCGTCGCGGGCTTCTTCGCCGAATCGATCCAGGGGGTCGGCGGGTCGGTGGTCTATCCCGAAGGCTTCCTGAAGGGGGCCTATGAGGTCGTCCGGGCGGCGGGCGGGGTGTGCATCGCCGACGAAGTCCAGACCGGTTTCACCCGGACGGGCACCGACTACTGGGGATTTCAGAATCACGGGGTCATTCCCGACATCGTCACCATGGCCAAGGGGATCGGTGACGGCGTTCCCCTGGCGGCGGTCGTCACGACGCCCAAGATCGCAAACGCCCTCACGAGCCGGATCCATTTCAACACCTTCGGCGGAAATCCCGTCTCCTGTGCCGCCGGCATGGCGGTCCTCGAGATCATCGACCGGGAGAACATCCAGAAGAACTGCCTGGAGCGGGGCAAAGAGCTGATGGCGGGCTACAAGAAGCTGATGGCCAAGCATGACATCATCGGCGACGTGCGCGGCCGGGGGCTCATGACGGGGATCGAGCTCGTCAAGGACCGCAAAACGAAGGAGCCGGCGAAGGAAGAGGCTCTGAGGATCTTCGAGCGTTTGAAGGACTTGGGGCTGCTCACGGGCAAGGGCGGACTCCATGCCAACACGCTCCGGATCAAGCCGCCCATGTGCATCACCAAGGCCGACGTGAAGTTCGTGATCGAAGCTCTCGACATCGCCCTGAGCGAAGCGTAGTGTCCGGCCGCCGCGGCGGCCGGAATTCTGGATTGAGAAATCGAACGACTTTCTTGAGAGGGACAGGTCTGTCCGGAGGAGGAGAAGAACGATGATCGTAGGAATACTGAAAGAGATCAAAACGCTGGAGAATCGTGCCTGCATGACGCCGTCGGGCGTGGAGGAGATGCGCGGCCATGGTCACACGGTGCTGGTCGAGAAGGGCGCCGGGGTCGGGAGCGGCTTCGATGACAAGGCCTACCAGGCCGCGGGGGCCCAGATCGTCAAGACGGCGAAGGAGATCTACGGCCGGGCCGATATGGTGATGCACGTCAAGGAGCCGCTGCCTGCGGAATATCCTCTGATCCGGAAGGACCAGATCGTTTTCACCTACCTGCATCTGGCGGCGGACGAGAAGCAGACGAAAGCGCTCATCAAGAGCAAGTGCATCGCGATCGCCTACGAGACAGTGCAGCGTCCGGACCGGTCGCTGCCGCTGCTGGTGCCGATGAGCGAGGTGGCCGGCCGGATGTCGATCCAGGAGGGGGCGAAGTACCTGGAGAGCCCCACCGGAGGATCGGGGTTGCTTCTGGGCGGCGTGCCGGGTGTCGACCCGGCCACGGTCCTGGTGATCGGGGCCGGAACGGTCGGGATGCATGCGGCGAAGATGGCCTGCGGCCTGGGGGCGAAGGTGTACATGGTCGATGCCTATCTGCCGAGGCTGCGCTATCTGAGCGAGGTGATGCCGGCGAACTGTTTCCTCTTGAAGTCCTCCCCGGCGACGATCCGCCGGTTGATCCAGGAGGCGGACCTCGTCATCGGGTCTGTGCTGGTCCCGGGGGCGAAGGCGCCGAAGATGGTGACCCGCGAGATGATCAAGACCATGAAGAAGGGGTCGGTGATGGTGGACGTGGCGATCGACCAGGGGGGATGCTTCGAGACCTCCAAGGCGACGACGCATGCGGACCCGGTCTATACCGTGGACGGGGTCATCCACTACTGCGTGGCCAACATGCCGGGCGCCGTGGCCCGGACGTCGACCCTGGCCCTGACCAACGCGACCCTGCCGTACGCGCTGGAGATCGCAGACAAGGGCTGGTCCAAGGCGATGCAGGATAATCCGGACCTCAAGTCCGGGGCGAACGTGATCAAGGGGAAGGTGACCTTCAAGGGGGTGTCGGAGGCTTTCGGTCTTCCCTATGTTCCCGTCGAGGAGCTCTGGTAGGGTAGATTTTCCCTCCCTGGCGGGAGGGATGAAGGGGAACCGGACAGGTTGCGAGTCCCCCCAAGTGCTGAATCGTCCCTTCGGGCCCGGGCACGAAGGGACGATTCTTTTTTCGTCTACAGGTCGTAGATGGTATCGTCCACGCGGGGCTTAGGTTTCCGGCCGCCCTTTATCCCCTTTCCCGCGGCGACAAAAGGCTCTTCCCCTTCGAGCAGGTCGCCCATCTCCGCCTCGATCCGGTCGGGGTCTTCCCCCTTCTCCAGGCGGGAGAGCGCCTCCTCCATTCCGGAGCCCAGGGAGAGGCCGGTTGCATCGGTCAGCTTCCGCATGAGCTGCGCGGCCTGACGCGGGTCGTCCTCGTTCATCTTCTCCGCCTCCCCGGCAAGCATCGCCATCGCCTTTTCCATCTTCGCCTCGCCGATCGGGGGCATGTCGTCGCCGGCCGGCTCCTCTTTGCCCCGGGAAACTCGTGCGAAAATCGACATCTGCCGCTTCAAGGGACGACGGCAGCGCGGGCAGGCAGGTATCTTGGTGGTATTCACCCCCGGCGAGAAGAAGCTGAAAACGGTGTTGCAGCGGTTGCAGTAGAATTCGTAGATGGGCATCATCTTCTCCTGTGTATCGAAGTTCCGCGCTTCTGGATTCACTCCGGACGGAAACGGCGAACATTTTAGTCCACCGCGCGGTAAACATCAAGCGACGCGGGCGGGCTCAGGCCACCTCATCAGCCGGCGCCCCGGTCTGACGGCAGCGGGTCTCCGCGGTGAAGCCGACGAGCAGCACGGAGAGGACTGAAAAGGCGAGGATCAGAAGAAATCCCGAGCGGTAGGCGGCCAGGTCGTAGATCCGGACGCCGCCGGCCATGGCGCCGTGCCAGCCAAGATCGAGCGCCCAGCCGATCGTCGGGGGAAGGATCATCGACCCGAGCATCGCGCCCATGTTCTGAACTCCGCTCACCGTGCCGGCAAACCGGATCGGAACCGATTCCTTCACGAAGGCGAAGCAGATGATCGAACTGCCGCCGCTTAGGCCGGCGGTGATGACCAGGCTGATGAGCAGCCAGAAGGGGAGATTGGGGATCAGGAGGATGGGAAGCCACGCCAGCAGGGCCGTGATCGCGCCGGCGAGGATCACGGGTTTGCGCTGCCCGATCCGGTCCGACAGCAGGCCGAGCAGCATGGCGCCGGCCGCAAAGCAGACCAGCATTGTCGAGGTGATGGCAGAGGCGGTCGGTATGGACATCGCGTAGTGGGTGGTGAAGTAGGGGACCCCCCAGAGCCCCGTGAAGGTGACCACCGGCCCCGTCAGGCCGCACCCGACGAGGAAGAGAAGCCGGACGTTCCGGCAGCGGAACACCGCCATCAGGTCCCGGCGGAGCGTCGCGGCCGAGACGGCCGCTCGGATCTCAGAAGGGGCGAAGCTGCGGTAACCCCTTTCCGATGGATCGTCCCTGACGATCAACCATATCGCGGCCCCGATGAGGAACAGAAGAGCCGCTGCCGCGAGCATCACCGCGCGCCAGCCAAAACGGATGACCAGAAAATGGAGGGGAACGCCGGCGGATACTGCGCCCAGAACGCCGCAGAGGAGGGCCAGTCCGCTCAACGCCGCATAGAAGCGGGAGTCGAACCAGCATGCCGCCAGCCGGAGGGTGGCGACATAGGAGACCCCGACAGCGCCGCCGATGAGCAGGCGTCCCAGGTTGGCCGGAACGATCGACGGGGCAGAGGCGAACAGAAGGGTGCCGGCGGCGGTGACGAGCGCCCCGGCGGTCAGGAGCTTGCGGGGGCCCCAGGTGTCGGCCAGGATGCCGGTCGGGATCTGCATCAAGACGTAGCTGTAGAAGTAGAAGGCGCTCAGATTCCCCAGGGCTGCGGCCCCGATGTTGAAGTCGGCCATCAGCTGGTTGGTGATGACGGCGGGGGCGACCCGATGGTAGAAGCCGATGAAGTAGAAGGCGGCGCCGAGGCCCCAGACAAGCCAGGCGAGCGATGCAGGGGGATATCGTTTTTGATCCATCAAGATCTCCTCGGGGCAGGCGATCCGACGCCGCGTTTCTTCGGCGTGTCGCTTAACAAATCGGGCCGGTGACAGCAAGGAATAAATGCTGCGGGACGCGTCGGAATACGATTTGACACGGAGGATCCCCATGGATAATCTGGCCGCACCTCTGTGAATCATCCAAAACACGGAAAAGCGCAAGATGGCAGGTGCAAGTTGATTTCTTCTGCGGGACGGGAAAAGCTCTTCTACGGATGGGTCATCGTTGCCGTTCTTTTTCTGGCCGGTACCACGATATGGGGAATGCGTCTCTCCTTTGGCGTTTTCTTCAAGTCTCTGGAAGCCGAATTCGGGCTGAGCCGGGCTGCCACCTCAACCATATTCTCGGCGTAAGTCATTCTCTCCGCCCTTTTTGCCACCGCCACGGGATGGGCCGTCGACCGTTTCACGCCAAAGCGGGTCGTGTTCCTGATGGGTTTCCTTACTGGATTGAGCTTGATGCTCACCAGCTTCACCCGCGAGCTGTGGCAGATCTTCATCACCTACAGCCTGTTGCTGTCCATGGGCACCGGGATGGTCTATGTCACCGTTGTCTGCCTCACTTCACGGTGGTTTCATCGGAAACTGTGACTGGCGCTGGGCATCGCGGGTTCCGGCTCGGGGTTGGGCATGCTGTTGATATCGCCGTTGGCGACCTGCCTGATCGCCGAGTATGACTGGCGCACGGCCTACCTGATGATGGGGATCTTGACCTGGGCGATCACCATCTCGATCGTTGGTTTTGTCAAAACGGATCCTCAAGAGATCGGTTGTTTGCCGGATGGACTGCCCCCAAAAGGTCTCCAACGCCCCGGCGCAGAGAAACGGGAGCCAACCCGCGTCTGCCAGGGCTTTCGTTGAAGCAGGTCCTGCGCAGAGGTAGCTTCTGGGCGTTCCATGAGATGTCCTGTGCCTACAGCCAGTTCTTCATCCTTGCGCATATCGTGCCGCATGCCACGGATGTTGGAATATCGGATGGAGAAGCGGTCTTCTGGAGGCAAGTTGGGGCGTGGGTGCCGCCGTGGGACCGGCAGCAGGGGGCTGCATATTCGATCTGACAGGAGGCTACGGGGCAGCCTTCCTGACGGCAACGCTGACGATGTTTATCGCAGCCTCAATGCTTCTGCCGGTGAAACGTAAATCGGAACAGGCAAGGATGGGACTGGACAGGCGTCCTGATGTGGACTGAACGTTGATTTTCACAGGAACCTTCCGGCAATCAGCCCCGAGCAGGTTGCGGCAGCCGGCCGCCCTGTTCGAGGCCGGAGACCTGACCCCCATAAAATTTACAGATATTCGATAACTTAGGAAGCAAAGGCCTTGACAAATTTTCTTTCCGGGCGTATCCTGCCCCCAAAATTCGTGCAGGAAAGCGTTGCATCCCTCCCGCCCGGGTATATCACCCGGGCTTTTTAAGGAAGCTCAGCCCCCTGTCCATCGAAAAAAAGAGAGGAATCATGCAAGAGGATATCATGGAGAACGGCCACGCGGCCGATCAAGCGTCACCGCCTGAGGAGGAACAGGCCAGCCCGAAGGTCGACCCGCTGGAGACAGGCGCGGAGCCGGTCGTGGAGCCGGTCGTGGAGCCGGAGAACGCGCTTCCGGAGGTGACCCTCGAGGAGCTTCCCGAACTGCTCCGGCTGGCATGTGCAAAGGCGGGCTGGGCAAAGCTTCTGCCGGTGCAGGCGAGGGCGATCCCCTACATCATGGCCGGACGGAACCTGATGGTCCAGTCCCATACGGGAAGCGGCAAGACGGGGGCGTTTCTGTTGCCGATCCTGCAGCGGATCGACCTAATGAAGAAGGGGTGTCAGGCCCTGGTCCTCGTCCCGACGCGGGAGTTGGCCGCTCAGGTGTCCCGCGAGGCGGAGCTTCTCGGCGGCGAACTCGGGCTCCGAACGGCCGTCGTCTACGGCGGGGTCAAATACGGCCCGCAACTGGACGCCTTCCGCGGGGGAGCGCAACTTGTCGTCGGGACGCCGGGGCGCATCCTCGACCATCTGCTGAAGGGCACCCTGGTTCTCGACGACGTGAAGATGTTTGTCTTCGACGAAGCGGACCGGATGCTCTCGATGGGGTTCTACCCCGACATGAAGCGAGTCCAGCAGTTCCTGCCCAAGAGGCGTGTCGACGGCTACATGTTCTCGGCGACCATTCCCTCCTTCGTCATCCGCCTTGCCGAGGAGTTCCTCCGCAAGCCTGAGTTTCTCAGCCTGAGCCGGGACCACATCCATGTGACCGGAACGGACCACATCTACTACGTCGTTCCCGGGATGCAGCGGGAGCGCTCGCTCGTCCGGATCATCGAGATGGAGAACCCTCTTTCGGCGATCATCTTCTGCAACATGCGCTCGACGGTGCACTTCGTGACGGTGGTCCTCAAGCGGTTCGGCTATGACGCCGACGAACTCAGCTCCGACCTTGCCCAAGGGGCGCGCGAAAAGGTCATGGCCCGGGTGCGCAAGGGGACGCTCCGCTTTCTGGTTGCGACCGACGTGGCCGCACGGGGGATCGACATCCCCGATCTGTCGCACGTGTTCCAGTACGAGCCGCCGGAGGACCCGGAGCTCTATATCCACCGGGCCGGGAGGACGGGGCGCGTCGGCGCGAGCGGTACGGCCATCACGCTCGTAGCCGGGATGGAGCAGTTCGCCCTCAAATCGATCGCCCGGAGCTACAACATCACCGACCTGAAGGAGAGGCCGCTTCCCACGGACGAGGATGTCGAGGCGATCGTCACGCAGCGGGTGGTCGCGGCGCTGGAGGCCGAGCTCCGTTCCCGCGACAGCCTCGAGAAGGAGCGAATGCGGCGCTTCATTCCCCTGGGCCGGAGCCTGGCCGAGGCCGAGGAGGAGTCGCCGCTGATCGCGATGCTCCTGGACGATTACTACCAGCGCACCCTCCAGGCTGCGCCCCTCTCCCCTTCCGGAGAAGCTGCCGAGGAGGAGAAGGAGGCGGCGCCCGACGAATCGGCGCCCGCCGGCAGGCCTCCCGGCAGCAAGAAGAAGCGTCCCCGGCGGCGGAGCGGGCGGGACCGCGAACGCAAAGGCCCGGGACAGCCGGCCTGATTTCACCGTAAAACTTCCCGTTCCGCGCCGTTTCGCACCGCCTGGGCGGGCAAAACGGCAGAAGGGACGGGCTACGCCCGCGTAACGGACAGGGGCGGGCGGCATTTCGAAGCGTTCGAAGAGAAGGATTGGAAAAGAAGAGCATGCGCAAAACGAATATCCGCAATATCGCCATCATCTCCCACGTGGATCATGGCAAGACGACCCTCGTGGACGGGATGCTCCGGCAGACGGGAACCTTCAACGACCATCAGGTCATCGAAGACCGCGTGATGGATTCGATGGATCTCGAAAGAGAGCGCGGCATCACGATCATGGCCAAGAACACGGCCATCCGCTTCGGGGAGATCAAGATCAACATCGTGGACACGCCGGGCCATGCCGATTTCGGCGGCGAGGTCGAACGGAGCCTGAACATGGTGGACGGGGTGATGCTGCTGGTCGACGCGAGCGAAGGCCCACTGCCGCAGACCCGCTTCGTGCTGAAGAAGGCGCTCGCCAGGAAGATTCCGGTTGTCCTGGTCATCAACAAGATCGATCGCCCCGACGCGCGGATCGAGGAGGTGATCAACGAGGTCTACGACCTCTTCATCGACCTCGACGCAACCGAGGAGCAGATCGAGTTCCCGATCCTCTACACGAACGCCAAGCGGGGGATCGCCCACCGGACACTCGGGGATGGTTCGACGGATTTCAAGCCGCTCTTTGAGACGATCGTCGCATCGATTCCGGGGCCGGAGGGGGATGATGCCGCGGTGCCGCAATACCTCGTCACGAACCTCGACTACGACCCGTACGTCGGCCAGCTTGCGATCGGCCGGCTGATGAACGGCGTCCTCGAAATGCGCCAGCCCTACAGCCTCTGCGGCGAGACGGCGATCACCCCGGGGATCAAGTTCTCTGCCCTCTACACCTTCGTGGGGCTGAAAAAGGTCCCGGTGGAGCGGGTCGAGGCGGGCGACATCGTCGCCTTCTCTGGTGTGGAGAATCTCCAGATCGGCGACACGATCTCCGCCTTGGAGAACCCGCAGCCACTGCCGAGGATCCGCGTGGACGAACCGACCGTGTCGATGCTCTTTTTCGTGAACAACGGCCCGATGGCCGGCCGGGAGGGCAAGTTTCTCACCACCCGCCATATCCGGGAGCGGCTGGAGAGGGAGATCCTCCGGAATGTGTCGCTCCGGGTGAAGCCGACGGAGCGGGCCGACGCCTACGAGGTGTGCGGCCGCGGCGAGCTGCAGATGGCGATCCTGATCGAGACGATGCGCCGGGAGGGGTACGAATTCATGGTCTCCAAGCCCCACGTGATCACCAGGCTCGAGGGCGAAAAGGTCTTCGAGCCGGTGGAGCGGCTCTTCATCGACGCGCCCGAGGAGTTCATCGGAATCCTTACGGAGAAGCTCGCGACGCGGAAGGGGCGGCTGGTCAACCTGGTGAACAAGGGGAGCGGCCGGGTGAACCTGGAGTTCGTCATTCCGGCGCGGGGGCTGATCGGCTTCCGGACCCACTTCCTGACGGACACCAAGGGGTCCGGCGTGATGAACACCCTCTTCGAGGGATACGAACCCTGGGCGGGGCCGATCCCTCAGCGCGTGACCGGGGCGCTCGTGGCCGACCGGCCGGGGCGGACGACCGCCTACGCCTGCCACGCGATGGCGGACCGCGGCGAACTCTTCATCTCGCCGGGAACGGAGGTGTACTCCGGGATGGTCGTGGGCGAGCGGAACCGCCCCATCGACATGAACGTGAACATCGTCAAGGAGAAGAAGCTCACGAACATGCGGAGCTCCACCTCGGACCAGACCGTGATCCTCAGGCCCGCGCGGCCGATGTCGCTCGACCAGTGCATCGAATTCATCGCCGAGGACGAACTGGTCGAGGTGACCCCGGGGAGCATCCGCCTGCGGAAGCGCGACCTCGACGCCACGACCCGGATGGCCCGCTACCGGGAAGAGAAATATTCATAAGGTCGGAAAGGCCGCGGATTCATTCTGGCTGCCATGATCGATTCATGCCTCCTGGATCGCGGAGAATGACCCTATGCGGCGACGGGAGATCGGACGCGTTGAAGTTTTCCATTCGAATATGAGAAAGGAGATGACCATGGACAGAATGCTGGAAAAATATTCCTTCGGCGTGGGCGACCGTTTCGCCCACCAGGGCAAGGCCCAGCTCGAGGCGCTGGTCAAGGCGAAAAGCCTCGGGGTGAACCTCGTTCCCGTGTGGAACAAATCCTTTCGGGAACACACGATCGTCCATACCCATCCCGACACGGTCCGGACTGAAGCCGACGCCGCGGTCAAGGCCATCGGCTGGAAGGAGTCCTACTACGTGGACGCCGACCACATCAACCTCAAGAACGTGGACCTCTTCCTCGCCTCGAGCGATTTCTACACCCTCGACGTGGCCGACTTCTCGGGCAGGCCCGCGGACGACGCGAGCATGAAGGCCTTCATGAAGGCTCACGAAAAATTCATCGGCAAGCTCTCCATCCCGGGCATCGAGGCGCCGATCGAGATTACCGAGGAGACCGTCGCCTCAGCGGCCCGGAAATACCTCCTGGCGATCCAGGAGGCGGGGAAGATCTACCGCTACGTCGAAGAGAAGAAGGGGAAAGGCAACTTCATCACCGAGGTCTCCATCGACGAGACCGACCTTCCCCAGGTCCCCGTGGAAATGCTCTTCATCCTCTCGGCCATCGCTCGGGAGGGGATCCCGGCCCAGACCATCGCCCCGAAGTTCACCGGAAGGTTCAACAAGGGATGCGACTACGTGGGGGACGTGAAGCAGTTCGAGAAGGAGTTCAACGAGGACCTCTCCGTCATCGCCTTTGCCGTGAAGGAGTTCGGCCTGCCCGCGAACCTGAAGCTCAGCATCCACTCGGGAAGCGACAAGTTTTCGATCTACGGACCGATCGGCAAGGCGATCCGGAAACACGGCGCCGGCCTCCACCTGAAGACCGCCGGGACCACCTGGCTCGAAGAGCTGATCGGCCTCGCCTGCGCGGAAGGCGAAGGGCTCGCCATGGCAAAGGAGATCTACCGGAACGCCTACGGCAGGATCGACGAACTCTGCGCTCCTTACGCGGCCATCATCGACATCGACCGGAAGAAGCTCCCCGACCCCAAAGAGGTGGACCGGTGGGACGGGCGGCAGTACGCCGAAACGCTGCGGCACGTCCAGTCCAATCCTGCTTTCAACCTGAACTTCCGGCAGCTCCTCCATGTGGGGTTCAAGGTGGCCGCGGACCTGGGCGACCGCTACTACCAGGCCGTGGCGGACAACGAGGAGGTCATCGCCAAAAACGTCTGCGAAAACCTTCTGGAGCGGCACGTCAAACGGGTGTTCGTCTAGGCTTCCCGCGACTGCGGGAAAAGCCGCCCGGAGCTGACATCCCTTTTTATCCGCAGAATCCCCTCCCGCCAGGGGAGGGGATTCTGCGGATCGGGCAGCCGGGCGGTGACTCAGTTTCAATCGCAAAGACCAGCCTCGACTTGCGCTCAGCTATTTTTCGACCCTGCAACGTCTTGCGCAGCTGCAACGGCAAAATTAGCTGCGCTTCGCCGGCAGAGGTACCCCGAAAAATCTTTAAATCGCGCTGCGCGAGGCGTCTCTGCAACCAAAGTGAGCCACTACCGGCAGCCGCCGGGAATTTGCTTTTTCGACCGGGTGTGCTATGGTGCCGGCCATGGAACCCCGCATCGTTCCCCGCGCGGAACACCGCATATCCCGAAGGCAGGTGAGCCAGAATGCACTGCGCACGCTCTACCGGCTCCATGAGAACGGCTTCATCGCCTATCTGGTGGGGGGGTGCGTCCGTGACCTGCTCCTGGAGAGAACGCCCAAGGATTTCGACATCGCGACCGACGCGGTGCCCGGCCAGATCAAGCGGCTCTTTCGCAACTGCCGTCTCGTAGGCCGCCGTTTCCGGCTGGCCCATCTCCACTTTCAGGACGAGGTCCTGGAGGTCTCCACCTTCCGGGCGGCCGTCCCGGCCAACGAACCGGACACGGAGGAGGCGGACCGCGACGAGCGTCCGCCCCGCCACCTCAAGGACGAGGATGGAATGGTCCTGAGGGACAACATCTTCGGCACCCCCGAGGAGGACGCCCTCCGCCGCGACTTCACCATCAACGCGCTGGCCTACAATATCGCAGACGCCTCGGTGATCGACTACTGCAACGGCCTGAGCGACTTGGAGCAACGCCTCATCCGGCCGATCGGCGACCCGCTGGTCCGGTTTACGGAAGATCCCGTGCGCATGGTCCGCGCCGTTCGCTTCGCCGCATCGCACAACCTCACCATCGAACCCGCAACCTGGGAGACGCTCTGCGAACTTGCCCCCACGATCTCCCGCGCTGCACCGGCCAGACTCTACGAAGAGATGCTGAAGCTCTTTTTGCTGGGATCCAGCCAGCCGGTTTTCACCCTGCTCGACAAGAGCGGGCTTCTGGCCGCGCTCTTCCCGGGACTCAGGCGATGGCTGGAAGGCAATGACGATCGGCGGGCGATCCTTCACACCAACATGGAATGCCTCGACCGGCTGCATCGGAGTGGCCTGCCCGCATCTCCGGCGCTCTTTCTGGCCGCGCTCTTCGGCCCCTGCCTGGAGGAGGAGACCCTTGCCCGGAACCGTGACGGCATCCCGCACGTGCAGGCGCTCCATAACGCGTGTGCCGTTTTCATGGAGGAGTTCTGCAAGACGGTCACCGTCCCGGGACGGGTGAGCGGGCAACTGCGGGGGATTCTCGCGTTGCAGCCATCGCTGCACCGGATGCCGCCGCGCCGTCCCGCCTCCCTGGTCGGCCGGCCCGATTTTGCAGACGCCATGTCCTACCTCTGCCTCATCGCGAAGACCCGGGAAGAGAACAAAGCCACCCGGGAGTGGTGGCAAAACTTCCTACAGACCACCGCCGCAGGCGGTGCCGCGCCGGCGGCCGATGAACTCCCTGCCAGGCGGCGAAAGAGGAAACGCCGCAGACGCCGCCCCGCCCCCGCCGCCGGTTGAACAAAGATCGCTTTCGCGCAATGGGGTATGCCTCCCATTGACACAGTCCGCCGCGATCAATACCGTATGTGCATCGGTTGTGAAATCGTGACGGCGACCGACGGGGACGGGATCCATGAACGAAGAATCCGGCGGCGGGCTGAGACAGGCGATGGCAGGCCTGCGGCGCGCCGTTTCAACCGCATCAGTCCATTTCAGGCGCCTCTGGTCCGTCGGCATCGTGCGCCTGCACGATGCCGCTCTGTTTGCCGCACTTTTCGGGAAGCGCTTCATCGGAACCATCCGTGGCAAGCTGCGGGAATTTTCGATCAGCGCCCCGGGGGGGTATCCCTATTACCGGCACCCCCTGCCCGTACGAATCATGCACTGGTGCAATGTCGTTTTTCTGGCCATCCTCCTGATGAGCGGCCTCGACATCTTCAACGCTCATCCGGCGCTCTACTGGGGTAAGCAGTCCTACGGCGGCTCTGTCAAACTGCTAGAAATGCGGGGCGGGATAAACGACCGGGGAGAGGCGAGCGGCGTCACCCGCATCCGGGGCCATGAGTTCGATACCACCGGATTCCTCGGCGCCTCCCGTGACCCGGCCGGAGAATGGGCCGTCCGCGGCTTCCCTGCCTGGCTGACCATTCCCGACTGGCAATGGCTTGCCATGGCACGGCGCTGGCACCTGCTCTTCGCCTGGCTCCTCGTGGCGAACGGCCTCGCCTTTGTGGTCTATGCGTTTGGGAGCAGGCATCTGCGCCATGATCTCGTGCCCACGGGGCGGGATTGGCGGTCGATCGGCCGGACCGTGATCGACCACCTGCGTTTCCGGCACCCCCGGGGCGAGGCGTCCAAGCGCTACAACGTTCTCCAGAAATGCGCCTATCTGGCGGTGATCTTTTTCCTTCTCCCCGGGATCATCCTGATGGGATTCGGCATGTCGCCCGGCCTCAATGCACTGTTCCCGGGCTGGGTGGACCTCTTCTCCGGCCGGCAGTCGGTCCGGACCATCCACTTCGTTCTCGCCTGGACGGTGGTGCTCTTCGCGATCGTCCATGTGTTCATGGTCATCGTCAGCGGCTTCTGGAACAACCTCCGCTCGATGGTCACGGGCTACTACCGGGTCGAATCGGAGGCGGACCATGAGTGATCAGGGAAAGCTCTCCCGGCGCGGCCTGATGGCCCGCCTTCTGGCCGGTGCGGGAGTGCTCGCACTCGGCGGCTGCGAAAAACTTTCGGAGACCACCTGGTTTCCCAAGGTACTGGGTTTCGGGGAGAAGGTCACGTACAAGGTCCAGCGGCTGGTCCTGCCGCGCAAGGCCATGGCGCAGGAGTTCACCGCAGCCGACCTCTCTGCCCAGTTCCGCAGCAACGGGACCTTCGTGCCGCAAAATCCGTCCTACATGGCGCTCGCGGCCGACGGGTTCATGAACTATCGCCTCGAGGTCGGCGGACTGGTCGAACGGCCTGTGGCCTTTTCGCTCGCCGACATCCGCAAGCTTCCCCACCGCTCCCAGATCACCCGCCACGATTGCGTCGAGGGGTGGAGTGCGATCGGCCAGTGGAAGGGGGCGCGCCTGGGCGCGCTGCTCGAAGCGGTCCACCTGAAGCCCCGTGCCCGCTACGTTGTTTTCCACTGCGCGGACCCGATGGAAGAGGACGGCAGCTCCCCCTACTACGAGAGCATCGACCTGGAGGATGCCTTCCACCCTCAGACGATCCTCGCCTATGAGCTCAACGGGAAACCCCTGCCGGTCCAGAACGGCGCCCCGCTTCGCCTGAGGCTGGAGCGGCAACTCGGCTACAAGATGGCGAAGTACGTGATGCGCCTTGAAATTGTCGAAGATCTTTCCGAAATCGGCAAGGGAAAAGGAGGATACTGGGAGGATCAGGGATACGAGTGGTATGCCGGCATCTGATCAGCCGGCCCGCGAACCGTTGTTTCGGGATCTACTCCTTGATCAGCGCGACGATCCGCGCCCAGGCTCCGCCGGCGCGGCGGATCTTCACGGGAAAGGCACAGACCTCAAACCCGAAGGGAGGCAGAAGCTCCAGGTTGGTGAGCCATTCCAGGAGGCACATCCCCCTCTCTCCGGGCGCGTCGAAGTGGGTCCCGGTGTGCGTGTTCAGGGCGTCGATCTCTTCCATGGCGTTGGCCCGGCCCTGGATCTCTTCGATGTTTATCCCGAAATTTTCCGCGATCCCCCGGGCGCGGCCCCCATGGTCGATGTACCTGATCCGGGCCGGTTTGGTAAAACCGCCGCCGTCCTGGAGCGGCAGACTCAAGTCGATCAAGCGATACCCTTCCATGGCTGTCGAGTTCCTCCCTCCCGCAAGGCGGGTTTCTTCTTCGGACCGATGATCGACAGATA
>JAJFTY010000196.1 GCA_021372695.1 Deltaproteobacteria bacterium
GCCCTCCCTGTCAATGACCCGGAAGTCGTAGGTATCCGGCGGGTTCTCCCCGACAAGGCGACGACGATGGCATTCGATGACGAGGTCTCGGTCTTCCGGATGGACAAAATCGACAAAGGGCCGGCGACAAATTTCCTCAACGGAGAAGCCCGTCAATCCCATCCCCTTACGATTGACGAAAGCTACCTTCTCATCCTGGACGATGTAGATTCCCTCATTGACGTTCTCTATCAGATAGCCGTAACTATCCTCGGATGTTTGCCACCGAGGCTTGAGCTCGGATTGAACTGTGATGTCCCTGACGACCGTGCACACGGCGGGATGGCCGTTCCACCCTTGCAGGGGGGTGGCTGTTAAGGCCAACAACTTTTTTTCTCCCGATTGGTCAATCACTTGCCGCTCTGATTTTTGTGGCTGACCGGTACGGAAAGTATCCGCCACGGGACAATCGTCGCATGGCTGATCGCGCCGTTCATAGACCTGGAAACACTTTCGTCCCAGGCCTCCGAAGAGCATTTTGAAGAAGTGATTCTCGTAAAGGATAACGTGATCTCTGTCCTGGACATTGACGCCGATATCGATGGCATCCAGGAGACTGGAAAGACGGCTATTTTCATCCCTGAGAATCCCGGCCTGCCGTCGCCAAGACTCACAGGAGCCCGCAAAGGACTCTTGCCCTACCCGAGAATTCCCCGGACCGGCATTTCCGGGAAATTCGATTTTCCCGTTCATTTCAATACTTCTGCTTTCTTAAATGCCACACATCCACCTGTTGGATCGGAATGACCGATTATTCTTGAGGCAAATCGAATCCCGACACGAGGGGACGTGATCTCTAACAGAGGCCTTGCTTCCATGTCAAGAAAACTTTGGTTCTTCCGAATTACTTCCAGTTTTCTTGTGCATAGGACGGGCCTCAGCGCCCTTTGATTCTCTGTTCTGACCGTTGGGTCGTTTGATAGGATGGACGCAATGGAGGGTAAGCTTGGGGGCGGAAGCATCCGGCCAAAACTCGGGATCCCCTCCCCTTCCTGTTGGAGGCAATTGTCCCTCCCCGTTACGCGCTCCACAAAGCCACACCTGGCTGTATCCATGAAAATCAATGAATATAAATTGTACTGAAGTTCCTGATAGTGACACATAATCTTTGGTAGCGCATGAACGACGTTACTTCGTCAGCATGATATCCAGGATGGTGCGGTCGGTCATATCCATCCCTTCGCATACGATCCGTTCGAGGTGGTCGATACTGTCATCCGCATCGGTGCCGACAATACCCGCATCGGATGGGGCACCCTTGCCATCCATGGCCATTACGGCGGAAAGTGCCGCGGCATGGACCGCTGAATCGATCTTGAGTGCGCAGGTTCCTTTGGCGCCGTCACAGATGATACCGGTCAAATTGCCCACCATGTTGTTCACCGCGGAATTGATCTCGTAGCTGCCACCCCCGAGGAGGCGGACAAAACCGCAGGCCGTTCCGATTGCCGCGGTGAAAGCGCCGCAGAGGGATGACAGCCGTCCCTTGCGCGCCGCAATTGTGATCGCGACACTGCTGCTCAAGGCGAGGGCGCGGGCAAGCGCTTCCCGGGAAGCACCCATCTTTTCGGCGAGGACGGCTACGGGTACCGTGGCCGTTATCCCCTGATTTCCCGAACCGGAATTGATGACCACCGGCAGCGAAGATCCTGTCATGCGGGCATTGGAAGCCGAAGAGGCCTTCGCCGTTGCAACGTGCAAGGCGTCGATGACGGCGCTGCGGTTACCGGCGAAGGTCAGGGATTCGCGTCCGGCATCGATGCCATGGTCATCGAGTGAAGGGTCGGATAATCTCATGTTGATGACCGCAGCGTCCAAGAGGAAAGAAATGGCCTCCGGATCGACCGTATCGGCGAAGGCGATCATCTGTGAAAAAGAGGGATATCCGTTCGGGAAAATGGCGGGCATCCCAGACGGCGCAACCATTTCTTCACTGGGAAGCCTTAGCCGCTCGACGCCGTCGATGCGAAGGCTTTCAAGTCTGTCGTGAAAATGGGCGATGGTCGCGATAGCCTCGTGTCCGCCAGCCAGTGCGGCGACTTCAATGAAGATGGCCGGTACCTCCTCCCGCAAAGCGAGGTCGACCTTCTCCTCCTCCAGAATGACCCTGGCACGGGCCTCCACATCCGGAGTAACCCTCGCGAGGACAGCCAGACCATCCTGCGGATTTCCGCTCATGGCGCCGAGGACCACAGCCGCCTTGATCCCTCGGAGCGAGGAGTTGGGCAATCCGACGGACATGGCATTTTTGATGATATCGCGGCTCGCGGCTACGGATATCCGCTCGGGTTCGAGCGCAAACTCCTTGCGCAAGGCCTGCACCGCCGTAGCGCCTGCCAGTGCGGCGGCAGCCGGCTCCGTGCAGCCCATGGCCTCGATCAGTTCCTTCTTGAGTACGATCAATAAATCATGGCTCATCGGGTCGTTCATGACTTTTCCTTCTGTTGCATGGCATCGCTCGAACCCGTATCTCGGGTTCACTTCCCCAAAAGTCACCCCGCGCCGATTCTGTCGCGACGCAGGGTGACGGTCAGACTACTTCTTCAACCCCAGTTTCACGGCCAGTACCTGGGAGGATTTGAACTGCTCCTCCGTCCACGTCCGATAGGCCTTTGCATTCTGATAGGCCGGGATGAGACCCATGTTTTCAAGCGACGCGAGGAACTCCTTGTCCTTGAGCGCATCGGCAATCGCCATTTCCCACTTGGCCACAATCGCTTCCGGCATGTTCGCCGGCCCCACGTAACCGCTGGCAGCCATGACGCTGTAGGCCGGGAACCCGGCTTCCTTGCTCGTGGGAACGTCTGGAAGCTCTTTCACCCGCTCCGCATTTGTGTGCATCAAGGCACGGAGCTTGCCGGCCTTAACCAACTCCAGGACCTCGGGAAGTTGCTGCGCAACGAAATCGACATGGCCGCCGGCCAGGTTGGTGACCACCAGCACACCGCCGTTGAAAGAGACCATGTCGACCTTTGAAGGATCGACGCCCGCGGACTGCAGGAGCTGGGCAATCCCGAAGGCACCTGTTCCGGCCAGTCCCGAGACGCCCGACTTGAACTTGGCGGGGTCTTTCTTGATCGCCTCCACGAGTTCCTTGGCCGTCTTGTAAGGGGAATTAGCATTGACGGTCAGCACGGACGGGGTGACCCCGATTCGCGCCAGGTAAGTGAAACTGTCCCATTTGTAAGGGTTGTTGCTCTGGGCGGCCGGGGCAAAGGCCAGCGTGTTGACCTGGCCGTTGTTGATGGTGTATCCGTCAGGGGCTGACTGCGCTACGGCCGCCGTTCCGACGACCCCACCCCCGCCCGCCTTGTTCACCACGCTGACCGGTTGTCCCCACTTCTTCGACAGGTAGGTCGCCAGCAGGCGGGTGACCTGGTCGGCGGAGCCGCCGGGTGCAAAGGCCACCACGATCTGGATCGGTTTGGTGGGATAGGCGGCCGCGGCGGCGCACTCGGAAGCCGGTGCCAAGAGGCAGCCGATCAGGCTGAGCATAACGGCAAGACTGGTCAATCTTGCGAATAAACGAGTTCTCATAACCATTACTCTTCTCCTTTTCATAAGTCCCCGAGGGACGTGTTTATCAGGGTATCCGGACGAACCCTTTTGTTCATGCCTGTATACCCTATATGTTTGATTCAAGGAAAGTTTCGGCCGCCTTGCGACTCTTCCTCCGCGCATAGAAGGCCGCCGCAACGGAGATTACCGCCAAAATTAGCAGGACCAGGGAGATCGGTCGCGTCACGAAGATGCTCACACTCCCCTTAGAAATGGTCAGCGACTGCCGCAAGGCGTCCTCCAGCATTGGCGAAAGGATCAGGGCCAGCACGACGGGGGCTGTAGGGTATTCGAGCTTCTTCATCAGATATCCCACGATGCCCATGCCGAAGGCCACCCCCACGTCGAAGAAACTGTTCCGGATCCCATAGGCTCCGATCAGACAGAGTACCAGGATCCCCGGCGCCAGGTAAGGATAGGGCACCCGGATCAGCTGCGCCCAGAGGCCCACCAGGGGCAGGTTCAGGACCAGCAGTAACACGTTGCCTATGTACATGCTTGCAATGAGCGCCCAGACGAATTCCGGGCTTTTGTCGAACAGCATGGGCCCAGGCTTCAGCCCATGGAGCATAAATGCCCCGAGCAGCACCGCCATGGGGGCCGACACCGGGATCCCCAGGGACAGGAGCGGCACCATGGCCCCATTCACGGCCGCATTGTTGGCCCCCTCAGAGGCCGCCACCCCTTCGATGGCGCCTTTCCCGAACCTTTCAGGGTGTTTGGAGACGTTCTGCTCCACATTGTAGGCCATGAAGGCCGCCACCGCCCCGCTGGACCCGGGCAGCACCCCGATGAAAAAGCCGATGATGGAACTGCGAACCATGGCCCCGGCCGTCCGCTTCAGATCCTCTCGGGTGGGGAAGAGGTTCTTCAGCTTGGTCTTGAGCACATCGAGACTCGCCCCCTCCATATTCTCCAGCACTTCGGGAATGGCGAACAGCCCGACCACCACCGCCACGAAGTCGATCCCCGCCATCAAATCGACGCTGCCGAAGGTAAAGCGGCTCTGCCCCGTAACCGGCTCCATGCCGATCGTTGCCAGAAGCATCCCCAGGAGGCCGGCCAGGAGCCCCTTCGCCATGGACTTGCCGACGAGGCTAACCACAATGGTGAGGCCTAGGGTCATGAGCGAGAAATACTCCGGGGGGCCGAAGGCAAGGGCGTAGGAGGCCAACGGGACCGCGAGGGTCATCAGCAGGATCAGCGACAGGGTGCCGGCCACGAAGGAAGCGATCGCCGATATCCCCAGGGCGGGACCGGCCTGCCCTTGGCGGGCCATCTGATACCCGTCCAGTGAGGTGGCCACTGAGGCAGCCTCCCCGGGGATGTTGATCAGAATGGCCGTTGTGGAGCCGCCGTACATGGCCCCGTAGTAGATCCCCGCCAGCATGATGATCGCCGTCGTCGGCCCGAGGCCGACGGTGATCGGGGCCAGGATGGCGATGCTGACCGTGGCCCCAATGCCGGGCAGGACGCCGACCATGGTCCCGATGAAGACGCCGATGAAGCAGTAGAGAATATTGGTTGGGGTCAACGCGATGGCAAATCCCGTTGCCAAGTGATGCAAAATATCCATGAACAGATCCTCCGCCTTACGGCATACCACCCCATAACCCGGTCGGCAGGTCCGCCTTCAGCCAGACCTTGAACACAAAAAACAACCCCACGGCTGTCAGGGCACTGACCGCAACCGACGAGACCCACCGTCGGGAACCCAGCATACGGGCCATGAACAGCATGTAGACGGCGGTAGGAAGGATGAACCCCACGAGGGTGATCAGATAGGCGTAGATCACGAAAGCCACGAAGGTGAGCCCGATCCGCCTAAGGCCGATCCCTTTGGGCCACTGCACAGGGCGGTCCTGAGACACGGGCCGCCGGAAGGCGTTCACGACGATGACCGCCGAAGCCACGAGGGCGAACAGGGAAAGCCAAAAAGGATAGAATCCCAAGCCGGGCGCGTTCCGGTACATCATTTCGAGCTTGGTGGATTCATAAAACACCAGCAGGAACACCACCATGAGAATCACACCGGAGATTTTATCCGCACGTTTCATTTCCGGACACCTCAAAAGATGTCAAACTTGGTAAAAAATAAAAAACGGCCCCTTTTCCCCTGACCCAAGGCCGCTTCTTACTTCAAGAAGACGCTTCTTCCTGTAAAAGGACCCGATACCCGGCTTCTGTACGGAGCCGGGCAAAATCTTTCCTACGAAGCGATCAAAACTGGATCTCTCCATCCTTCAGCACGACTAAGCCGTCGAGCTCCAGCGTGGCCTTTTTGACCACCACGTCGTAATGGGCGGCCGCCAGAACGGTGCCTCCCATGAACTTGTTGGTGCCGAAGGCCACATGGGCGCTCCCGAATTCGCCCTCGTCGTCGTCAGGGGCGCCGCGCAGTTTGCAAAGCGGGTTAAGACCGACGCCGAGCTCAGCGACGTGATAGACATTGGGGTCGTTGAGACCGGCCATAAGGTTGCGGAACGTCACGGCCAGAGGACCGCCGGCGATGGACGCAAACCGCCCCTTCCTCACCTCGATCCGGGGATACTCCCCCTCCATAAACCCAACCCCGGGAATGGACCCATCCACCACCACCACGCCCTCGGCAGTCTCTTCGAGCGGGGCGATGCTGGCCTCGACGCCCGGCGGGGCGGCAATATCTTCGGTGTTGCCAAAGCCCGTGAGGGCGCGGCCCCGGCGTCCTTCAAGACTCATCCGGATGTCGGTGCCCGCGGCATTGGTCAGACGCGCCGTCTTGGCCTCGGTCATCCGCTTGGCCAGACCCTCGATGATGGGCCGCAAGGTGTGAAAATCCGCTTCCATGGGCGGAGCCAGGAGGCGATCCTCGGTCACCCGGGGCATGAGCAGAATCTTCGTCCCGCCCCGGGTCGCCTCCAGCCGCGCGGTCGTGTGGGCCATGTTTTTGGCCACCATGGCGATGACCACATCGGCGGCCTTCATCGCTGCAGCAACGGTGGGGGGCAGCTCCTCCCCCTGCATCTTCTGAGCAGGCATGACAATCAGACAGACTTTCCCTCCTGCCTCGTGGGCCACCCCGGCGACCAACTTTCCAATCGCAAACTTGTCCGTGTCCGTGAGCACGAGTACCTGTAGGCCCGGCATGACACCGCTGAGTTCAACGATCGTGCGCGCCGGCCTTGTTAGAAGCATATCCCGCATTCCATGTTCTCCTTTGCCGTTGTTCCAAGATCCTTGCCCGCTTCCTAATATGGGCAAGATTGATTTTCTAAATCTCTTCCAGATATTTTAAATCTCTTCCAGATATTTGTAAATCGTAGGTAACGAAACCCCCCATTCCCCGGATAACCTCTTGATGGACCCTTTGATCATGTAAAACCCGCTTTTCTTGAGATCCCTCATCACTCGCAGTTTGTCTTCCTTCGACATCGAACTGACCGGTTTATTAGTATTTCTCATCGCCTTCTCAATGAGTTGCCCCATTAAAGAGTCCACGTCCGATACAAATTTTTCCGGAGATTCGTTTTCCGCTTTGGCATGGTCAGGGTTGATGGGTTGGCATATCTGATCGACAAGATTCTTTGTGGTGAGATAAGGCGTCAAATCAATATTTATGCACAAACAACCAATCGCATTATCCTTTTTATCCCTGATAAAGAGGGTGGTTGACTTTAATTCACGCCCTTCTTTCGTTTTTGTCCGGTAGCCGATTACAGCCGTGCATTTTTTGCTTATTTTATCTTTTTCATATAGGCGCAGCCCCATGTCAGTTATCGGGGCACCCACCTCGCGACCAGTGATATGGCCATTCGCTATCTTGACGATCGCTCTGTCGAGATTGCGAAGATCATGCAGCACGACCTCACAATTACTTCCAAAAGTCTCTGCAATGGCATCGACCCACGGAATAAATTGCTTTATGGTTTCGTTTTCTGCATTGCTCACAAATAGACAACCTCTAAATTCATTGCTTACGCCGTATATAATAATTTATACTATGGGATATAATTATAATAAACCTAAAACGTTGTCAAGACTTTTTATTTCTTTTCTATATCATTTTACTCACATTATATTAAGTAGTTACGAATATCTCACTCCCTCCAAGAATGGCGTATACATAAATTATAACACGTTATCATCTATCTACACGGAGGGGAATGCAAATTCTTCGATTTGGAAGTTTGAAATATTGTGAGGGGCTTTTCTTAGAAGAACCTTGATTTTGTTTGATTTTGAGTCGAGGTCTGGTCGAAATACAGTGTGCGCGTAGTTTAGGGCTGCGCCTTCCGTTGCGTCGCCATTTTCAACTTCATGGTCAAAAGACGACAAACTATGCATCACGTTTCCAAGCTGATCATCCAGATTCTTGCACGAAACAGCTACTGGATGAACCAAAATTATGGAACAAAACAGGTCTCAACGTCGACACGGCATGAACCGTCGGAGATTAGGGTGCCTTTCACCCCATTATGGGCACTGTGCTGATGCTGTTCTTCGGGCTGCCCGTGATAACCCGGTCACTGTAGGATACATAGACAAGGACATTGCGCTCGCGATCAAAGAAGCGCACGACTTGAAGCGACTTGAATACAAGGCTGCGGTGTTCGTCGAAGACGCGCTCACCATCCTTGAACTCGCCCGGGGTGCCCATCGGCGGCGCATCTCTAAAGATGTAATGATTTCATTATGTTTTATCGACCACTTCTTGCTGACTTCAACACATGAACTGTATCTGCTCCGGCGACTTATTTCCGAATTGCAGGTGTCCGGTCAAAACGGGGGCTACTGCGCTTGCCTTAGAATTGCAGTTAGGCTTGATTAGACCCGTGAATATCTTCTTGACAACCACCACATATTGTGGTCGGATGACGTCAAATCTCAAGATGTGCTCTTTCGGTCACGGAGCGGAGAGAGATCATAATCATGTCGGGGAACAGCATTTTTGCTAGTTACCGGGAGGGGATCAGCCAAATGGACAAATAAGGAAAGGGGGAATTGGCTCTATGTCTATAGGAATATTATTGATAATTTCCTCAGTCATAATTTTTTTTACCCTTTGCCTCTGTAGCATCAGCAAGAAGGAAACGCCAATGGTAGGCGCTTATCAGGATCCGGACCAAATGCCCAATGATCTGAAGATTGTGCAGCTAAGGATTCTGGATTCAAGCACTCTTTGATGTTGCCTTCGCCAAAGCAACGGTTCCGTTGACTCAGAGGCCGATGTGGAGCCGTCTGATAACTTCTTTTTGACCTATCCTTAACCTTAACGTCCTAACACGGGCATGCGTGGTAAGGTGTCCCGCAACATCTGTCCACAAGCGAGCGGAATGGTTTGGAATATTCCACCTCTCCTGTGAGAGTGTAATTCTTTCTTTTTCGCAGCAATGTCGGATAATTTTACAGACAGGAATAGATTGTAATACATTGTAAAATAAAAGAATCCCCCGTGATCCTTCAAAATCGCCCGTCACAGGTGTCGGTATACTTTACTATCCGGGTTTTGCCTATTAGAAAAAATCCGCTTCCCCGAGTTTCGTCCGATGGAAGATCGATGTAATTATTTGAATAAAGGAAAGATATCGTGATAGCCAACTGAAAAGGCTTCTCTGGTACATCTATTGCTTGACAGCGTATAACAGTGGGAAAAATGGAGAAACCCATGGGCAAAGGCATCATGATCTGTTTCCGTACCGATGAGAAGTTACGCGATGCAATAGAAATGATTGCCAAGGAGGAGGGGCAAACCATTTCTTCCATGCTGAAAAGAGTTCTCTTTAAATATCTGGAAGAAAGGAAGGTTTATCAACCGGTACAACAAGAAAGCCGACGGTATCCACGGAAGACGATCACGGCTCCGGCACTGATCAGAGAGATCGGCACGGAAAATACATCGCAGCAAGTCGGGATAGTGGTGGATATTTCTCTTGATGGTCTGCAGATTTCGCTTCCGGAGAATTATCAATACGAGATTCGGGAAGAAAAAGATGTCTCCCGGATCTCCATTGTATTTACGATACCCGACTGCAAAAGGCCGATCACCGTGCAATGCGTTCCCAAACGTATAGATCCTGCCGGTGGCGAAACCAGGATCGGGGCATCGATCGTGGATGCGGACTTTACGGGTTATCAGGCCATTCAGAACTACCTGTTGCATTGATTGGAGTGGCGACTGCTGGTCTTGAATTGTTGACATATCGGTAAATCAAGCATCCCAATGGAGGATGGTCTCATGACGGGTTATGAGGGCCTGGAAATCAGACAAAAGAACGATTGGGCGAACCATTCCAAAATCGTGATCAGGACGGACAACAGGGACCTGCTGAATTCGCTCACACACAAGATCTCTGTCATGAGCGAAAACGAGTTCGATAGGGTCATTTACAACTTCGGTTGCAGAGAGAGCGAATTGCATATATTCTCTAATCTGGGTACTGGCATAGTCGTTCTGTTTCACCTTTTGGACGGGCAAGATTACGATCGACTGAGCACTGACGCAACCATTGAAACGATCAACTGACCTGCCGGATCGCTATCCGGCGGGAACGACTTGATCTTTCTCTGCCTGAAAGAAATATTTCATGCCCCGGCTTAATCCAGAACATCTGAACTCCTTGATAAGAATTTCAAACCAGAGCCCCTACTACAGACTCTTGTCCATGCGCATTCGAGAGCTCGGGGTGGGATTTTCGATAGTGGAGATCGAGATAGACCAGAAGCACCTCAATCCGTTTGGTGGGCTCCATGGGGGAGTCTACGCTTCTCTGATCGACACGGCTGCTTACTGGGCCGTATATTGTGAACTCGATGAGAAGGTTGGTTACATATCGGTCGACCTGAAGGTGGATTTTCTTGCTCCAACCGAAAAAGGCAGGCTCGTTGTCAAAGGGCAAAGAATCAAAATCGGTAAAACGATATGCCTGGCAGAGGCAACCGCCTTGGATCAAAATGACCGGTGCCTTGCCCACGGGGTTTCAAAAATGATGGTGACTCCCGGCCTTCAAACGATGGAAGATTCTCTCAAATTCATGGGCGGAAAGGATATCCCGCCAAAATTTCTTTAGTTTTCGTGACCTTCCTGACGCAGACGCCATAAGATTCACGGATTTCAGGAATGGATCTCCGCAAAAAGCCCATGTCAAAAAGTCCATTGACAATTCCAAGGAACCATAGCATTTTTTAAAGGGTTCCAAACATCCCGTCCATCAAAGTGTCATCGACCCCATGAGGTGACGTATGGTCACATTGAGCGTACCCCCGCTTCCCGAGAGAGTGCATGGTTGTAAGCTATTCAAGTCGCACCTCGCAACGGAGGTCCCCGAAGCTGACAGGGGGGGTCGCGTTCTTTTTCTTGCATGTAGATAACAGACGCGGAATCAAAGGAAAATGAATAGAAAATGCAGGACCGTGCGATGATACTCAAGGCCTCTCAGTCTTCAGACGTGAACCGGGCACCCGAGCCGGATGATTTCGTAAGATCTTTTTTGTTCGGAACCCACGGCATCGTGAAGGACGGGCAAGTTCTCCGTTCTGTCCTCGCGATGGATGACAGAACACAGGGATGGGTCGGAATCCCACATGGGGGGATCGCCATGGGCGCGATGGCGGATATGGCGCTTGCCCTCCCCGGAGATGCCGGGGGTTCGTTCGTTCCACCTCCTTTCTCACTCGACTATCGTATGGGCGGCGCGAGCGCCCGCTTGGGAGATGTGCTTCAGGTCGAAATGGCTGCAAATGGAGAAGGGGCCGCGGGTGTTGCGGTCAAGGAGCGCGCTTCTACCCCCTACCTGTCGGCAACGTTTCGAAATGCTCTGGATTCATCGCTCAAAGAAACATTCGAGTCCTATCTGCCCGCCGACACTGGTGATATAGAAATGCGGATGCTCCCCCTGCCCTCCTATCGGAATTGCTTCGTCTGCGGCATCGCACGTCGCGAACCCGGCCTGGAGCGCCGTTTCCATGCGCTGGACGGGGAGGAGCGGCAAAAAATAGTCGTCTCTCCGATTGGCTTCGCAAGCGATAGCGGCGAGACTTTCTACCGTTTTCAACGGCACGGATACCTCCACCCTCTGCCGATGCTGGCGCTGATCGATGAGATCATGGGATGGGCCGGCTTTCTTCTGACCGCAAGCGGCAGTGTCACGGTCAAGGCAAGCTACACCTTCTATCGGGATGTCCACGTTGGTGAGAGACTCCTGGTTTTCGGAAGAGGGGAGAAGACACGGGGCAGCGCAGAATCACGGCTGCTCTACTGGGCCTCCGGCGGCGCAGCATCCATTCGCGATGATGGCACGATGGAGCCGGTGGTAGCCGCTTCCGGCCAGTACTTGGGCGTCAGCGCCCTGACCGAGCAGATGAGGCAGGAACTGCTTCCAGCCGACCTTACCCGCCGCGCTTTCCAACTTGCCGGTGTATCCTTGTGATCGCAGAGGTCGCCTGACAATTCCTACCTGTTGCCAATAGACCGATCCATTTCGGATAGCCTGCGGATTCGAATTCCAAATCGTGATAGGAAAGCAGCCAAAATATTGAGGATTGAAATTCATCGGCTGAATGCCCGCAAGGAGAGGCCCCTGACCCGAATACTGCTCGGTACATCCACGACTGCGATGGTTGAGGCAATCGAAGCCAACCTGCTCGCCTACTTCCCGGAGTTCCGACACCTGCCCAATGCCGAGGTGCATCTCGGCCCTGACATTTTTTGGGCGCTCACGGATGTGCCATACCCGTTATACAACAGCATCCTTGATGCCCGGATCGAGTCAGGTAGGACCGATACGGCAATCGAAAGCGCAATCATCCGGGGCCGTTCTCGCAAGGTCCCGTTGCTCTGGTGGGTCGGTCCCAGAACCCGTCCAGCCGATCTGGGCAAGAGCCTCGAAGCGCACGGTTTCGTTCCCGCTGGAAGCGCGCCGGGGATGGCCGCCGATCTAGGCGCACTGGACGAGACGACCACCGCTCCCGCAGACCTCACGATCATAGAAGTGCGAGATGCCGATTCGCTCGCGCGATGGTGCGCCCTGGCATCGGTCTGCTTCGAGCTGCCCGATTTCGCGGCCGCTGCCTGGTGCCATTGGTATGAATCGGTCGGCGTGCAGGAGAAGTCACCCCTCACGCATTACCTTGGATGGCAAAAGGGCGAACCGGTGGCCATGGGTTCGATGATGCTCGGCGCCGGGGTGGCTGGCATCTACAACGTCGCCACACTTCCCTCGGCGCGGCGCCAGGGTATTGGGTCAGCCATGACCCTCACCCCGCTGCTGGCGGCGCGTGCCATGGGATACCGGGTCGGCGTCCTGCAATCCTCCGAGATGGGCGTCGGCGTCTACCGTAATCTCGGATTCCGCGAGTATTGCAGGCTGGACCACTACCTCTGGAGCGACGAGAACGCCGGGTAACGTGGTGAACGGCAGCCCATCGTCCGCCGTTTCACGGCCCCCCGCGATTCGTGCGACGTACGCGTAAGATCCCGTCACGACAGTTCACCAACTACCCGGTCACGTACGCAGGTATGTGAACCTACTGGCCCAAAGGCTGAGATCTAAATATTATCCCAATCGATCTTCGTCTTTTCCGAGGGCAAGGGGATGACAAAGACAGGCTTTCGCGCCCGCTGCAGGACGGAAGCAGACACACTCCCCAAGAAGGTCTGCCGCAGGAAACCCTTTCCATGGCTTCCGAGGACGATCACATCACACCCCTCGTCATCGGCGGCCTTCAATATTTCTTCCACGGGGTAGCCTACAGGCACAAGGCTCCTGGATACATGTTCCATGCAGGGGTAACCGGCGCTCTTCTCGATTCTGCCGCAAAATTCCCTGACCCTTTCTTCAATATCGCTCATATCGGATTTCTGTTGCTGCTTTTCGATGCTCCTCAATATGCTTGTGCCCCCTTCGGTATAAACGAGAGGAACGGGCTCAACCACGTGCAGGATCACGATGCTGGCACCGTACTTCTTCGCGAGATCGGCTGCGTAATAGAAGGCATAAGCGGAATTCTTACTGAGATCGGTCGCATAAAGAATCTTCTTGATCTGCGGAATCATATGTTCCCTCCCATTTCAATTATGATCGACCACTACTGAAACCGTCTCCCCTCCTCACACCCTTGGAGCCGGTGTCTTCCCCGAAGGTTTCCCCGCAAGTTAACATATATTTAATGAGCGCATGATAGAAAAGCAACCGATAACGTAAAATATCTTTGGCTTTTTTAATCTTTGGCTTTTTTGAAGTAGTACGGCAGCGCCGTTTCGAGATGAGAACCTGGCCGGGCTGAGATTCCAATCTTGAAAGTAGGCAACTGCCGTGAGGAGAGATTCTACATGGGAGCGGGAGAGAGTCTTGCAAAATAAGTGTAGCGGTGGTCAGGGATCATCTGGGTCAGTTGGTCCGGAGCACGGTCGGGAAGAAGTTCAACTGTCGCTGGATGCGGAGGCAATAGACTGTGCGACGCTGTCAAGCACCCAGGAGAAACAGCGATCCGGGAGACCTTTACTTACTATGGTTTTCCCCGTGAGCACCGGGCAAGGATCAGGACCAACAATGCGTGGAGCGGATCATGCGGGAAATCCGTAGGCGAACCAGAGTCGTTGGCGCTTTCCCTGACGGGCATTCGGCGCTGATGCTCTGCGCAGCCCGTCTCCGTCACGTGGCCGCGACTCAGTGGGGTACGAAAAGATATCTGAACATGGACCTTTTGAGGGAACAGGACATCGACAAGGCTCTGGACTTAACGGAGGCCGTTTAAACTATCCCTGAAAGGGCACTGCCGAAAAAAAAAGCGAGAAAATCTTTACACAACCTGGCAGCTTTATTGATGACGCGCTCTGGCCAGGTCATTCGCTATCGTCATTCCATAACCTGAGTTGCTCTTCTGCTTGCTCTTCATGCTCAACGCATGAATTTATTCCTGGTCATGACGGGAGTTTGGCCGTAATGAATTCCGACATATCAAAGTGACGGGTCATCCCCCAGTAACAATTTCACTCCGGGATGATGATCGCTTTGTCCAACTGGGCAATCAGTTCTTCCAAGCTTTCCTTCTCCTCACTGATGGAATGGGTCTGGGAAAACAGACCAGTCTGCGAACTCGCCTTGGGAGATGACGGCCTGCCCGACGACAGCCTGGTCACCGGGGCCTCCTTCCGTTTAATCTGTGGCTGCGCTTCCTGAACGGAATAGCCATCCCTTGCCTGGACGACATGGTCATGGTTACTGCCATTACGATGGCCGTCGCTCGGTTCCCTTCCGATGAGCGAAGAGGTGTATCCGTCATCCGGGAGCGACTCCTTGGTCGGGCGGAAACTCTGGCTGGGGAGAACAAACGTCTCCCGGGGATTCAGAAATTCTTCCAGATACCGCTCCCTTGTGAACATCCCGTCCTTTTTCCCCGTATGCATCGCATTTTCGATCTGAGGGAGGCGGTTGTCCCGGATGATGCCCTTGACTGCCTGCGTGCCCCGGAGGATGGAGAGCAGTGGCACCCGGAACCGGAGGTTTTCCAAATAGAGCAGTTGCTGAATGACGACCCACGAAAGAGAAGATGCGAATTGGAAGCGGATCTCCTCCTGCGCCTCCAGCGGAAACGAGTTGCAGATGCGGTAGATTGCATCCTCTGCCTGCGCCGCATGGATGGAGGCTATGACGAGGTGTCCAGACTCGGCGGCATTGATGGTCAGACGGATGGTCTCCGGTTCACGGAGTTCTCCGACGACAATGACATCCGGGTCCTCACGCAGGACGTCGAGGAGCCCCTGGCGAAAACTCGGGACGTGCGTGCCGACCTCCCGCTGTTGGACGAACGATTGTTTTGAGATGAAGCGGTATTCCACGGGATCCTCGATCGTGACGATATGGGCGTAGCGGGAGCGGTTGATCTCCTCGATGATCGCCGCGATCGTCGTCGTTTTGCCACAGCCCGTTGTCCCGCAGATCAGGACAAGACCGTTCTGGAGTTCACCGATCTTCTGAAGAGAGGGGTGCAGGTTCAGCATATCGATGGTGGGAACGGTCCCGGGAAGGAGGCGGATGGCCAGGCTCAACCCCCGGATGGTATTGAAAATGTTCATCCGGATCCGAACATGCTGCACAGAGAATCCCAGGTCCACGGACCATCGGTTCTTCAGAGTCTGCAGTTGGGTGGGATTGAGCATCTCCCGCACGAGTTCGTCGATTTCCGGATAGGCCCAGCGGATGGCCTTTTCGGTGTGGATAGCGCCGTTATTCCGAAAGACGATAGGCTGGTTCCCGGTGATGTGGAGATCGGAAAACCCCTCCTTCACCGCAGCCAGGATCAGATCGTTGAATTTTTTCATGACCGTTCGCTCCATCCCGGGGGATCGCGGAGCTGATTTCTTTCAGAGCCGCATTGACCATCGCATCTTCGGTCCGATGGTAGTCTCCACTCCGCTTCGCGAGGCGCCTTTCTCACGCACCCCCGGATCTTCGCTGAAAAGAACTCTGCTTTTACGTCCCTACAAATGAGTGATTCAGCAAGTCGATCGCTGGATATTCAATGAAAAAAGGCAGAGACACTCCGGCACTCCGCCTTTCTTTTCCTGATGCGGGAATGATCTTCCCCCTTCTTGTCTCTCCTGAATCAATAGACTCCGGACAGTCCGCAGTAGCCTTTCTTCTCTGTATCAGGCTTCCCGTGCTTTTCCCTGGTTGTCATGGAACCGACCTCACCACACGAAACCCCTGGGGGAGGAACCCAAAAGCGCCACATCATGCACTCTGGACCGAGACAGGTTCCAGATGAGTTCTCCCGCGGTGAGGTCTGTCCCCTGTCAAACGGGCACCATTTCTCCTTTGCACTGCCGACCGAAGTGATCATGCTCCCTCCCTGTGTCTAAGAAAGACCCTTTTCCCCAACAATCGATAATGACTGAAAAAAAGTTAGCAAAAAACGTTCCCCTCCGTGTCTCCTCCCGCGTGAAAAAACCGACGATTCTTCCCGCGCCGCGCTGGCAAAGGGTTTCCGGACCTGAAAATTTATTTCGCCTCCCGAACCAGCTCGCCAACACCGGTGGAAGCATCCTGAATCGTAAAGATATCCGACGGCATCCGGCAAGGCGACAGCTCATGCATCCTATCCCTCCGTTCGCGAGGATGGGCCGCTCGATTGATTCATCCCCTTTTTCAAGTACTCCCTCAAAGCAGGCATCATGAAAAGATCGTCAATATCAAAATGTCGCACTGCTTCTGTAAAGACATCGATTTTACGGCTGATGGCCGCCCTGGAATGGATGATGATCAGATGACGATCACGGATACGGCAAAACCCGCCGAAGGTCGAGGGATCTTCACTCTTCATGGATTCATACTGGACCTGAATGTTCAATCTGCCGGCGAGTTCTTCAAGCTGGATCAGAAGTTCATCACGGTTCATGGCTTCTGCTCATGTATCCGTTTGCCTTGTGAACTCTTTCTCCCTGTCGGTCGGTCAGTGGCGGAGCCACTTTCACCCAACCCCGAACGCTGCCTTACCGCCGATCACCGCCCGTTCGAAAGAAAAGGGGCAACTTCCGAGAAGTGTCGCAATTACCTCAAATAAGGGCTCAATTGTCAAGAAGTTTGTGTATCGAAGTGGATTGTCACACTGGGTCCCGCGATTCGATGGTGAGGAACGGAGCATGGTTTGAGGTGAAGAAAGGAGGATCGCGGCGGAGAATCGGCGCAATGGCGGGATGTCTCTTGAATTCCCTCTCGAGAAACCGCCGCGTCTCAGCCCGGCTCCACCCTTCCGGGTGGATGAAGGGCCGGTAGAGCGACAAGTCTCCTTCGTAGAACTCTCCGGTATCGAGGCGCTCCCCTTCCGGCCCCCACGCAGGGAGGTTGAAGATGGCGAGGTTCAAATAATCGATCAGCTCCGCATGCTCCACGGTGAAGGCCAGCGTCCGCAATGCCGCCTCACGGTTTTCAGCGGGCGTTCCGAAGAGGAGATAGACATAGGTCGCGATCCCGGCCGCTTTGAGGTTCTTCAGAGCCGCGGATGCCGTACTCAAGTCAATCCCTTTATTCAGGGCGTCGAGCACTCCCTGATCGCCCGACTCCAGACCCAGCTTCAGCATGACGCATCCCGAATCCCTCAATTTCAGGCAGAAGCCCCGGTCGGCCAAACAGGGCATGATGCGCGCAAAGCCGTACCATGGCGCCCCCGGTGGGTTCACCGTCATCGAATCCAGCAGGGACGGGCTGAGGGCACTGTCAAGAAGATGGATCAGGGCCGGTCCCGTCTCGGCGACGAGGGCACGGAGGTCGGCCGCGACCCGCGACGGGGGAACCGGGAGATAGGGGTTCCCTTCGGCCCTCTCCGGACAGAAGGAGCATCGCCGCCACCAGCAGCCGCCCGAGGCGCTGTACGGGAGAGCCGTTCCGGGTGAGAGATAATCGCCCAGCGGGAAGCCCTCCAGACTCGGCCGATCCGGACCGCCGTCATACCTTGCCCCGAGCAGGGTGAGAAGCGGCAGTTCGCCCGGCCCCGCGACCATCTCATCCACGAGGCTGCCAAAGGGGCTTTTCCAGCCCGGTCGACGCATCCAGGAGGTCACGAGCCCGCCGCCGAGCAGGATCGGAGTCTCCGGAAACATTTCCCGCAGCAACCCGATCATGGCAAAGGCCGTCAGGGCCTGGCTCAGATAATTCAGCGAAAAGCCGACGTGGGTCACGGTAGTCTCACTCATCACCTCCGGAAGACGTGTACGGAACCAGCGGTAAAAGGGATTCCTCTCCGGCAGCGCGGCGGCCTGAATAAGATCGCCGCTCCGGACGGGTGAGAGACGCTCATCCTCATAATCGGCCAGACTCAGGCGTACGCCGCAAGGTTCTCCCGCGGCAGCGAGGAGACGATTCACATCCTTCACCGCGCGGCGGTAACGGTCGGGATTACGGTAAAGATCGGGCGAGCGAAGGGCAGAAAGGTTCTCGGGAAGATGCCGCGTCGCCCGCCGGGTCCAGGTGTCGGCCATTTCAGCTTCCGACCGATCCTCACCAATCAACCGGAGCTGACCTTCCAGGTTCGCATCCCAGACCCGGCAGCTGACGCCGTGATGACGGAGCGCACCCTGGAGTCTCGCCACGCCTGCCGGCGGCTCGCAAGCCTTCACCGCCGGCGGATGGATGAACAGGATGCTGTTCTTCATTCCGATTGCCTGACGCACGTCAATATTTTCCCCAAAACTCATTGCCGCGAACAGCGAGCCACGCTACTCGATCCGGGGCGCCGACGCAAGGGTTTCCGCGTTCTCCCTTTTGGTGCTCATTTCGGTTGCGTTTTGCCGATGGTGCGTTATAGCATGGCCGCGCCGGTTCGTTTCGTGCCGTAGGCCTGAACACCCTCTCGCACACCTTTTCGAGGTGCTTCCCATGAAGGGACCCATCGCCGCTCGCTTCGCCGGCCCGGTCGGGCCAAAAATATGGATCGCCCTGTGTCTGTTCCTCCTGATGCTTCCGCCGTTCGGCCTCTTATCCCCGGCGGCGGGGCAGGAAAGGGAGTATTACGGCATTGCCTTGATTGGCGATCCCCACCTCCCCGGAAGGGATCTATCGGCCAAGAAATCTGCGCTCCGGACCATCGACGGCTGGACGGATATCGACCGCGTCATTGTGCTGGGGGACATCTGCAAGGAGACGGGAACGACCCAGGAATATGCCGCGGCAAAGGAGTTCTTCGACGGCATGCGCAAGCCCATCCGCTTCATTGCCGGGAACCATGATTACATCTATACCGATGAAAAGGATCTGACGGGAAGGCGGATCAAGGGTCTGCCCGACATCCGCCGGATGAAGCTGAAACGCTTCACCGAAACCTTCGGCCTCCCGGGCGTATACGGTTCGGAGAGGCTCGGAGGCTACCTGATGATCTATCTCTCCACCGACGAATTGGAGAGCGCTCACCTGGCGCAGATCTCCGATGGTCAGCTCGTCTGGCTGCAAAAACAGCTTGCGGAGAACAAGGATCTTCCGACCCTGATCTTCTTCCACGCCCCGCTCACGGGAACACTTCTCCAGTTCAACGAGCAGGCCAATACCCCGAATTTCGTCGCCCAGCCCGCCGCCCGTCTTCACAACCTGATTCTGGGAAACCCCCAGATTTTCCTGTGGGTCTCCGGACATCTGCACGTTCCGGCCACCAGCGAGAGTTTCAGTGCCCCCATCAACCTCTACGAGGGGCGAGTCCTGGACGTCCACAACACGGATCTGGAGCGGAGGACCATCTGGACAAATGTCCTGCGTCTCTATCCCGACCGGGTGGTCATCCGAACCTGGGATCACACGAGAGCAGCCTGGCTCGAAATACCTAAACGGACCGTTCGCCCTCAAGACCGGAAGTCCCGCTGAGGACCGTGTTTGAGGTCCTCCAAGCCGGACGCCTATCCTGCTTTCTCAGCCCTGCGGTTCGTGTCGCATATCTGTTTGCGCAGTTTCAACGGGTCCACCGGGCTCCTGCGCATTTTGATATTGATCGTCTCCACGGCAACGGAAAAAGCCATCGCAAAATAGATATAGCCCTTCGGCACGTGCACGCCGAATCCGTCAAGCATGAGGGTGACCCCGACCAGAATCAGAAACGACAGCGCCAGGATCTTGATCGTGGGATGCCCGTCGACAGACTTCCCGATGGGCCTGGCCGCAAACATCATGACCGCAACCGCCAGGACGCTTACGGACCATCCCTTCCCCGGTGCCGTGCTCTGATCCATCCTCTATAGGTTGTCGGTCAGATAACCGCCATCCACGGGAATGCAGACACCGGTGACAAAGCCCGAAGCGGCACGGCTGGTCAGAAAAATAACGGCCCCGCACAACTCTTCCCTCTCCCCGAAGCGACCGAAGGGGGTCTTGCCGATGACCGTCTTGCCGCGCGCTGTCAGCCCACCCGTCGTCGCGTCGATCAGGAGAGCGCGGTTCTGGTGGCCGATGAAGAAACCCGGCGCAATCGCGTTCACCCGGATGCCGTGGGGCGCGAGCTCCCTGGCGAGCCCCTCATTCAAATTCAGCACCCCCGCCTTGGCCGCGTTGTACGCCCAAACGCCGGACAGGCCCTTGTAGGACGACATGGAGGCCATGTTGATCACATCGCCTTTGACTCCCTTGGATATCCAGTACCGCGCAAAAGCACGGGTCGGCGTGACGAGCCCCGCAAGCAGGTTGAGTTTCAAGGTCTCCAGGAACTTTCCTTCGTCTACGTCTGTGAAGGCGGACTTTCCCATGGTGCCGCCAACCCCGTTCACCAGAACGTCCGGGACGCCGAGGAGCTTCTCGGTCTCAGCGATGGCCTGCTCGACGGATCTCCTCTCCCCCACATCCACGGTGACGCCTTCCATGCGCATTCTATCCGCAGCCTCGCGGCCCACCGATTTTTCAATCTCCGCCCGCATCTCTTTCACTGCCGCTTCGATCGGGTGGCCGGTTCCGCGTCCCCAGAGACAGACAGAGGCTCCCGCCCGGGCCAACCCGGTGGCGATGACGCTCGGCAGGACCCCCGCACCGCCCGTGACGACGGCGACCCGGCCTTCCAGGGAAAACATCGATTCGACATAGCTCATGATGAAACCTCCTTCGCAATACGGTGATTTGTTCTCTCGTTTCCGCCTAGCGGCCGGCGTTTGGTTCAGCCGGCGTCGCTACGGACCAGGAATACAGTCCATACAGCACCGCCACCCCAAACCCCAGGTATGCGGGAAGGATTTCCAGGGTGCTGCGCTGGGCGAGAATGCCGCCGACCCAGGGAAGGACGGCGGCCCCAACACCGCCTCCGCAAATCTGCATGCCTATCGTATTGGCCGCATGACGCCCGCCGACCCGACCGCCGGTCCCTGAAACCAAGCCGGGAAAGACGGGTGCCATTGAAAAACCGACGATGACCACCCCAAACAAGCCGATATTCACCGGGTTCCACCAGAGGAACATCGCTCCCACAAGTGCCATGAGTAAGCAGCCACGAATCAAGGCATGGGTCGGGATGCGCTTGGCGGAAAGACCCATCAAAACCCTGCTTGCGGTGAATGCGGCCCAATAACTGCCCGTCCAGAGACCCGCCGCCCGGGGGAGAAGACCACGAGACTCGCTCAGCAGCGTGTAGACCCAGTTGCCCAGGACGGCTTCCATGCCGGCGCAGAGGAAAAAGAACAGGATGCTCAGCCACACCTCGGGTTGTCGAAGCGTCTCCGAAAGGGGAGGCTGATCAGCCATCGGCTTCGGATTCTCTTTGAAAGATCCGGGAAACTCGCATCGCCGCCAGAACGGGCTCGTCAAGGCAAAACAGGCTGCCAGGGTGAATTGAGCCGCGCCAACCCAGACATAACCCCATCTCCAGTCATTGAAATGGTGTATCCCTGCCGTCATGATCAACGGACCCGTCGTGATGCCGATCCCCCAGTTCGCATGAAGCCACTGCATCAATCCCTTCCCGAAATTTGCCGCGACGTAGGCATTGAGACTCGAATCTATGGCACCCGCCCCCAGACCCGTCAGAACTCCCAGGGCAAGGATCATCCACCAGGCCGGCACGAGGGTATAACCGATGAGGCCGGCACCCGCAGCGGCGCAGCTTAAAGCGAGCAGTCGGCCGACCCCGAGCCGGGCGACCAGGCGGCCGCTCACCAAGCTCGATGTCAGATAGCCCGCCATGACGGCAAAAAGGAGCACGCCGAGTGAATCAAGGGGAAGCGAGAGACTCTCCCGCATCGAGGGCCAGGCTACTCCCAGCAGGCCCTCCGACAGGCCCAGAGAAACGAATGCGATGAAAGCGAGGAGGATCAGACCGATTTCCGACTCTGTTTCTTTTTTCAATGCGGGTTTCATTTGCCCATGTCCGATTCGCCCCCCGAATAATGGCAGGTCTGCTCCGTATCGCATCCACCGCAGCCCGTAGGGCAATGTTTCAAGCTCAGCAGCGGGATCGGGTACGCCTCCGCCGTCGCAACAGATAACCATAGATCGCCGCGTTCAGAAGGAGCGCGGCCGAGCCGAGGGCGATCTGCATCCCGCGGGTGAGCGCGGAAGGGTACAACACGGCTACGAGGTAATGCTCGATGAAGCCTCCTGCGTACCCGGCTTCGCCCCCGAGCTCACGGAGCCTCACCTCCAGTGGCGTAAGGGGGCAGAAAAGGTCGACAAATTCGACCAGCACCCCCCAGACGACAGCGGGAACATGAAACCACATGAGCCGGGGCCGTGACAGGACGAGAAAGCCACCCAGCACAACGAAGAGAACGAAGCCCAGGTGGATCATCAGGATCCCGTCCGCAGAGAGACGGTAGAGCATGCCCAAAGACCTCCGATTCCCCAGCGCCGACCGTTGCATTCGTAAAGGAGTCGCACAGCCGCATCCCACCGTCTACGATCTCGAGTCGACGCCTTCTCTGTCGCGGTGGGAATCATACACCAACTCGTTGGCATGTGGAATGAAAAACGAAATGATATCTTCGACCGCTGCTCGTCATACGACTCCGACGCGTGAACTGCTTTACAAATGTGTCAACTGTTGGTACAGTCCTACGCCCGCGTCCGTTATGGACCAATCGGGAGCCGCCGTCGTACGAAGTGGCCGGAGACCGGTTCAGGCGACGTTTCCGGTCTGCGGGGTCGTGGGAATTGCCACCGCTGGGTGATCGGGTGGAATTTCTTTTTTTGGGGACAATAGACGATAGAAGGTAGAAGGGACGAAATGAAAGGTGCACCCGGGGGCGGTCCGGATTCTCAGGCTCCGCCAACGTCCATGGATCGATACAACCGTTTCGGCATGGCCGACAGGGTCATCGCGATCGGCTTCTGGGTCAACGCGGTCCTGATGACCATGAAGCTTCTGGCCGGCCATTTCGGCCATTCCGAGGCCGTCTTCGCCGACGGGATGGAGAGCGCCTCTGATTTTGTGGCCATCCTCGCGAGCATGATCGCCCTCAAGATCGGGCGCAAACCCTTTGACGACGACCATCCCTACGGACACGGCAAGGCGGAGAGCATCGCCGCCATCCTGGTATCGATGCTGATCATCGCAACCGGCGGCGGCATCCTCGTCAAGGCGGTCGTGACCATCATGGACAAGGACTACGGGACGCCGCAGCTGATTGCCGTCCTGGCCGCCGTGGCCACCATCGTCATCAAGGAGGCGCTCTTCCGCTACACCCGGAAGGTCTCCATAAAGTTGGAGAGCCCCGCGGTGGAGGCGATCGCCAAAGATCACCGCAAGGATGCCCTCACGTCGGTCGTCACCCTGATCGGTGTCGCCACCGCATACCTCGGAGCGGGACTGATGGACCACATCGCGGCAGCCCTTACCGCCCTGTTCATCTTTCATATCGGCTGGCAGACGTTCCGCAAGGCTGCGGATGAGCTGATGGACAGTCAGCCGCCCAAGGAGTTGATCTCCGCCGTCACCGCCATCGCCGAAGGCGTTCCCCGGGTCGATCATGTCCATGAGATCCGCAGCCGGCGATCCGGTCAGTACCTCATCGTGGACCTCAAACTGGACATGGACCCCGCGATGACGGTGAAGGAGTCCCACGACGTCGCCGCCCGGGTCAAACAGCTCATTTTCGAGCGGTTTCCCAACGTGGGCGATGTCATGATCCACATCAACCCCCATGAAGAGGAGCATGAAGACCACATCCGGCTTTAGCGGCGTGTTTCCAATGGTCTCAGGAGTGACGGCATTTTCGATACGATTCACGACGGACTGCGGGACAAACGGACGATGAAGGCCTCCTTCAGCGATGCGGAAAGGAGAATGATCCGTGGTTAGGGTCGCCGTGGTCACCCTCGGCTGCAAGGTCAACCAGTGCGAATCGGCGGGAATCGCGGAGGCGCTCACCGCCCGCGGGATGACCCTCGTGCCCTTCGAGGAGACGGCTGACGGCTACGTCATCAATACCTGCACGGTAACCGGACGGACGGATTACCAGTCCCGCCAGCTCATCCGCCGGGCGATCCGGAGAAACCCGGCGGCGGCGGTCCTCGTCACCGGCTGCTATGCCCAGAGAGCTCCCCGGGAGATCGCCGGGATTCCCGGTGTCCGGATCATCACCGGCAATGCCGAGAAGGAGAGGATCCCCGATATCCTCTTCGAAATGACGGCAGGCACGCCACGAATTCTGGTCGGTGACATCGGAAAGAAGGAGGAGATCTCGCGCCTGGGGGCGACCGTCTTTCCCGAGCATACGCGGGCCTTCCTGAAGATCCAGGATGGCTGCAATGCCTTCTGCAGCTACTGCATCGTCCCGCATGCGCGGGGAGCGAGCCGGAGTCTCCCCCTGGATGAATCCCTGGAGAGGATCGCTTCGATCAGCCGGGCCGGTTACCGCGAGGTCGTCCTGACGGGGATCCACCTGGGCATCTGGGGCCGGGACCTTGCGCCGCGTACGGATCTTGCGGCCCTCGTCCGCAGAATCACGCAGGAAGGCTCCATAGAGCGGCTCCGGCTGAGTTCCATCGAACCCCGGGAGTTCACGGAAGAGCTGATCGCCCTCATCAGAGACGCCGGACCGGTCTGCCGCCACCTCCACATCCCCCTCCAGAGCGGCGATGACGGGGTCCTGACCTCCATGCACCGGGACTACGATGCGGCTTTCTTCCGGGAGCTCGTCGGGAAGCTCCACGCGGCCGTTCCCGGCATCGCCATCGGCGTCGACGTGATGGCGGGTTTTCCGGGCGAAACAGAGGGGGCGTTTGCCCGCACGGTGAGTCTGGTGGAAGAGATGTCCATCGCCTATCTGCACGTCTTCCCGTACTCGAGGAGGCCCGACACACCCGCCGCGACGATGGACCGGCAGGTCTCCGAGGAGGTAAAAAAGAGCCGGGCGAAAAGGCTGCGGGAGATCGGAGCGGCCAAGCGACAGGCCTTCGCCGAGAGATTCGTCGGCACACCGCTAAACGTCATCGTCGAGGGGAGAACCGATAAGAATACGGGACTTCCCATCGGATTCTCGGACAACTACATCCCTGTCGCCATCCGAGGAGAGGTGGCCGCAAATCAGATTGTCCGGGTCATGCCCGTGGCCTGCCGAGGAGGTTCCCTGATCGCGGAGCTTATCCATGGATGATGGAATACAGGGAGTTGCCGACGCTTGCCGGTCATTGGACCATGGACGGAAGGATGCCGAAAACGGATGACTGAGGATCGGATTCATAACCTGACGGCCCTGCAGGAACGCCTCGGCTGGCAGTTTGCGAATATCGTCCTTCTGGACAACGCCCTGACACACCGGTCATTCGTCAACGAGAATGCCGCACCCGACTGCCGGGACAATGAGCGTCTGGAGTTTCTGGGGGACGCCGTCCTCGAACTGACCGTGAGCGACATGCTGATGCGCAGATACCCCGACCATGCCGAGGGAGAGCTCTCGAAGCTCCGGGCCTCGGTCGTTAACGAACAGACCCTTGCAGAACTGGCCAGGCGGTTCTCAATCGGCGATCACCTTCTGCTCGGCAAGGGGGAAGAGGGCTCCGGCGGCCGGATGAAATCATCGCTCCTGGCAAACGCCTTCGAATCCGTGATTGCCGCGATGTACCTGGACGGCGGGTTCGACCGGACCGCCGCTTTCATCGGCCGGCTCTTCGGACCTCTCATCGAGGAGGGGAATGTCACGACGGTCTACCGGGATTACAAGACCGCGGTCCAGGAAATTGCACAGACCCTGTTCCGGGAGATGCCCCATTACGTCGTCATCTCCGCAACCGGACCGGACCACGATAAACGCTTCGAGACCAGCCTTATGATCGGCGAAAGGACCATTGCCGCGGGAACGGGAAGGAGTAAGAAGGAGGCGGAGCAGCAGGCGGCCAAGGCGGCCCTGGAGGAGTTCCGGAAGGTCGAACCGGATTTGCGGAATGCCCCATGCCGCTGATCATCCCTTTTTTCCTGATGAACCGGGGCTGCCCCCACCGCTGCGTCTTCTGCAATGAGAGGCTGACTGCGGGGAATCATCCGGAACAGATCTCCCGGGAGGCATTCGTCGAAACTGTCGGCGCCCACCTCGCCAGCGCAAAAGGCAAGGGCGGCCCGCCAGAGATCGCCTTCTACGGCGGAACGTTTACCGGCATGGAGCGGACGGAACAGAGCCGCCTGCTCGAACTGGCCGCCCCTTTCCTTCGCGAGGGAACGGTGGCGGGCATCCGGATCTCGACGCGCCCCGACAGCATCGATTCAGAGTGTTGCGATTTTCTCAGGCGCTTCGGTGTCACCACGGTGGAGGTGGGAGCGCAATCGCTCGATGAAGAGGTGCTTCTCCGTTCACGGCGCGGGCACACCGCAGCCGACACCGGCCGCGCTTTGCTGATGCTGAAGGAGTGGGGCTTCAAATCAGGACTCCACGTGATGGCCGGTCTGCCCGGGGAGAGCCCCGACCGGTTCAAGGAGACCATCGCCCGGGTGATCGCTCTTCGCCCCGACACGGTCCGGATCCACCCGACCCTGGTCCTTCGGGGTACCCCTCTCGCTGAAGAATACCGAAGAGGGGACTACCTTCCGCTCAGTCTGGCCGAAGGGGTCGATCGCTGCAAGGCCGCGCTCAGAGCGCTGACCGCGGCCGGGATCCCCGTCATTCGCCTCGGCCTTCAGACCACCCGGGAGTTAGAGGAGCCGGGGGCCATTCTCGCCGGCCCCTTTCACCCGGCCTTCCGGACCCTCGTGGAAACGGCCCTTTTTCTGGAAATGGCCACGGCACTGCTTGAAGCCGCCGGATCGGGCGACCGTCTCCCCGATGAAACCGGCGCGCTCCGGGAGAGCATCCAATTTGCGGTTTCCCCGGCCGATATCTCCGGTTTCTGCGGCTACCGGCGGGAGAACGTCGCCGCCTTGAAACACCGCTTTCACGTGGCGGAGATCCTCGTCGCGTCCGACCCGGCGCTTCCGCGGCTCACCCTTGCCCTGAGGGCCGGTCGGAAAGTGCTGCGGACAAACCTCGCGGGGCAGATCGAAGACCTCGCATTTTCACGTTGACTTTGGCGCCACCGTCGGGCCACAATGGCAGCGAAAGCACGGCCGTATCGACGGAGTCATCACAGGTGATGGATCAAAAAGACAAGGAGAACGAATAGCTATGGAAATCAAGAAAATTCTTTATGCGACGGATCTTTCGACAGGTTCCCAGTCATCGTTCCACAGCGCCATGGAGATTGCCAAGAAGTTCGACGCCTGCCTCGTCATCCTCCACGTGATCGAGGAACTGCCGCCCAGTACTGTTTCCATACTCCAGTGGGTCCAGGCGGACAAGATCACCAAGAAGCATTACGACGATTTCAAGGCCTACAGCGTGGATCAGATCCGGGCATCGATCCAGGAGATCTGCGACAAGGAGATCACTCTCGATCCGACCTGCCGGCAGCGCGTCGAGAGCATCCACGTGGTCATCGGCTACCCCGCGGACGAGATCCTCAATAAGCTGGACGAACTCAACTGCGACGCCGTCATCATGGGAACCCACAGCAAGGGTGCTATCGCGCATACCTTCCTCGGGAGCGTTGCAGAGAGGGTCCTGCGCCGGGTGAAGAAGCCGGCGTTTGTCTTCCCCTCGGCCTGAAAAACGCGGGAAATCCGTCCGACGTTTCACCGCGGGCGGGGTCGCCATGCCGAAACCCCGCCCGCTTCTTCCCTGCACCCGACCGCACCTTGCTCATTCCCCGGCATGGTTCTTTTGCACAGGGATATTCGGAGAAACGCATGTTCAAATCCGGCTTCATCGGTATCATCGGAAGGCCCAATGTGGGGAAATCGACACTCCTCAACGCGATCGTCGGCGAGCGGATCGCCATCACGACCCACAAACCCCAGACGACGCGCAACAGAATCATGGGAATCCGGAATCTCGCCGAGCCTCAGCCCGGCCAGTTGATCTTTCTCGACACCCCCGGCATCCATCGGCCAACCACACCCTTGAACCGGGCGATGGTGGAGGCCGCAACCGCTACGTTCGGAAGCGTCGATCTGATGCTCCTCCTGGCCGAAGCGGGCTCCGCCCCCCATCCGGACGACCACTCTATCATCGAATCTCTCCGGAAGACCCCTGTTCCGGTCATTCTTGTCATCAACAAGATCGACCTGGTGGAAAAGGGGCTCCTGCTCCCCTTGATCGACACTTTCCGGAAACTCCATCCATTCCGGGAGATCATACCGCTCTCCGCGCTGAGAGAGGAGGGGGTCGACCGCCTCATCGGAGAAGCCTGGAAACTCCTCCCAGAAGGTCCGCGCTATTTTCCCGAGGAGATGATGACGGACCGCTCCGAGCGATTCATCGCGGCGGAGATCATCCGGGAGAAGATTACCCTTCTCACCCACAAGGAGATCCCCTATTCGACGGCTGTTGTTGTCGATTCGTTCAAGGAGGATGAAGCGAAGAACATGATCCGGATCGCTGCAACCATTCACGTCGCCAAGGACTCGCAAAAGGGGATCCTCATCGGGAAGGGGGGAACGATGCTCAAAGAGATCGGGACCAGGGCGCGCCGGGAGTTGGAGAAATTCTTCGCCGCAAAGATCTTCCTGGAGCTTTTCGTACGCGTCGCCAAGGAGTGGACCAACGACCCGCGCATGCTCGAGGAGTTCGGCTACGGGGGGAAGACCTGAACGGACCGCCGGCCGATGTCTGCAAGTCCCCCGGGACGAAAGCCCCCTTCAGGCGACTCATCATCAGGCTCTGCCAGACCCCAGCTCCCGTCCTCTGCACAGAGTGCGGGAGGACGGGAAATTCCACGGTTGTTCGCCCGAATCGTTCTTCACATTGAACTTCAGAAGTCTTTGAATTCCCTCTTTTCATCCTCGTCGAAGGGGATGAGCGTCTTCGAGTTGACCTCTCCGGCTTTGCCGGTCCCTTTTCCAGAGGAGTGCTTGCCGCGAGGGCCTGCGGGCCCGGCAAGGGCCGGTATGCCATTGTTCCGCGCCGGAGACGCCGCCGAGGCCCTGCCGACCACCGCCGCCAGTTCATCGATGTAGCCCCGCATCTGCTGCGCCTGGGCGTTCAGTTCCTCGGACGCGCTCGCCGACTCTTCAGCGCTGGCTGCCGTCTGCTGAGTCACCCGGTCCATCTCGGAGACCGCCTTGCTCACCTGGCCGATCCCGTTCGCCTGCTCCTCGGAGGCCGTCGCAATCTCGTCCACCAGTTGGCCGATCTTCCCTGAAATCTCCGCGTTCGCGCGAAAAGCCGACTGTGTGGCTACCGTAATCTCGTTGCCGTTCTTGACGGCCTTGATCGTCTTTTCGATCAGGCTGCTGGTATTCTTGGCCGCCTCCGCCGCCCGCAATGCCAGATTCCGGACCTCATCCGCCACCACCGCAAACCCGGCACCGGCCTCTCCCGCCCGTGCCGCTTCCACGGCCGCATTGAGCGCCAGCAGATTGGTCTGAAATGCAATCTCATCGATCGTCTTGATGATCTTGCCCGTCTCCTCACTCGACCTGGTGATCTCGCCGATGGCATCGGTCAACTGCGCCATCTGGCCGTTCGCCTTTTCCACCACGCCCTTCGCCTCGGTCATCATCGCCCTGGCCTGGCCCGCATTGTCCGAACTCTGTTTCGCCATCGACGACATCTCCTCCAGGGAGGAGGAGGTCTCCTCGAGGGAAGCGGCCTGTTCACTCGCTCCTTCCGCCAACCGCTGGCTCGACTCCGACACCTGCAGTGCAGCCGACCCCACCTGATTGGCGGCGTCGGTAATCCCCGTGACCACCCGATCGATGGGTTTCACCAGCCGAAGCGCGAAGATAACCCCGGCAATCAGAGAAAAGAAGGCCATCACGATCAGCAGGCCGATGAAGAGGAGCTTCATGGTATTGGCCGATTCGAGGATTTCACCTTTGGGACTCAGCGAAACGATAATCCATCCCATGGCGGGATATTCCTGAAAAGAGACGTAGCGCGCGTTTCCTTCCCAGGAATATTCCAAGATCCCGGTTTTCTTCTGGAGAATCTCCTTGCCGAAGTCGTACGTTGCCAGATTCAACTGGAGGATCTTCGCCTTATCGGGATAGGAAACGACCAGACCTTCTTTATTCAATATGTAGGCAAATCCTCCCTTCCCGATCCGGATATTGCTGATCGGTTTGACGGCCGCTTCGACAGCGATATCGATGGCCAGAAGCGCGATCATCTTACCGTCCTGGCCGGGGAAGCCCTTTCCCATGGTGATCACAGGCTCCCCGATTTCCTTGGAAAGGTAGGGGTCGCTGAACGTGACATCCTTCGCACTGGCAAGCTTTTGAAACCATGGCAGAGAAGCGACATTCCGGCCGCCCTGTGCCCGGCTCGAGACCTTCTCGTCCCCCTTGGCATCGATGATGTAGATCCCCCGGAGGGCGGGATTCGCCTTGACGATTTCATCGAAGGTTTTTTGAATGTTCTCCCTGTTCCCGACATCGATGTCCATTCCCACCTGCAACATATCGATTGCCTGCTTGCATGGAGCCACGATGCCCTCCACCTGCATTTTGTAGATCGTGAACTGGGAATCCAGGAGTTCGATCGCCTTGGCCGTTACATTGGTCATTGCCGAATTGGCGTTGTTGATCAACGCCCGGGATGAATTGTAGTAAAAAATTGACCCGACAATGATCATCGGAATCAATCCCGTCAGCAGAAACGAGACGATCAACTTCCGCTGAATCCCCTTCTGACCCAGATACCGCGCTATGTTCATCACCGCCTCCTTGCGTCTTCAAACTCGTGCCGGAGTGAATATCTCCATGCACTCGTTCGTTCGGAAATTCTCTCTCCCCCCGCAGGATCACGCCGTGGCATCATCCCCGCTCGGAACAGAAACGCTATTTCGGCGTGCATCATGGATGCACACCCGTCCCCCCTTTCGTTTCCGGCGTCAACCCCTGTGCAAACAGGCAAAAACGAGCTGATTCAATCGAGCCGTAACCTATATCGGCAGAAAAGGGGAATGACTGAAATATCCATGAAAAAAAATATAAAAATCGATGAAATACAGAGCAGTGTTGATCGCGAAAGTCATCTCACTATCTCGTGCCCTGCTCCGGTCCGTGCGGCGTTGCTTGACCGCACAGCCGCCGTGAATCGGGACAATCGACTTCGCCGCCCGCGGACGGGATTTGAAAGGATAGAAGAGAATGTGGACTTTACGCCGGCCTTAGGATAGAAAGGCCGTGTTGAGATTTTGCACCCGGGAAGACACCCCGGCAGGAAGCACCCTGCAAGCCCGAGATCGCAGGGACCACTTTTTCCGAGGTCACATCATGAAGCCCGTTATCGCCATCATCGGCCGGCCGAACGTCGGTAAATCGACCCTCTTCAACCGCCTGGCCGGCCGGAGCAAGGCTATCGTCATCGACGAACCGGGAGCGACGCGCGACCGCAACTATGCGGACTGCGAGTGGAACGATCGCCCGTTCACGCTGATCGCCACGGGAGGGTTCGAACCGGCCTCCACGGTCGGGATCCTCGTCCAGATGCGCGAGCAGACGAAACTCGCCATCGAGGAGGCTGACCTGATCCTCTTTATGATGGACGGCCGGGATGGGCTCACCCCCTCCGACCAGGAGATCGCGCGACTGCTCCGGATGGCGGAGAAGAAAGCCTTCTTCGTGGTCAACAAGATCGACGGCCCGCGGCATGAGGCCCTGGTTTCCGAATTCTACCGCCTGGGAATCGAGACGCTCTACACCATCTCCGCACAGCACGGGCAAGGTCTCGACGAGCTGATGGCCGCCGTGTCGGAGAACCTCCCGGCCGGCGAACCGGCCAATGATGAGGAAGAGTTCATCCGCATCGCCGTGATCGGAAGACCCAACGTCGGTAAATCTTCGCTGGTGAACCGGATCCTCGGTTATGAACGGACCATCGCCAACCCCGTGCCGGGGACGACGCGGGACGCCATCGACACCCCCTTTACCCGGAATGGGAGAAGATTCCTCCTGATCGATACCGCGGGCATCCGCCGAAAGAGCCGGATCAGCCTGACCTTGGAGAAATACACGATCGTCCAGGCCATCAAGGCGATCGACCGGGCCGACATCGCCCTGATCCTTCTCGACGCCAAGGAGGGGATCAGCGAGCAGGACGTCAAGATTGCGGGCCTGGCCCTTGAACGGGGAACCGCCTGCATCCTCGTCGTGAACAAATGGGATCTGGTCGAAAAGGACAACAGCACCGTCGGAACCTTTGTCGAGAATATCCGTTTCAACGCAAAGTTTCTCGAGTTCGCACCCATCATCTTCGTCTCTGCTCTCTCGGGACAGCGGGTCACCAATATCTTCGCTCTGGTCGAGCGGGTGTACGCCCAGTACACAAAGCGCGTGGAGACGGGCGAACTCAACCGGAAGATCCGCGAGATCATCGAGATGAATCCTCCACCCGGCCGGCAAAGCCGCCCTCACCTCTTCAACTACATCACCCAGGTCGCGATCAAGCCCCCCACCTTCGTGCTCTTTGTCCGCGACCCGGGCAGCATCCACTTTTCGTACGAGCGCTATCTGGTCAACCGGATCCGGGAGGCTTTCGGTTTCGAGGAGGTTCCCATCCGCCTCTTCTTCCGGAGCAAGAGCGGCTGACGGCCCTGTTTTCGGACGGTGCCCTCCCTGCGAGGGCTACGGGAAGAAAGGGATGCCTCCCGCCGGGAGGCATCCGTAGGATCAACTGTAGTCCTGGAAAAAGGCGCGGGCCATCAATGCCTCTGCGGCGGTTTTACCGCCTGAACCTTGATGCTGGCAATCGATGCGCTGATCTCCGCCACCTGCCCCTCCAGGCGATCCCCCTGTGAGAGAACCTCCTTGACCGCAGGATGGTCGATAAGGTCGCTTACTGGAAATGTGGTCTCACCGACGATCTGGACTTCTGCGAATCCGGCTTCGCGGATCTCCCGGAGATAATCCGCTTTCATGGTGGCGCCGGCGAGACAGCCGACGTAGGCCTCGACGGATTTGGCCAGTTCATCGGGGAGCCTGTTCAGCAGAACGAGGTCGGAGACCATCAAACGGCCACCCGGTCTGAGAACCCGGAACGCCTCCCGAAAAACACGCCCCTTGTCGGGGGACAGGTTGATCACGCAGTTCGAGATGATGGCATCGGCGCTCTCATCGGCAACCGGAAGGTTCTCAATCTCGCCCAGACGGAATTCCACGTTTCCGTAGTCCCCCTTCTGCGCGTTTCCCCGCGCCTTGTCGATCATCTCAGGTGTCATGTCGACGCCGATCACGCGCCCGCCCTTCCCCACGGCCCGCGCGGCCAGAAAGGCGTCGAAGCCGGCGCCCGACCCCAGGTCGACCACCGTTTTGCCCTCCCTGAGGGAGGCCAGGGCCACCGGATTGCCGCATCCCAGGCCAAGGTTTGCCCCCTCCGGAACGGACTTCATCTCCTCCGGCGAATAACCGACTCCCGTGCTGATCTCTTCGACCGAACTCCCCCCCCCGCCACAGCCACAAGAGGCGCCGGGGAGGCAGCACCTTCCTGAATTCTTCGCGATCTTTCCGTAGCCGTCCCGGACGGCCTTCCTGATTTCACTCTGTTCCATGGTATCCTCTTCTATTTCAAATGTCGTTGTTCAACTCCGAATGTCCGACGGAATTTTTTGTTTTTAAACCCCCGAACCGCTCTCCCGCATGACCGGACCGAGAAACTCCCTGACCCGTTCGGCAAGTTTGTCGGCCTTGATCAAGGCAAGACAGCAGATCTCGCCGTCCTTCTCCCAACTGACCACGGCCAGTTTGTCTCCGGCCTTGATGCTCGCCCTGTCCCTCAACTCCTTGGGCAGCACCATCTGCCCCCGCTCGTCGACGCCGAGCAGCGCCTCCACACGGCAGCAGCTCATGCCTCCGCTGCCGCCCGTGCAACAGGTTGACTTCGAATCTGTCTTCTCCATGGTACGAACCTCCCCCGAGAATTATTTTCAGAGAATTCTGATTAATCAGATTCTTCCGACTTTTTTGACTAAAATGATTAATGGGGAGTTGTCAAGAGGTTGGGCAAAAAAAAGACGGCTTCCGTAAAGGTTCAGAAATGTTTTGAAATCCTGGCTCTAAGGTCTTCCAGCCGATCGTGGCAGGTGAGGTCGCAATGGATCGGGGTGACGGTGATCATCCCCTGCTTCAGGGCAACGGCATCTGTATCGTCCTGCTCCTGCGAAGGCAATTCCGTCTCCCCGGCGAGCCAGTAGTAGGTGTTGTCCCGCGGATCGGTCCTCTTGTCGAAGCTCTCCATCAGGCGCGCCCGGCCCTGACGCGCCACGGCGATGCCTCGGATCTCCCGTTCCGGAAGGGCGGGAACGTTCACGTTGAGGGCGACATTCGGCAGGGGGTTGTCGCAGATGAAGGCGGCCATCTTCCTGGCAAACCGGGCCGCCGCCGAAAAATCCGCGTCCGGATAACGCGTGTCGAGAGAAATCGCCATGGACGGCACCCCCAGAATCGCTGCCTCCGTCGCTGCGGAAACGGTCCCCGAGTAGAGGACGTTGATCCCCACGTTCGCCCCGCGGTTGATTCCCGATACGACCAGGTCCACCGGCCCGCCCGCCAGTTCGTCCACGCCGATCTTGACGCAGTCGGCCGGTGTGCCGAGGACCGCATAACCAAGGAAGTCTCCATTCTTCCGGGCTTTCCGGACCATCAGCGGTCGTGAGATCGTGATCGCATGGCCGACCGCGCTTTGCTCGACCTCAGGCGCCACGATGAGACACTCCGCGTCCCGGGCAAGCTCCCTGTAGAGGGCCAGAAGTCCCCGTGCATAGATCCCATCATCGTTGGTCAGAAGAAAACGCTTCGTCATCTCTTGCCTCACAGTGCCCGCCATCCCGGGCGGAAAACCTCATCAGAGGGCATTCCCTTTCCGTCCATCTGACGCGAACTCTCTATACCACACCGGGGCCGTCGTCGACAAAAAAAAGCCCGGGCATCCACTGGGAACGCCCGGGCTGACGGCTCTCCAACACCCTTCTATTTCTTCACATCCTCGAAATCGGCATCGACCACGTCGTCATCTTTCTTCCCGCCCGCCTGTCCCGGCCCGGCATCCGCCCCCGGCTGGGGACCGGCGCCCGCGCCTGGCTGCTGCGCAGTCTTGGCGTACATTGCCTCGGCCAGCTTGTGCGAAGCATTGGTCAGCTCTTCCTGAGCGGATTTGATCGCATCGAGGTCGTCGCCTTCGATCGCTTTCCTCACCTTGGCGATCCCCTCATCGATCCTCGCCTTCTCGGCCGCATCAACCTTGTCGCCGAACTCCTTGACGTTTTTCTCCACGCTGTAGGCCAGGGCATCGGCATGGTTTCGCGCCTCGATCAGTTCCTTCCTCTTCTTGTCCTCCTCGGCGTGGGCATCGGCATCCTTCACGAGCTTCTTGATCTCCTCCTCCGACAGGCCGCTGGAGGCGGTGATCTTGATGCTCTGTTCCTTGCCGGTTCCCAGATCCTTCGCCGACACGTGGACGATGCCGTTGGCGTCGATGTCGAAGGTCACCTCGATCTGGGGCAGGCCGCGCGGAGCAGGCGGAATCCCCACCAATTCAAATCGTCCGAGGGTCCGGTTATCACCCGCCATGGAGCGTTCTCCCTGGAGGACATGGATACTCACAGCCGGCTGGTTGTCCGCCGCGGTCGAAAAGACCTGGCTCTTCTTGGTCGGGATGGTGGTGTTCTTTTCGATCAGCCTCGTCATCACGCCGCCCAGCGTTTCGATACCCAGAGAGAGAGGCGTCACGTCGAGGAGCAGGACATCCTTCACGTCGCCGGTCAGCACCCCGCCCTGAATCGCCGCGCCGACCGCCACCACTTCATCCGGGTTCACGCTCTTGTTCGGCTCTTTTCCGAAGATCTCCTTGACCTTCTGCTGGACGCGCGGCATCCGGGTCATCCCGCCCACCAGAATCACCTCGTCGATGTCGGACGTGGACAGCTTCGCATCCTTCAGCGCGGTCATGCAGGGCTGGACCGTCTTCTCGATCAGATCCTCCACAAGGGCCTCCAGTTTCGCCCGGGTCATCTTGATGTTCATGTGCTTGGGCCCCGAGGCATCGGCCGTGATAAAGGGGAGATTGACATCCGTCTCCATCGAACTGGAGAGCTCCATCTTCGCTTTCTCCGCCGCCTCCTTGATCCGCTGGAGGGCCATCTTGTCTTTGCGGACATCGATTCCCTGATCCTTCTTGAATTCGGTCGCCAGGTACTCGATCAGCCGCTGGTCGAAGTCTTCGCCGCCCAGGTGTGTATCGCCATTGGTGGACTTCACCTCGAAAACGCCATCCCCCAGTTCGAGGATCGAAATATCGAATGTCCCGCCGCCCAGGTCGAAGACGGCGATCTTCTCGTCCTTCTTCTTGTCCAGGCCGTAAGCGAGGGCCGCCGCCGTAGGCTCATTGATGATCCGCATCACGTTGAGGCCCGCGATCTTGCCGGCGTCCTTCGTCGCCTGCCGCTGGGAGTCATTGAAATAAGCGGGCACGGTGATGACCGCATCGGTGATCTTCTCTCCGAGGTAATCGTCGGCCGTCTGTTTCATCTTTACCAGAATCATCGAGGAGATCTCCGCCGGGCTGTAGTTCCGTCCCCGGATGGTCACCTGGGCGTCGCCGTTTGGAGCCTCGGTAATCTTGAACGGGCTGACCGTCTTGTCGTACTGCACCTCTTTTGAACTATACTTTCTTCCGATCAGCCGCTTGATCGCATAAACGGTATTCTCAGAGTTGGTGACGGCCTGCCGCTTGGCCACCTGTCCGACCAGCCGCTCCCCGCTCTCGGTAAAGGCCACCATCGACGGGGTCGTCCGGTTACCTTCCTGGTTTGCAATCACGACCGGGTCGCCGCCTTCCATCACCGCGACGCATGAGTTCGTCGTTCCAAGATCGATTCCGATAATCTTTGCCATGATAATGATTCCTCCTCCTTAAGTATTCTTTATCTCTTCGCAACCGCTATCCCGGCCGCCGCCCGCCGGAGGGCGCTTGCAGACGGATACCTTCGCCGGCCTGAGCAGCCTTCCCTTCAGCAGATAACCCTTCTGGAATTCGCCGACGACCTCGCTGTCCCCATGATCGGCGCTCTCCACCTGCATCATCGCCTCATGGACATTGGGATCGAACTCTTTTCCCTCCGTGTCGATCTTCTCCACACCATGTTTTTGCAGGCAACTCAAGAACTGTTCCTGGAGGAGCTTGAGCCCCTTCCTGAACGCCTCAAAATCATCGGATTTGCAGGCATGTTCCAGGGCACGGTCCATACCGTCGACGACCGGCAGGACATCCCGGAGCAGATTTTCGCAGCCGTACTGAATGGCCTCGCTCTTCTCCTTGGCGGCACGTTTGCGGTAGTTGTCCAAATCGGCAACGGCGCGCACATACTTGTCGTAATTTTCCGCGGCTTTCTTCTCCGCTTCCTGAAGTTTCGCCATCAGATCTTCGGTCTTTTCGCTCTTCGCGGGAGCTTCCCGATTCTGCCCGCTGATTTCCGACTGCTCCTCCTTCTTCATCGGAAGGCCGCCTCCGGCACCGTCCGCATTGATTTTTACCTTTGTCACCATGACTCCCCTATTTCATATCCGGTCTCTGGAAAAGTTTGAAATCCACCATCTCACAGATCACATGGCCGGCCGTAATATGCACCTCCTGGATGCGTGGGGTGCTGGTGGAAGAAACATTCAGTGCGTGGTCCGCGATCTTCGCCACATCGCCGCCGTCCCGTCCCGTGAAACCAATCGTAACCATCCCGATCTTCTTGGCCGCCTCCAGCCCCTTGACCACATTTGCAGAAGTCCCGCTGGTGGACATCGCCCAGGCGATATCGCCTTTCCGGCCGATCGCCCGAACCTGTTTGCTGAAGATCTCGGCAAAATCGTAATCATTTCCGATGCTGGTCAGAATCGAGGTATCGGTCGTCAGCGCGATGGCCGGAAGGGGCGGCCGCTCGATCACGAACCGGTTGACAAATTCCGCCGCAAGGTGCTGCGCATCCGCCGCGGACCCTCCGTTTCCGAACAGCAGGATTTTGTTCCCCGCCTTCAAGGCCGATGTCACCGCCCCGACCACCGCCACAATCCGATTGAGGTTCTCATTGATGAAAACCTCTTTGACCTGGGCCGACTCCCGGAAAATCTTGATGATGTAATCTTCCATTGCCACGATGCTCCGCCGCTATGACGTAACCCTCAAAAGCGACGGTAATATATGAATGGGTTCCCACCCTGTCAAGGGAGTCAGAGCGATTAATTCCGCCGCCCTTCGTCAGCCTGGATGGGGCCCTTTGAAGTTCATTCTCATCTTGACTTTCCGGATCACGCGGCGGGAAAAATCAAGACTTCGGGATCTATGGGCTGGGAACCCGGTAGGATTTGGTTACTGTTAGTCGCCCATCCTCCCCCCATTGCATTAAGCTTCTCATCATCCGTAAGATTGCGTCCGAAAGGAATGTCACCAGGCGGTTGCAGACGACAATTCAAGCCACGACGATCATCCAAAGGAGGCGGACCATGTACTTCATTACCATTTCAAGGAAGATGGGCACGAACGGGCACGCAATCGCGCAGCGAGTCGCAGACCAACTGGGGTACAAGCTCTATGATACGGAGGCGATCGAGAGCGCTGCCCGGGAGATGGGTTTCCTCGAGGATTTCAAGAATGCAGACGAAAAAGCGCCCTCCCTGTTCAAGAAGCTCTATTCCCATCAGCCGGAGGTTCATCTGGACCGTCTCCAGTCCGTGATCTATGAGTTGGCCAGCCGCGGAAATGCCCTCTTCCTCGGGCGGGGAAGCCATATCCTCTTGCGGAATTTCAAATGTGCGCTGCAAATCAGGGTGACCGCATCGCTCGAAAAACGCGTGCAAAACATGGTTGAAAGGGGCTGCTTGCGGGAAGCTGCCGTCAGGGCGATCGCCAAGAGTGACCGTGAGAGGGAAGCCTTCATCAGGTATGCCTTCGGCCAGGATTGGGAAAGCCCCGAGCTATACGATGTCGTGATCAACATGGACTATCTGACGGTCGATTTCGCGGTCGATGCCATCTTGCACATGGCCGGCAGCGAAGAGATCAAGGCCTGCTCAGTCGATGCCTTGCAGTCTCTGGAGATGATGGGGCTTTCCCGGAGGGCGGAGGCCGCCCTCATTGGAGCCGACTTCGGCATTTCATCGAGTTCCGTATCGGTCACGGTTGTTGGGCCGGGAAAGGTAGAATTGGCCGGCATCGTCAGCGAACAAGCGAAAAAAACGGAAGCTGCCCGGATTTTACAGAACGTGAAGGGCGTCAAGTCCGTGGACAATCAAATTCGGGTCGTTTCCATAAACCGGGGCTTATGAATGGTCGCGGGGCGATTTACCGGCGGGGAGACCCTTCCCGGGAGCAGGTGGTCAGGGATGAGAGTGCTGGTCGTCGACGATAATCGTGTTTTGGCCGATACTATCCAGAGCACCCTGGAAGACGAAGGCATGGAGGTGATCTCCGCCAACGACGGCAAAGCGGGCTATGATGCCTATCTTCGGTTCAGGCCCGATGTGGTCATCACCGACATCCAGATGCCGGGGGAAAACGGGCTGGAGATGATGGCGCAGATCCGGGTCCATGACCCGATGATCAAGACGATCTACATGAGCGGGAACATCAACGCCTTTCGGCGGCTGCTCGAAGGCGAAAGAGAGCATTACCCCGTCAGCTTCTTCGAAAAACCTTTTTCGCTGAAATCATTGGAGACGATGATCTCGGGGCCTGTGAACAGCAGGTCGGTGGAAAGCGCCTTCGCGCCATGATGAATCCACAGACTCCAGCGGAGAATCTGACGGCCATCACAATCACCTGCCTGCGATGCGGCATCCCGGGCCAGATCGAGGGGACGGGCCGGAATGGAGATCCGGAGAAGGCACAGGTGTTCAGGTACAGGGGGCACAATCCCTTTTCAGGCGATATCCATTATCAATGTCCTGCCTGCGGAACCATCCTGCCGGTGGATCCGGCGACCGTCCTGGACGGCCTGACCTCGGGGCAGTCCGGAACAGCCACCGTTGAATCCCGCGAAACACCGAACGACCGACGGATTTGTGGTCGATCCCGCCTCGCGAAGCTGTTTCGAAATCGGTAGGCCTCGTAACGGGCAATCATTCAAATTCATTTCGGAAGGAGGGGTCCTCTCTTCGTGGGGGGTGCCGTTCATTACGCCCACAAGCCCGGACGGGGATTTCAATCCACAAAGGCGCCTGCATTGCGGTTACGGTCGCGGAGCTCGGCGCGCTTTCCCCTGTTCCATCCGGAAATCCAGCTCATATACTGGGTGATCCGGGCCAGGCCGTCCACATTGGCGGAGCCGCAGCTGCCGCACTTCTCAAGGAGCCCCCGCAGTGTGGCCCCGCAGCCGGCACAGAAGGTGAAGTCGGGGGAAAAAACGATCTGATTGTTTTGGGTTTCATGAAACGCCTCGACGACCCGGGCGGCCAGCAGAGCGGCCGGAGGGTTGGCCGCCCCAAGCTCGATGTGGGTGACCGCCCCCGCCCGGAAGAAGGGGTGAAAGCGGCCCTCCATCCGGATGCGTGTCGTGGGATCGACGGCTGCTGCCGGGTTGAGCTGGGATGAATTGGTGTAGTAGATCTCCCCCCTGGCAAGATCACCCAGGACGTAACGACCCGGCAGCGGAGAGAACTGTTTCAGGTCGAGGCGGGCAAAACGGTAGGCTGTCGTTTCCGCAGGCGTCTGTTCGAGGAGCAATTTCATCCCGTGGATCTGCCCCTGCCTCCTGGCCTCTTCCCGGATGTGACCGATGACGGAAAGGCCCCACTCCAGGGCCTCTTCCGACTCGTGAAGCTGCCGACCCTTGCGGATCCGCACGAGTTCATTGAGCCCTGTGACTCCGATGAGGTAGGTAGCCGTCTCCATCTCGAGATACGGTGAACCGTCGTTTTTCATCGCCAGCATGGCGAGTGGCCCGGCGTCCCCCAGGGAGAGCAGCCTGTCGATGAAGCTGCGCTTCTGGACATGAGCCTCGATCGCAAGCCTCAAAACGTCGTCAAGGAGGGAAAAGAACTTGCCGTCGTCGCTTTCCCAGGCTCGATATCCCAGGCGGGGCAGGTTGATGGTGACGTTCTGGATCGAGGCGCACCTCCTCTTCCCGGGATCGGCTCCTGCCGCGGCCTCCCCGTCCAGATCCAAGCAGCCGCAAGAGGCGATGCGGGCGCCCCGCTCCCGATCCAGGACGATGCAGGGGTTCCCCATCGCCGACGCGACGCCGCAGATCTCCTCCAGAAACTCCTCGTGTCCTGCGGTCCGGAAGAATTCATCCGTGATGTGGATGATCGGACGGGGGAAGATAAACGGCTTCTTCTCTGCATCTCCCTGAAGGTAAACCCGCATCAACGCGCGGGCGAAGAGGCGCGCGTCTTCGCCGAACTCCCGACAGGTCAGGCCGGTCGGCCTTCCGCCCGGGCCGATTGCGGGGAGATCGGCCCAGGATGCGGGAACCTCCCAGAAGAGATGGATGTCGGTGAATATGGCCTGCCCGCCCCGGGCCGAGGTGAGCTGGGAAAATTCGTAGACCAGCATCTGGGCGAACTGTTCCACCTCCCGCTCCCCCATCCCTTTCAGGTAGGGGGCGAACGAGAGGTTGACCGAATCCCATCCGATCACGCCGGCAAAGTGTCCCCTGAGCGCGGAGGCGAAACGGACCATGTGGGCCAGGAGCACCTCCGCGTGACGCGCCGGTCCCGCCACGGTCACGGAGTGGGGGAGCTTCAGTCCGAACCTCTTGAGATACTCGAGGGACTGGCAGATGCCGTAGGGCCGATCGATGTATCCCAGGCCATGGAGATGGAGGTCGCCCGAGACATGGGCGTCGCCCACCTCCCGGGAGAAGACATCATGCAGGGCGTATTCCCGCTTGATCCCCTCGACGAGAGTGAGATTCGTCCCCTCGGGAGCATGGGGCACATTCGCGTTTTCCTTGTTCTGGTGGAAGATGAGCTCTCGGACATCGTAGAGAGGGAAACCGAGGCGGGCGTGGAGCCGGCACGCCTGTTCCAGCCCCCTCTCGATCAGCTTGGCGTCCACGAGTTCACGGATGAGCGCCGTGGTGAGATGGCCGATTCCGGAGGAGACGATCTGCTTTTCCACCTCCCGGCTGATCGCCTCGGCAGTCTCCTCATCGATCCCGGTCTCGCGGATCAGCGCCTCGACGATCCTCGTGCGGTTCCAGCGCGCGGCTTCATCGCCGGAGGTCCGGACGAAGAGCGTGATGTCGGTGGTTTCCGGATCGTGTGCCATGGTCGGGATCAAATGTTGGTTCGGGAACCCCCGTCCATGCCGCCAAGGACACTCTCCGCCGCCCGGGCGAGGATCTCGTCATGGTCGTGGTTCAGGGAAAACACCCGGAAGTGGACGACGCGGGCCGGAATGAAGCGGTAGATCTCCCGAAGGGGCTCGGGGGAGGTCCTTCCCGTCGCAGGGTCGAAGATGTTCACCTGCTTGTCCGTCTCCGCCATCGGGTTGATGGGCCGCGGGTCCTGGGTCGCCAGATCGACCCGGATGGGCTTCTTTTTCAGCGGGCCGGGCAGGCAGGCGCGGATCTGCTCCTCATAATCGGGCGGCGGCGAGAACCGGGTTCCTCTCTGGATCCGGTCGACAGGAAGCTCCGCCGAAAAGGACATCTTCCATTTGACCTCCCGGCGGTGGAGCTTCTCCCACTCCCGGCCCAGCTTCCGCTTCCGCGGATCGGCGCTGTCGGGCCACTCCCCCACTTCGCAGAAGAGGCGCCACTCGTCGCAGTTGAGATAGGCATCCAGCGCATCGGCGGGGCTTTTGGGGAGGATCATATCCATCGTGTCCCGGAAAATCTCCTGGAGATGGAGGTCGAGCGCCCGGGTCGTCCGGTGAAAATAGACGTTGGAATAGAGATTCAGCCTCGCGTTGAGAAAACGGCTCAGGGCCGAAACCCCGGCCTGGTGGAGCGTGAGCCCGCTCTTCGTGAAGAAGGTGTAGAAGCGCAGACGCGTGATGTCCACGATATCGAGCGAAAAGCCGGTCATGAAGGCGTCCCGCTGGACGTAATCGAGGTTGTCCACGGTATAGATGCCGGAGAAGAGCTGGCGCAGCAACTGGAGCCAGCGGGGCCTCCTGCCCTCATGGGGAGCAGGCATCCGGATCAGGAAGGCCACCTTGGCGGGATCGAGCGATTCACCCGCGGCAAAGGGTCCTGAAGGGCTCCGTCTGATCCCCGAAATCAGGCGCCCCAGCTTCCGGATGATGATCGACTGACCCAAATCCTCATGGGTGAGTCCATACTGGCCGAGGAAATGGTCGTCGAAGAAATGGCCGTAAGGTCCGTGCCCCACGTCATGGAGCAGGCCCGCGACCCGGAGCAGTTCCTCCACGCAGTTCGCGGAAGGGACATCCGGGCAGATCTCTCTCAGCGACGGGTAGAGGTGGCGGCCGAACTCCCCCGCCATGTGCATGGTCCCCAGGGAGTGCTGAAACCGCGTATGTTCGGCCGCCGGGTAGACCCAGCGGGCGCTCTGGAGCTGGTAAATCCGCCGGAGACGCTGCATCCAGAGTGAATCGATCAGGTCCTTCTCGGTCTTCTCACCACTGTCCGCCGTGGGAACGGTGAAGGAGGCATACCGGTAGATCGGGTCCGCAATCAGCGCCATTCCCTGGTAGGTTCCCGCGTATTCGACCGGCTGCGTCTTCATGCCCGCATCTTTACAATACTCCCCCCGAAATAGCAAACGGGAGGTTTACCTTCTCACGCCCCCGTCAAAGTCGGCGGTAAACGGTCCCTGAGCGAACCTTTTGTGGAATTCGAAGAATCAGCGGAGCGCAGCGAAGCTCATTGATGGGGCGCCCGTCTTGGCGAGGGTGAGTGTCCGCGGCGCGGCCACTTCCCATGTTCGAAGCCCGTAGGGCGAGTTTGGGAAGTGGAGCGGCCGAGCCTTAGAACGGGCCAGCAATTCCACGGGTGAGCGGCGGGACCATTTGACCAGCCACGTACTATCAACAATTGACGTGGCCTTGTTTGCCTTCTTGACTTCGCCACAGGGCTCCTCTATATTTTCGCCCTGCGATCCGGGGATTCACCGCGCCCCTTTCTTCAAACCCTCTCTTAGAGGTGGATTATGGGAACGAACAACGTCGTTTTTCTCGAAGTGATCGAATGGTTCGACGAGTCGGGCAAGGAACTGCTCCATCGCATCCCGGAGAGCGGCTCCGGCGAGATCAAATGGGGCGCGCAGATGACCGTCCGCGAAAGCCAGGCCGCCGTTTTTTTCTACAACGGCAAGGCCTATGACGCTTTCGGCCCCGGACGCCACACCCTCAAGACGGCCAACATTCCCCTGCTGACGAAGATCCTCAGCCTCCCGTGGGGGCTCACGAGCCCGCTGCGCGCCGAGGTCTACTTCACGAACATGAAGGTTTTCACGAACCTCACCTGGGGCACCCGCGACCCGGTCGCCTTCCGGGACAAGGAACTGGGGCTCATCCGGCTGCGGGCGTTCGGCATCTTCAACCTCCGGATCCTCCAGCCGCTCCTGTTCATCAACAGCCTCGCCGGAACGCAGGGGGTCTACACCACGGAGGCTGTCGCTGAATACCTGAACCGCGTCATCGTCTCTCGGTTCAACGACCTCATGGGAGAAAAGATCGACACGATCTTCGACCTTCCCGCCCGGTACGACGAACTTTCGGGACAGCTGAAGGAGGTCCTCCGGAACGATTTCTCGCAGTTCGGCCTGGGGCTCGTCGACCTCTACATCCAATCCATCACCCCGCCGCCGGAGGTGCAGAAAGCCATCGACGACAAGAGTCGGCTCGGTCTCTTCGACGATATGAACAAGCTCCTCAAGATGAAGGCGGCGATGGCCCTGGAGAGCGCAGCACAGACGCAGGGCGAGGCGGGCGCGGGGCTCGGCATGGGGATGGGGTTCATGATGCCGGCGATGTTCGCCGGAGCTTTCCGGGGCGAAGAGGCCCAGGCAGCCCCGAAGGAGGTCATCACCTGCCCGGATTGCCGCCTCACCGTCGAGAGGGAGGCGAAGTTCTGTCCCCATTGCGGCCATCAGCTCCTGATTTTCCAGAAATGCTCCGCCTGCGGGAAGAACCTCCCGCCAAGCGCAAAGTTCTGCATCCAATGCGGGCGTCCCGTCGAGCAGCCATCCGGGGAGAAGAGGTGTCCGCACTGCATGACGGCGAACCTGCCGAACTCCATCTACTGCAATCAGTGCGGCAAAGAGATCGGGAAGCGTTGAGGCATGGCGGGACCTCTGACCCATGGCCGGATGCGCCGGCCGGAAGCGCCATGAACGAAACCAACTGGCAGATCGAACAGGGCTGCCCTCAGTGCGGGGCGCCGGCGACACTGGACGAGACGGACCGTCTCCTCGCCTGTCCCTTCTGCCGGACAAGGCTCTACCTCGTCCCCCGGGAGCATTTCCGCTACCACATCCCGCCCGCCGCAGGCGCCGAAGGTGAGCTTCTTTACGTCCCCTACTGGCGACTCCGTGGCTCGACCTTTGCCCTCTCGGCCTCCGAGGTGATGTACCGCTTCGTCGACACGAGCGCCCTTGCCGCGGATATCCCCGGGTTGACTTCCACGCTGGGTTTCCGGCCGCAGGTCCTCAGACTCCATTTCGATACGCCGGCCACGGAGGGGCGGTTCCTTCCCGTGGAGAGACCCGCCCTGAGCGCGATCCCCGGCGGCGAAACAACGGGCCCCACCCTTCTTCAGCGCTTCATCGGGGAGGCGGTCAGCCTGATCCATGCCCCTTTCCTCGTGCGCGGCGGGAAACTTTACGATGGCGTCACCGGGAGAGCGGTGCGTGCCTTGACGGACGAGGAACGCCTGCGGCTCCCGTCCGCTCCGTCGGAGGGCCAGGTCCGTTTCGTTCCGACCCTCTGCCCCCACTGCGGATGGGACATGGAAGGCGACAGGGATTCCCTGGTCCTGATCTGTCGGAACTGCGGCTCGGCCTGGAGCTGCCCCGGGCAATCTTTCGAAAAGGTGGCATTCTCGGTGATGACCCCGCCCGCCGCCGGGGGAATCGCACTCTATCTCCCCTTCTGGCGGATGAAACCCCGGTTCGAGGGGATCGAACTTGCCTCCTGGGCCGATCTGATCCGGATCGCGAACCTGCCGAAGGCGATCGCCCCGGATTTCGCGATGGCACCTCCCTACTTCTGGTCACCGGCCTTCAAGGTCAGCCCGGCCCTTTACCTGCGCTGGTCACGCCAGATGACGGTTTTCCGGCCCATCGGCGATGAGACGGACCGCCTGCCCGCCGCTTCCCTCTATCCTGTCACCCTTTCACTCGCCGACGGAGCCGAGGGGATCCTGATCACCCTTGCCCAACTGATCGCGGACAAGCGGAAACTCTACCGCGAACTCGCCTCTCTCCGCGTCACGCTCGAGGAATCCCGTCTGGAGTACCACCCGTTCATCCAGAACCACAACGAACTCCTCCATGCAACCCTGCGGGTCGCTCTCGACCGGACGGCCCTCCTCCACGGCATCCGGATGTGACCATCCTCATCGTACTCTGCCGGACGGAAAGAGGAATCACCATTTGCTTCCGATGGGAAGTCCTGATATAAACGCGCCGGAAAAAGGAGGCGGCCGCCCGGGGCCACCTTCTTGAATCGCGGCCGGGTCAGCCAATCATATGGATAGCATGAGGATTTAGGAAACTTGATCTACCTGAGAGAAGTCAGCCTCTCCTTCGCCGACCGGAAGATCTTCGACAAGATCACCTGGACGATTAACGACCGCGGCCGGGTCGGCCTGGTCGGCGACAACGGCACCGGCAAGACGACTCTGCTGCGGGCGATCCTCGGCGCCGTCGATCTCGACGGGGGGACCATCGAGATCCCCGACCGGAAGCGTACGACCATCGGCTACCTTCCCCAGGACCTCGTCGAACTGGACCCGGTGCCGCTCATGGACTACCTGCGGCAGAAGAGCGGCATTGCCGAATTGGAGGAGGAACTCAAGCGCTGCGAGGCGAACCTCTCCTCCTCCGCCGCCGACGACCCGGACCACGAGAAGCTCCTGAAGGCGTACGAGACGGCTGTGGCCCGGTTCAATGCCAAGGACGGTTATGCCTTCGCGGCGCAGGCCAAGCAGGTCCTCGCAGGATTCGGCTTCCGGAACAGCGATTTCGCCAAGAATTGCGCCGATTTCTCCGGCGGCTGGAAGATGCGGATCATGCTCGCCGTGATTCTTCTCTCCCGGCCGGACGTCATGCTCCTCGATGAGCCGACCAACCATCTCGACACCGAAAGCCTGGAGTGGCTCGAGAGCTGGCTGAAGGACTATGACGGAACGATCGTCACCATCGCCCACGACCGCGTCTTTCTCGACAAGATCGTCACCGTGATCGCGGAGCTCGCCAACCGGACGATCACCCTCTACAAAGGCAACTACTCCTATTATCTGAGAGAGAAGGAGCGGCGCAGGGAAGCCCTCAAGAAGGAGATGGAGCTGCAGCGGGCCGAAATCAAACGGATCAAGGAGTTCATCGAGCGGTTCCGCTACAAGGCCACCAAAGCCAGTCAGGTCCAGAGCCGGGTAAAGCAGCTGGAAAAGTTCGAGCTCCTTCAGGAGGAGGGAAACTCCCGGACGGTCACCATCCACTTTCCCGAGAGTCCGCGCAGCGGCAAGGAGGTGCTGGCTGTCCGACGCCTGGCGAAATCCTACGGGGATCTCAACGTCTTCCACGACGTGACCTTCACCCTCTACCGGGGGGAGAAAGCGGCCGTGGTCGGGGTGAACGGGGCGGGCAAATCGACCCTCTCAAGGATTCTCAGCGGCGATGAGACCCCAACGGCGGGCGCGGTTCAGACGGGCCTCAACGTGAAGATGGCCTTCTTCTCCCAGGAGAGCGCACAGAACCTGGACTACCAGCGGACCATCTGGGAGGAGGTGAGCTCCGTGGGGACCCGGAGCAACGACCAGGAGCGGCGGAATCTTCTCGGCGCCTTCCTCTTTTCCGGGGACGATATCTACAAACCGATTTCCGTGCTCTCCGGCGGCGAGAAGTCGCGTCTCGCCCTGCTGAAAATATTGCTGACGGATACCAATCTGCTGATTCTCGACGAACCGACGAATCACCTGGATATCAAGACCCGGGAGATTTTCCAGAACGCCCTGCTGAACTACCATGGAACCATCCTGATCGTCTCGCATGACCGCTACTTCCTCGACTGTCTCGTGGACCGTGTTTTCGAGTTGCGGGAGGGAATCTGCCACGAATACCGGGGGAACTACTCCTACTTCATCGAAAAGAGGCGTGAAGAGCAGAATGCGGCCCGGCCGCCCGTTTCTCTTTTGCCGGCATCGCCTTCGACCGCGTACGGTACGGCAGGCGGTTCGGCAACCGCCACACAGCCGTTAC